>NZ_JBEZHO010000039.1:0-84910 GCF_040650615.1 Streptomyces sp. NPDC048643
CACGGACTCCCGACCCAAGCCCGTGCCGCGTAGCGGCACAGCAACAAGTCGAGAAGGCCAGAATCCTCGGGCTTCAGCCCGAGGAGCAAGTCAAGCGGGGCACCGCACAGGAGTGAGAGCCCGCACGGCGGTTCAACTGCTGGGCCGGGGTGTCTGTTGGCGCGACTGTCCTCAGAAGAGCGGGTCACCGTGGTCCTCCCCGATGCCGCGGCATTCGGGGTCGTGACGGCTGTCGCTGCGCCGGCGCGAGAGCTCCTGGCAGGGCTGCCGAGACCACCCATGCTGGGGCGGCTTGGGTGGCCGGGAGAACCGGGGAAAGGGCCCGGCTGCACCACCTGACCGCAAGGGACGGCTGTTCGTTCCGGCGGAGCGGAGGCAGGCCCCTGCATGAGTTCGGTGGCGGGCCTACGAGGTGCGTTCCAGGAGGAGGGCCATGCCTTGGCCGCCTGCGGCGACGACGCTGATCAGGGCGGTGCTGAGGTCGTCGTGGCGCAGGGTGGCGAGGGCGGTGGTGGTCAGTCGGGCTCCGGCCGCGCCGTAGGGCTCGCCGAGGGCGATGGAGCCACCGTGGGGGTTCATGCGCTCGGGGTCGAGGTCGAGTTCGGCGCAGTAGGCGAGGACTTGGGCCGCGAAGGGTTCGTTGCCGGCGATGGTGTCGAGGTCTGTCAGAGCCAGGCCGGCCTTGGTCAGAACGGTGTGGGTGGCGGCGACGGGGACCGGGCCCTCCGTCTCGGGGGTGCCCGCGCTGACGGCGGTGGCCAGGATCCGGGCGAGCGGGGTGTGGCCGTGGGCGCGGGCGTATGTCTCGGACATGACGACGACCGCCGCGGCCCCGTCGGACAGCGGGGCGCTGTTGCCTGCGGTGACCCTGCCGTCGGGGCGGAACCGTGGTGGCAGGGCGGCGAGGCTCTGCTCGGTGACCCCGGTGCGGGGGCAGTCGTCGGTGCTGGTGGTGGTGCCGTCCGGGGTTTTGACGGAGACGATGTCGCCGAAGTGGAAGCCCTGGGCGAGGGCTTGTTGGGTGAGGCGGTGGGAGCGGGCGGCGTAGGCGTCCATGTCGGTTCGGGTGATGCCGTACAGGTCGGCGGTGTTCTCGGCGGCCAGCCCCACCGGGATGTAGGGGTCGGGGTGCCCGCCCTGGTCGCGGGGGTCGCTCCAGGGGCCTGCTTCGGCTTGTGAGCGCCGGGCGGTGCGCTGCCCGGCGGTGTGGAAGGCGGGGTTCTCGGTGCCTGGCCAGGTGTCGGAACTGCCGTGGGCAAGGCGGGACTGCGACTCGACCCCGGCCGCGATGACGACGTCGGCGTCGCCGCAGCGCACGGTTTGCGCGGCCATGCGGATGGCCTGGAGTGAGGAGGTGCAGAACCGGTTGACGGTCACTCCGGGTACGTGGTCCCAGCCGAGCAGGACAGCGGCGATCCGGGCGATGTTGAAGCCCTGCTCACCGCCGGGCAGGGCACAGCCCACCATCAGGTCCTGAACGTGGGCAGGTTCCAGGCCGGGGGTGCGGGCCAGGGCTTCGGCGACGGTACGGGCGAGCAGGTCGTCGGGGCGGAGGGTGGCGAGGGCGCCCTTGTGGGCGCGTCCGATGGGCGTTCGGACGGCTGAGGTGATCACGGCGTGCTGCATGGCGGTGTCCTGTGGCTCTTGGAGGGGGTGTCGGAAGTGAGTGGTCAGAGGCGGAGGGTGGGCCGGTGGGTGCGCAGCCACTGGTCCAGGTCCAGGACTAGTTCCAGCCCCTCGCGCGGGAAGCGGTCCGCTCCGGTGGCTTCGAGCAGCATGCTGCGCACGGCGGTGGTGTCCAGCAGGTCGGTGGCGGGGCCGGCGTCGGCCAGCAGGCGCTCCACTTGCCCGGCCAGGGCCGTGCGGTAGGCCGGGTCGCGGACCATCGGGTAGGGGCTCTTGCCCCGGGCCAGCACCGGTTCGGGGAGCAGGTCGGTGACGGCGGCGCGCAGCAGGCTCTTCTCGCGGCCGTCGAACGTCTTGAACTCCCAAGGGGCGTTGAAGACGTACTCGACCAGCCGGTGGTCCAGGAACGGCACCCGCACCTCCAGGCCGACGCCCATGCTGAGGCGGTCGGCGCGGTCGAGGAGGCAGGGCAGGAACCGGGTCAGGTTGAGGTAGCTGTCGCGTCGCAGCGCGGCCTCGGCGGGAGTGGTGCCGGGCAGGTGCTCGATCTCGGTGCAGGCCGTGCGGTGGAGTTCGGCGCGGTGTGCGGGCAGGTCCAGGGCGGCGGCCAGGGCCGGGTCGAGCAGTCGGGTCAGGTCGGCGCGGCCCAGCACGGAGTCCCAGGGAAAGGATTTTGCGGTCGCAGCCTGGGGGGTGAACCAGCGGTAGCCGCCGAAGAGTTCGTCGGCTCCGTCACCGGCCAGGGTGACCGGGAAGTCCTCGCGCACCGCGCGGTACAGCTGGAGCAGGGAGGTGTCGAAGTCTCCGAGGGTCAGCCCGTCGCGCAGCAGGCCGACCCGGGCACGGTGGGCGGGGTCGGCGAGCGTGCCGGCATCCAGTCGTACCCGGCGGTGCACGCTGCCGAGGTGACCCACCATCATCTCGGCGTAGGGGCCGTCCGGGTCGCGCCGTATGGCGTCCGCGCTGGATGCCTGGTTGCCGAGGTCCACCGACAGGGTGTGCAACGTCTCGGCCGCGGGCCGGGCCAGTGCGGCAATCGCGCTGGAGTCCAGGCCGCCGGACAGCAGGACGCTCACCGGCACGTCGGCGGCCAGTTGTCCGGCGACCGCCTCCTCCAGCAACTGCCGTACCCGCGCGATGGTGGTGGGCAGGTCGTCGCGGTGCTCGACCGGCGTCAGCGACCAGTAGCGGTGGGTGCGCGTACCCTGCCCGGTGATGGTGACCACGGTGCCGGGGGCGACCTCGTTCAGACCGGCGAAGGCGCTGCGGCCGGGTGTTTTGATCATGGGGTGGGTGGACAACAGCAGTTCCCGCAAGCCCTCCAATTCCAGTCGTGTGGCCACCGCAGGGTGCGCCAGCACCGCTTTGGGCTCGGAGCCGAACACCACCGCGTCGCGGATTCGGGTGTAGCTCAGCGGCTTGATGCCGAACCGGTCCCGGGCCAGCGTCAGCCGTCGCGCGTCCGGCTCCCAGGCGGCGTAGGCGAACATGCCTTCCAGCCGGGCGGGTGCCTGTTCACCCCAGGCGTCGATCGCGTGGAGTACGACCTCGCTGTCGCTGCGAGTCGTGAACCGGTGCCCGAGGGCGGCCAGTTCCCTGCGCAGCCCGGCGTGGTTGTAGACCTCACCGGTGAACGCCACCGCCAGCTTCGTCCGGCCGCCGCGCGCCAGGAGCATCGGCTGGCGACCGCCGACCAGGTCCACGGTGGCCAGCCGGGTGTGTCCCAACCCGGCAGCATCCCCGGCCCACACCGCCGAGGCGTCCGGCCCCCGGCACGCCAGGGTCTCAGTCATCTCCTTCAGCGAAGTGTTCTCGGTGCCCGGGGGCACACTGCCCGCGAACCCGGCGTAACCAACCAGCCCACACATCGTCGAACATCCCTCTGATCCCCAGCGCGGGGCCGGCCGTACGATCCCGATCCAGGGCTTTCGCCCCATCGCGGCTACCGCGCGCGCAAGACGAAAACCCCAGGCCGGACCCAGTAACCGGCCATCACCACGGGAACGATCAAGAAGCGCTCGGGTTACTCCCTCGGTCGCCGCGTCGGCCTCCTGCCCTGTGCGGCGCGGTCCCAGGGGCGCCACGGAGCGCTCCCTCCTCTGCATCGGCTCGATCCGCCGCAGCGGGGCCTTCCGCGCGGAGTCATTTGCCGGTTCTGTCCCAGATCTTGGAGAGCGACCGCGGAGCGTGAAGCTCTTGTTCGATTGGGAGTGTCCCTTCAACCGCCCATCCCACCTGTCCCTGACGCCGTCGATTTTCCGGTCCGTCCCTGTTCGGACCCCGCCTGGCCCCGTTATCGCGGGGTTGACCTTCAGGCTAAAGCTGATAGCTTTTAGCTAATGCAGTTAGCTTCGGGTTCGGCGGGCCATACGGAGGTAGTCGTGACTGAGTTCCTGAACGTCAACGGTGGGACCATCGCGTACGAGGTGAGCGGCGTCGCCGGGCCGTTGGTGGTGGTTGCCCACGGCATGGGCGACAGCCGCGAGGCCTATCGGTTCTTCACCCCGGCCCTGGTGGAAGCCGGGTACCGGGTCGCCGCGGTGGACCTGCGCGGCCACGGTGAGTCCAGCGTCGGGTGGGCGTCCTACACCCGCACCGACCTCGCGGGAGACCTGATCGCCCTGGTGGAACATCTCGGCGAGCCGGCGGTGCTCGTCGGCCACTCCATCGCCGGGGGTGCGGTCACGATCGCGGCGGCCAAGGCACCGCAGCTCATAACCGCGCTGGTCGAGCTCGCCCCCTTCACCCGAAAGCAGCAGGTCCGGCTCGGTGACCTGCGGGTGGCCAGCTACCGTCGCGGCGCGACCCATCTCATGGGCACCACGATTTTCGGCAGCACACGGCAGTGGGCCAAGTATTTGGACGTCGCCTACCCCGGCTCCAAGCCCGCGGACTTCGACACGCGCATGGAGCAGATCATCGCGATGCTGGATGAGCCCGGCCGGATGAAGGTTCTGCAGGCGATGGGCAAGATTTCCCCCGTCGACGCAGGTGAACAGCTGGGCAACGTCACCTGCCCGGTGCTCATCGTGCAGGGCAGCCTCGACCCTGACTGGGCCTCACCGCAGGCCGAGGGCGAGGCGATCGTCGCTGATCTGCCGACCGGTCTGGGCCGGCTGGAGATGATCGAGGGGGCCGGTCACTACCCGCATGTCCAGTTCCCCCGGCAGACCCTCACCGCAGTTCTGGCCTTCCTGGCCGGTGTCGGTGCCTAGGGCAGGCCTGGACGCGGCCACGATCGTTGCCACCGGCGCCGCGCTCGCCGACGAGATCGGCTTCAACGAGCTGACCATGGGCCGGCTGGCCGAGCGGCTCGGGGTGCGCGCCCCGTCGCTCTACAAGCACATCGCTGGCCAGGACGACCTCCACCGGCGCATCGCGGCGCTCGCCTTCGACGAGGCCGGCGTCGCGATCGGCACGGCCATCCAGGGCCGTGCCGGGCGCGACGCCTTGGCCGCCGCCGCCGGCGCGCTCCGCGACTTCGTGCTCACCCACCCAGGCCGGTACGCGGCCACTCTGGGCCTCACGCCATCGGGGCCCGACGACCCGGTCATGCTCGCCGGCAGACGAGGGATCGGACCCTTCGCAGCGGTTCTGCAGGGATACGACATTCCCCCGCAGGAGATGACCCACGCGTTGCGGGCCGTGCGCAGCGTCTTCCACGGCTTCGCCAGCCTTCAGGCGTCCGGCGGATTCCAGTGGTCCACCGACATCGGCGAGAGCTTCGACTATCTCATCGACCTCGTCGATCGTGGCCTTCGCTCCGCCGCAGTCACAGACCCCGCCGATCATCGCCGGTAGAGCGCACGCTCGCCGAACTGTCAGCCCTCCCGCACCGCACCCGCCAGAAGTGGAAACCGTCATGGACGCAGTGCCCACCGCCGTCATCGACATAGATGCCACCCCGGAAGCCGTGTGGAGCGTCCTCACCGACTTCGCCACCTGGGGTGAGTGGAGCAACTTCTCCGCAGCCGAGGGAGCCGCTCAAGTGGGAAGCAGGCTCACCATGCGCATGCCGGGCATGACCTTCAGGCCAACGGTCACCGTCGCGACACCCGGCCAGGAGTTGCGGTGGGCCGGCACACTCGGCACGAAGCGCCTGTTCCATGGCCAGCACTCCTTTGTCCTCTCCTCCAACCAGGACGGCACCACCCGTGTGACCAACCGCGAGGAGTTCTCCGGCGCCTTGACGACCCTGGCCCGACGGTTCCTCAAGACGCCCAAGCACGACGGGTACGCCGCGTTCAACACCGGCCTCAAGCAGCGGGTGGAAGGCCTCACCGAGTCCAGAACGGGGTGACGACGCCCTCACCTACCAGCTGCCGGCGGGTCATGCTCCCTGCGCTCATCAACTCCGGTGTGATGCGCGAACGGAGTGGTGGCTGGGGCGGTCGCGGTGGATGCTACCGGGTGACCGGCAACGACGAGCGGAGAGCAGGCTAAAGCCTGTCTTTGACTGAGCGGACCACGAGGCAGAAGTCCCAGAGGTTCGACGTTGGCGAAGCGGGGTTCATTCAGCATGGCCTGGACGACACTTCGGTGTGCGCTGCGGCCTTTGACGCTCGGTACCGGTCGTCAGGGTGTTTCTCGGGAAGGCTGTGTCTCGTCGGCGAGTGGCATGATGCGCACGGCGGTCGCCCGGGCCTGGTCGGTGGCGGCGATCCCATCCGAGCCGGCACCGTACTTGCGGACGTGGGCGCGGTCGCCGGCGTCGTGGATCGCGGGCTCGTCCTCCGGTGCGGCACGGTCGAAACGCACAGGGACGGTCTGCCCGCTGTAGCGGATCGAGACGGCCATCGGCCGCGAGCCGTCCGCGATCAGACCAGGCCAATGCGGCGTGCTGTGTCCTCGTTGTGCTGCATGTGCTGGTGGGCCTCACTGCCGAGCGCGGCAATGGTGCCGGCGACGACGGTCTCGATGACGGCGAGGGTGGGGACCAGACTGTCGTACGGGGAAGGGGTGGTTACCTGGCTGGGCAGGACGACTTCGGCGTGGGAAGCGGTGGGTGAGAGCCAGGTGTCGGTGAACACGATGACCTTGCCGCCGTGTTCCTGAGTCAACTGTGCCATGGCTAGCTTGTCGTGCTCATAGCGGCGGTAGTCGAAGATGACGAGGACGTCCCGGCGGTTGAGTGTGGCGAGCACGGCGGTACGCTCGACGTCGCGCTCGGGCAAGAAGCGGATGTCGTCGCGCAGTTGCATGAGGTGCAGGCCGAGGTACTGGGCCAGGAGGTTGGTGAAGCGGCCTCCAGCGAGGGTGATGCGTTTCTTGCGGTCGGACAGCAGGCTGATGGCGATTTCGAGGTCGTGCGGCGGCGTCTCGGCGAGAGTTCGGGCGACCGCTGTGGTGAACAGCTTGCTGCTGGGGGCCATGAGCCCGGCGGCGGAGTCGGTTGCGCCGGAGTGGTGGCAGACAGGGCAACGGCTGCACCGGCTGCCATAGCGGCACCCACGAGACGTGCGGTCATGGCGTGTTCCCTTCGTTCGAGGCGGGCTCGAATGTGTGGGAACGCATTCCGTCAGGGATGAGGCGTTAGTTTCACCTTCGGTCGGACAATCTTCGTGAGAGGCCGTGAGATACCGAGGTACCTCCGGCATAACTGATGGCCCGTCAAAACGTTGACGCAGCGCCCCCTCTTGTTGTCCCAGGGGTCTCCCACGAGAGTCACTCCATCGTCGAAGAAGCGCGCGCTCCCCACCGGCATCTCCTCGCGCCGGTGCCGCGTGCACTGCCGAAGGAGTCACCGTGTCCGAAGCCGCGCATCCTCCCCCTCGGGCCCACTGGCGCGACCCGAAGCGCCCGTACTGGCTGCTGGGGCTCGCGGTACCGACCCTGCCGTTCCAGGCGGGTGGGCTGGCAGCCATCACCGGCCTTGACGTCTTCTGGTGGTGGGGGCCGTTCTTCGCCTTCATCCTGCTCCCGCTCGCCGACCATCTCATCGGCGACGACGGCAGCAATCCACCGGAGACGGCCTACGCCCGGCTGGACGCGGATCGCTACTACCGCTGGTGCACCTACCTCTACCTCCCTCTCCAGTACGGTGCGCTGGTGTGGTCGTGTACTCGCTGGGCCGACGGCGGCCTCGGTCCCGTCGCGGCCCTGGGCCTGACGGCCTCCACCGGCGTCGTCGCGGGGGTCGCCATCAACACCGCGCACGAGCTGGGCCACAAGCGTGAGCACCTGGAGCGCTTGCTCAGCCGCATCGCCTTGGCGCAGGGCTGTTACGGCCACTTCTACGTCGAGCACAACCACGGCCACCACATCCGCGTCGCTACCGCAGAGGACCCGGCGAGTTCCCGCCTGGGTGAGAGTTTCTGGAGGTTCCTTCCCCGCGCCGTCGCCGGGTCCCTCCTCTCCGCCTGGCGCCTGGAAGCGCGACGCCTGCGGAGGAGGGGCCACCGAGTGGTCGGCCGCCACAACGACGTGCTGACCTCCTGGCTGACATCACTGACCCTGTTCACCGCGCTCGCTGCGGCTTTCGGCCCCAACGTACTTCCCTTCCTGGTCGGCCAGGCCGTGCTCGGATTCTCTCTCCTCGAGAGTGTCAACTACCTTGAACACTATGGTCTGTTGCGGGAGCGCCGACCCGATGGACGCTACGTCCGAGTGGCTCCTCGGCACAGCTGGAACAGCGATCACACCGTCAGCAACCTTTTTCTCTTCCAGCTCCAGCGCCATTCCGACCACCACGCCAACCCCCTGCGCCGCTACCAGACGCTGCGCCACTTCGACGAAGCCCCACGGCTGCCCTCCGGATACGCCAGCATGATCGTGCTCGCCTGGATTCCGCCCTTGTGGCGGCGTGTCATGGACCCCAAACTGCTCGCGCACTACGGCGGCGACGTAACGCGCGCCAACCTCGCTCCCGCGGCGCGAGTCCGACTGCTCCGCCGATATCAGGCCGGTGCCAGCACCGCGAGCACGGCCTGAGTGACCAGCTCAGGGACATGGTCGGGCTCTGCCGCCGGAAGCAGCATGTGGCTGAGCGTCAGCCGTACCGCGACATCAGCGGCGTCGGCCGTCCGCCAAGCGCCGCCCGTGGGTTCCCGGCCTATCAGCCAGGCCTGCAGCAGAGAGCGCGCCGAGTCGAAGATCGGATCCGGGCGGCTTGCCAGAAAGGGAAGCAGCCCATCCGTACCGTGGCGTGCGGCACGCAGAACTGCGCTGATCAGAGGGTTGTCGGCGCTCTCGTTCAGCGCGTACGACACCGCCCCGAGGAGGCAGGCCGCCACGTCGTTGCCTGGGCCTTCCAACGCCTCGGCGACTCCCCGCAGGAAGTTGTCCGTCTCCCGCTCAACGAGAGCGCGTCCAATTCCCGCGCGGTCACCGAACTCCTTGTATATCGACGGCCGGGACACCTCGGCCCGGCCGGCCAGGTCCGCAACCCTTACCCTGTCCCAGCCACGGACGGATGCCAGCTCCCCTGCGGCCTCCAGCACCTGTTCGCGCATCCGCCGGCGCCAGGCCACGCGAGGCGAATCCGCGCCCGTCCCCTCATGATGCCGCGCGAGATCACCCTGCGTCATAGGCGCAGCCTCTCACGGGAATCACCGTCTCGACAGGCCCAACTGCCGTTCGCGGAGCGCGCACGGGCGGCCGCACGCGGAGGCGGGGGGAACAGCTCTGGCACTCACGCCACCCGAGCGCTGGTCAGGACCTTCGACCCGTCCAGGTCGGCCAGCTTCGGCCCGATGAAAGTACGGGCTGCGTCGGAAGGCTGGCTCACCTGCGTGGCCTGGATTGGCAGACCCGCTGCCCAGCGGAGCAAAGTTCCGTGAACTGCGGGGAAGCCTTGCGCGCTGCTCTCACCACGACGGACGGGGCGGATAGGACACGAACTCGCTCGCCGGGGGAGCACCCTGGCCGGACAGTCCAGCCCCAAAAATAGCCTGCATGGGCGTTTTCAAAGGGTCCAGAAGCCGGGCGCAGGGTGTGAGACGCGGTGATCCGTGGCAGACGACCATGACCGTGCGTCGAGGCTGTGGACCGTGACTGTGAGGGCTGGCTTGTGCGGGTGCTGACCGACTTTGTTCTACGTCACCGACTGCTCGTCCTTGTCGCCTGGTTGTTGCTCGCCGTGATCGGTGGCTATGCCGCCCCGAAGGCCACGGCGGCACTGAGCTATGACTTCGGCCTGCCCGGCAAGCCGGGGTATGAGACGAACAAGCAGCTGGTGGAGCGTTTTGGATCGGGCGGGGACAACGCCCCGGTGCTGCTCGTCGTCGGCGACGGGCACCGGCACGTCCCGTCCGGGGCCGCACGCTCCTTGGCCGATGCGGTCGACCGCGCGGCACCGGGCGCCCGGGTGGCCTCGTTCGCTGATCAGCCCTCCCTCCTCTCAAAGGACGGCCGCACCGGCGTTCTGCTGATCTACCCCAAGCCCGTACCGGGCCCCGACCCCTACGCTGCGGCCCTGCCGGCCTTGGAGAAGGTCGCCCGGCAGGCCGCGGTGCCCACCCGCGTGACCGGCCAGGACGCCCTGGCGTCGGAAGAGGGCGGTGGCGGTGCCGGAGTGCTGGCCGAGACGTTGTTCGGTGGCCTGGGGGCCTTGGTCGTACTGCTGCTCGTGTTCGGATCCGCCCTGGCCCTCATGCCCCTGATCATCGCGGCCGCCTCCATTCTCACGACCTTCCTCATCGTGTGGGCGCTGACCGGACTGACCGACGTCTCGTTCATCGTCCAGTACCTCCTGGCCCTGATCGGGCTGGGCGTGGCCATCGACTACGCCCTGTTGATCGTCACACGATGGCGTGAGGAAAGAGGCAGGGGAGCCGATCCGGACGAAGCGGTCCGGCGCAGCATGGCGACAGCAGGCCGGTCGGTGTTGTTCTCCGGCGTGACCGTGGCAGTGAGTCTGGCCGCACTGATCGCGCTTCCTGTTCCCTTCCTGCGCAGCGTCGGCTTCACCGGGCTCCTCATTCCGCTGGTCAGCGTGATCGCCGCCCTCACCTTGCTGCCGGCTCTGCTCCGCACCGCAGGAGGTCGTCTGGAGTGGCCCCGTCGTCGCTCCACCAGCCCGGATAGCAAACTGTGGCGCGGCGTCGGAACCGTTGTCGTCCGTCACCGCTGGTCCGCCGGCGTTGGCGCCACCCTCGTGCTCCTGGCACTGGCAGCCCCTGTTCTGGGCCTCAGGCTGGGAGAGCCCACTGCTGCTTCGCTGGCCTCCCGCGGAGGTCCGGCAGCCGAAGCTCTCGAACGGGTCGACGACGCCGGTCTCGGCGCCGGACTCGTTCACCCTGTCGAAGTGATCACCACGGATGTGAGCGGGGTCCACCGGGCGCTCGAGAACGTCTCTGGGGTGGCCGGCAGTACACAGCCCGCCTCGTGGGAGCGAGGGGACGAGGCCGTCGTCGATATCTGGACCAACGACGATCCGTCCACCGCGTCAGGCAGGCGAGCCGCCGCCGACATCCGCACAGCTGCGGAACAGACCGGAGCACAGGCCGGCGGAGGGCCGGCACAGGACGCCGACTTCCTCAGCGCCGTCTACGGCAACGCCCCATGGATCGTGGCCATCATCGTGCTGATGACGTTTCTTCTGCTGGCCAAGGCACTCCACTCGTTCTGGCTGCCGGTCAAAGCCCTGATCCTCAACATCCTCTCCCTGGGCGCCGCATACGGGATCACCGTCCTCATCTGGCAGCACGGACTGGGCACCGAGGCACTCTTCGGTCAGTCCGCCTCGGGTGCGATCACCGTATGGATCCCGATTGCCGTCTTCGCGTTCTTGTTCGGGCTGTCCATGGACTACGAGGTGTTCCTACTGTCCCGTATCCGCGAAGAACACGACCACGGAGCCGACACCGACACCGCGACCATCAACGGAGTCGCCCGGACCGGCCGCCTGGTCAGCTCCGCCGCCCTCATCCTCTTCCTGGCCTTCATCGCCCTGTCCCGCGTTCCCGCCACCGACGTCAAAATCCTCGCCACCGCGCTCGCCCTGGGCATCGTCATCGACGCGACCATTGTGCGCGGCATCCTCGCCCCCGCCCTCGTAGCCCTCCTCGGCCCCGCCAACTGGTGGAGGACCCCCCTGCCGCGTAACCACCGATGAGAAGCACCGCAGGCAGCAATCGAGAACGCAATGTCCCGTCGGCGGTGGGACCGCGGCACCGGCGAAGGCGCCTACAGGACTGACGGCACAGTGTCCTGGACGTGCTCGACGCCGATGCGAGCTGCCGCTGAGGGGCGGTCGTCCGGTGACGAGGAAGGCGGGCCGGGTGCGAAAAGTGTTATGCCCGGGGCGCCCGTTCGTCTCCTGCTGCGACAACCGCTCACCAGAACAGCAACAGCTGTTCTTGTCCGAGGATGTATCGCATGCGACATGACGGGTCCGACAGGACCGACTCGTTTCCGGACCGCCGCACGGTCGAGGCAGCCCGCGACGGGGACGCCGGGGCCGTCGAACGGCTCACCGCAGGCGTCCTGCCACTGGTCTACAACGTGGTCGGGCGGGCGGCGGAGGCCGACCTCGACGTCGACGACATCGTGCAGGACACCATGGTCGCGGTGATCCGCGCGCTGCCGGACCTGCGGGACACGGCGAAGTTCCGCTCGTGGCTGGTGGCCATCGCGGTCCGCCAGCTCACCGACGCCCGGCGCCGGGCGCGGTCCAGCCGGATGACGACTCTGGAGCACGCCGACGAACGGCACGCGCCGGAACCCGACTTCGCGACTCTCTTCCTGCTGCGGCAGTCGCTCTCCGCCGAGCAACGGCAGGTCGCCGCGGCCACCGCGTGGCTCGACCCCTCGCACCGGGATCTGCTGTCGCTGTGGTGGCTGGAGGCGTGCGGACGGCTGTCCCGCAAGGACATCGCGGCGGCCATGAACCTTTCGGCGGCTCATCTGGCGGTCCAGGTCCAGCGGATGAAGACCCAGCTGGAAGTGGCGCGGACGGTCGTCCGGGCGTTGTCCCGCACCCCGCGTTGTGGGGAGCTGACCGAGCTCGCCGGGCCGGGCGACCCGGCTCCCAGCACCCTGCTGCGCAAGCGAATCGCCCGGCACCTCCGCTCCTGCGAGCCGTGCGGTCAGCCCACCGGCCGGCTGGTGCCGCCCGAGCGGCTGCTCGCGGGTCTGCCCCTGCTCATACCGGGCCGCACGGGGGATCTTGGAGCGGCCGGGTGGACCGGCCCGGTCGGGGACGGTGCCGCCGGAGCCGGGAGCCACCCCCACCCGGCCGCAGCGGTCCGGCACACCGCTTCCCGGCCGGCGCCCCGCGGGCACGGCCGTCGCACGTCAGGCCGCCCGCGTGACGACCACGGTGTCCTCGTCAAACTCTCCGCCAAGGCGACGGGCGCGACCGTCGCCGCCGGGGTGGCCGCGCTCGTCGCGACGGTCCTCGTCATGGTCCCGTCGGGGGCGGACTACTCCGCCGGCGCGCGGAGTACGGCCTCCCAGGCACGTCCACCGATGATGACGACGCCCGCCCCCGCGGAGAACCGCACCCTCGCCCCTTCCCCCGTTGCCGCGCCCGTCTCCCGCACGTCTGCGCCCGCGAAGACTCCCGCACCCACCTACTTCGTGAGCGCTACCGGAAGCGATTCCAACCCCGGCACGTCGGCCGCATCGCCATTCCGCACCCTCCAGAAGGCGGCGGACCTGGCCGGCCCCGGCGACGTCGTCGCCGTCATGAACGGCACGTACACCGAACCCCGCAAAGGCTCCAACGTGCTGACCATCAAACGCTCGGGGCGTCCGGGAGCTCCCATCACCTTCACGGCGTATCCCGGCCACCGGCCCGTCCTGAACCCGAAGACGGCCTGGAACGGCATCAGCGTCTACGGCGCGTCCCACATCGTCATCAAGAATCTGGAGGTCAAGGGCAACAACGCCGACCTGTCCCTGGCCGACGCCGAACGCTCGTCGAGCAAGACCGACCCCACGTACAACACCAACTGCATATCCGTGGAGAAGAACCGGGAGTCCGGCGCGTTCCCCCACCACGTCGACATCATCGGCAACCTGGTACACGACTGCCCGGGCGGCGGAATCTCCGCGATCGAGGCCGACCACGTCGACATCATCGGCAACCACGTCCACTCCAACGCATGGTTCACCGTCTACGGCAGCAGCGGCATCTCCATCCTCACCCCCCGCGACACCGGCGCCAGCGACCCCCGGACGTACAAGATCCGCATCGCCGGCAACCGCGTCCACGACAACGAGACCAAGGTCAAGTGGGAAGGCTGCCGCTGCTATTCCGACGGCAACGGCATCATCGTCGACACGACGAAGGGCGACCCCGGGCGCGGGAGGCCCGCCTACAACGGACGCGTCCTGGTCGCCAACAACATCAGTTACGACAACGGCGGTTCAGGTATCCACGCCTACAAGAGCCAGCACGTCGACATCGTCCACAACACGGCCTACCTCAACGGCCGCAGCACCCGCATCACAACGCCCTACGCCAACATCTTCGCCAACGACAGCACCGACGTACGGCTCCTCAACAACATCGCCTACGGCCGCCCCGGCCAGGCCACCAACAGCAAGTCCCACAACGTGAACGTCACGTACGACTACAACGTCTACTTCGGCGGCAAAGCACCCGAGACCAAAGGCCCGCACGACATCATCGCCGACCCGAAGTTCACCGCCCCCGGCACGAGCCCGAACGCGGATTTCCGCCTCACCAAGGGCTCACCCGCCATCGGATCGGCCATCCCGCTCCCGGCCCTCACCGCCGAGTTCGCCGGGGTGAGGCGAAATGGCGGCGCGCCGGACCGGGGCGCCTACAGATTCGGAACAGCCGCAGGGGCCGCCACGGGGGGCAGCGAGTCGGTGGCGACAGGACAGACAAGCCCTGACAGGGCCCACGGCGCGGGCGCGGGTGCCACGCGCGGAAGCGGCACGACCTTCGGCGCGGCCGGCGACGATGACTCTGGCCTTTCGGCCCACGGCGGCAGGGAACCGCTGGCGCAGACCGGCGGATCGGATCCGGTGCTGCCGCTGGGCATCGCCGCGGGCGTCCTGGTCACCGGGGCCGGTCTGCTCGTGCTCGCCCGGCGCAGGCGTTCCTGACGCGGCCGGGACGTCCCCGGCGCTGTGCGGATCGCAGAGGCAGGAACGGTTCGACCGTCCGGGATTGCCTTGGCACAGCGCCGGAGCGCGTACGGCCTGACACGGCTTGTTCTTCACTCGGCGTCTGAGTGCCTGGGCGGGAGGCGAACGGCACTCGCGGTGCCGGCCAGGACGCTGACGACGGCCTGCGACGTTTTTGCGGGCTTGTATTTAGCTTGACCGGGCCGTGCCTGACGGACTCGCAGGTGGTGGGGCGCGGGTCCGTGCGCCCTCTGTTTTCGACGACGCGGTTCTGCGCCACGGCGCTGGCCACAGTGGTGGTGATTCTGGGCGGTCCGGCTCGGCAGGTGTTGGCTGGGGGATTGATGATCATGGTGCTCCCTGGAGTCTAGAAGGGGGACTTCGACCGTCGTCCAGAATCCGCTCGCCATCTGCTCCTGAAAGGAGTACGGAAGAGATTCTCCTGGCAGGACAACCGAGACCTGGTGAGGGCCCACACCCCGCTCGGCGGTCCCATCGTGGTGGTTTGGGGCAATATCAACACCCACCTGGCAGCGGGCTTGAAAGAGTACGAAGCCGAGCACGACTGGCTCACCACCGTCCGTCTCCCCTCATACGCACCCGACCTGAACCCCGTCGAGGCCGTCTGGTCACTCGCGCGCAGGGCCATGGCCACCACCGCCCTCGACACACCCCACGACCTCGACCGCACACTCCGCCGCTAGTTACGCAGGATCCAACTCCGCCCCCACCTGACCGGCGGCTGCCTCACCGCCACCGGCCTGGCAATCGACCCACCGACCTCACCCTGAAACCTCAGTAACGGAGTCCCCTTGGTGCTCCGACTGGGAACGGTCACCGGAATGTTGCTGATCGTCCTCGCGCCGATTGGATGTGACGACACATCCCTGCTGCTTGCCGTCCGTGGGTTACGACTTCGGGCGTCGATTCGTTCGGCTCCCGAGGAAGAGGACAAGCGCAGTGATCGCCGTCAGGCCCACGACGACCGCCGCCGCCTGGACCTCCAGAATGGCAAGCCCGGCCAACAGAGCCAGAGACAGGAGGCACCCGATCATGGCTTGGCGATGGGTCGGGGTCCTTCGCTGGGGTTCCCTCCAGGGGCTTCCCTCGTGGTACGTCATTGCCTGCCTCCGACTGCTGTGTCTGTCTCCCGCGCGCAACCTGTGTGGCCTGGTCCATGGCAACCCTGCGACAGCGTCCGACGCCTGTGCGGTGAAGGACCGCTTGGCTCATCCGAAGGTGAATACGTACGCCAATGCGCCTGGCTGGCTGAACGTGATCTGAAGCCGTCGCTCGCCGACAGTGCCGTTCGTGCGGATCAGTTGGTAGAGACGGCTCTCGTCGAGTGTGCCGTTGCCGTCGGCATCGACATCCACACCGTGCGAGCGCCCGGGTGCTTCGCCATCAAGGAGCACACGGAACTCTATGGGTTCCAGTGTCTGCCTGGTCAGCACAAGGTGCGCGTCGCGGGCCAGGAACTGGCAGGCGATGCTGCCGCCGGGTTGGTCGAGCTGAACGAACTCCTGTCTGACCGTCCATGTACCGGCGAGTGCCCAATGCTTTGACTGCAGGGGTTCAGGGGTTTCGTACACACGAGGTGCGTTCAGCACCACTCCGTTCGGTGCTTCGAAGTTCTCTGTGCGGATGAATCCGAGGTATGTCTCGGGTGTGAGGAGGTGGGCCCAGTCCGCATCGGCCTCCACCCCGTCTCCCTCGGGCGAGACTGGGTAGCGTGCAATGCCGAGCATCTGCTGGATGAGGTATTCGGACTCCGTGTAGTGGCCTTCGCCGAAGTGATGGTCTTGAATTCTGCCGTTATCGTCGATGAAGTAGAGTGCCGGCCAATATTGGTTGCCGAAAGCCCGCCAAATTGTGTAGTCGCTGTCGACAGCCACCGGATACGAGATTCCACGCTGAGCCACTGCCTGCCGTACGTTGTGGATGTCGTGCTCGAACGAAAACTCTGGCGTGTGAACTCCGATGATAACGAGACCTTTGTCCTGGTAGGCCTGTGACCAGGCGCGCACGTATGGTTGAGTCCGCAGCCAATTGATGCAGCTCAGTGTCCAGAATTGCACAAGAACGGTATGTCCCCGGAGAGCGGGAGGATCGAGCGGTTCGGAATTGATCCACTGGGTTGCACCGTCGAGTGCGGGCATATGTGAACGATTGAGCAGCATCATCCGAGGCCTCCCTGGCCGCTGACTCCCTGCCGTCAAGGATGCGATGATCCGGCGGGCATCGCCCCCGGGAAAACCCCTGGGAAAGACGCTTCGAGGGGTGTGATCGCCGGGTTTGACCGCTGCGGATTCTGTCGGCCGGACCGGACCGTGGATGAAAGAGTGAGTTCAGTGCGGCCACTGATCTGCGAGCGTAAGCTGGATGGCACGCTTCACGAACTCAGGGCGGGTGAAATGATGAATGCAGGCAAGCAGGAAATTCCGATGACCCTCGAGGTGGTCGTCATACCAGTCGCTGACGTGGACCGTTCCGTTCGGTTCTACCAGCGTATGGGCTGGCGGCTCGATGCCGACTACGAGGCCGGCCCCGAGTACCGGGTAGTTCAGCTGACGCCGCCGGGTTCCAAATGCTCTATTCAATTCGGTCGCGGTGTCACCTCGGTGGCGCCAGGTTCTGCCCAGGGAATGTGTCTGGTCGTGTACGACATCGATCGAACTCGAGTCGAGCTGGCGAGCGTGGGGATTGACGTGAGCGATATTTTCCACCGCGTCTATGATTCCGGAGTCCAAGAACAGGTTGATGGTCCAGACCGGAACAGTCTGAATTATCACTCGTTCGCGACATTCAGCGATCCGGACGGAAACGTTTGGCTGCTTCAGCAAGTACAGGAGCATCTGGCGGGACGTTAGGAGTCGGTAGATGAACGGGCAGAGCGCTTAATAGGTCCGCATCACTCGACTGCGAGACCTGTGGCCGTTCTCAGGTCGGGGTGAGGCATCTTTCGATGTCGACTGCCGCGGAGGTACGTCATGATGAGAGCTGCGCGTCCGATTCTCTGCGGAACCATCGCTGGTGCCGCAGGAACGACTGCGCTCAATATTGCAGGCTACGCCGACATAGCTATACGAGGTCGTCCTGTTAGCGCAACACCCGAGGACACGGTGCGCCAAGTGGCTGCGAAGCTGAGGGTGCGGATTCCAGGTGAAGGGCCGGTCCTGGAAAATAGGATAACCGGGCTTGCGGCATTGACGGGATTTTCCGTGGGGCTGGGTATGGGGATGGGGTTGGCGTTGGCTCGGGCCATCGGGTGGCGCCCATCCAAGATTTCCTGCTGTGTCGTGAGCTCATTCGGTGCGCTGATCGTCACGAACGCGCCGATTATTGTTTTGGGGCTGACTGATCCACGGACGTGGGAAGGGATGGACTGGATTGCGGACATCATCCCTCATGTTGCCTATGCCGTTGTGACCACAGAGGTCCTGGACAGATTGGAAGCGCCTCGCCAGCGGGAGCCCGGCGGCCTGTGAGGTCTCCAGTGGCGGATGGCCGCCTATCGGCTACCGTCCCTTCCTCTGCGCCCGAGGCCGTCCGCCTGCAGTGCCGGGGGTAATGCCGGGGGCGACGGAGTGCTCCAGAGGAGCAACCTGAAGGAGCAACCCCTGAATCAGGCGGTCAGCGGGCGGTCAGGCTCACTGTTTACCGTCGCCCAGGACGGATTGACCGTTAGGTTCCTTATGACTACGCCTCGAGACCTCCTTATCGTCACCCTGGACATTGCCGGCCAGCGGCCCATCGAATCGGGTGAACTGTCGTTGGCGCTGGCGGGAGCAGAACTCATCGACCTCTTGCAGTCCCCGACGATCCGCCTGGATGGTGGTCGCATCGTGCCGGGTCATCTGCCCGGGCCCGCGGATCATCTCTTGGAGGTGGCGGCCGCCGCCCTTGTCATGGAAGAGCCACATGAATCGGTTAGTGACTGGCTGTGGAGGAGAGGAAAGTCTCTGGCCGGAACTTACGTTGCGGTCCTGGAATCAGAGGGGGTGATCGCACGCGAAGGGCGTACTCGCTTCCAAGAGGGATGGCGAGTTGTCGTCGAGTCCCCTTCTCGTCGCAAGGCGGCCGATCGCTGGGCTAGTTCAGAGCCTGTCCTTGTCACTCTTGCTGATTTTCTTGGCATTCACAGCAAAGATGACAGGGGCGTTGGAGGCGTATCCAACTACGCGGTACAGACGGTGCTGGCTGCCGTTGCTGACGCTTTGGTGGAACTGGACTGGGAGCGGCAGCGTCGCGCCATTGAGCAGGTGGGATTCGACAACATCTGGCGTGGCCCGGAGTAGGCTCCGGCGACGGCTTGGCGGCCGGGGGCGGTGGGTATCATCTTGATGGCCGTCGGCCGCTCAGGTGTTGACGTTCAGCCAACCTGGGTTCCGAGGGTGACAACGCCGAGCGAAGTTGTCTACGGGAGCTCACTCCGAGCTTGGCGAATATGTTGCTGAGGTGCCACTCGACTGTACGCGGGCTGATGAAGAGGTAGTCCGCGATCTCGCGGTTGGTGTAGCCGCTCTGTGCCAGCTTGGCTATCTGTGTTTCTTGGCTTGTGAAGTCTGTGGTCGTGGCGACTGTTCGCTTACGTGCGGTCTCTCCCGTGGCAAGTAGTTCTCGATGGGCGCGCTCAGCGAAGCCTTCGGCACCGATCTTGCTGAACGTCTGGTAGGCGGAGAGGAGTTCGTTTCGACTCTCCTTACGACGCATGTGACGCCGCAGCCACTCTCCGTAGAGAAGGCGGGCGCGAGCCAGGTGCACGACAACGCGACACTCTCCGAGATGCTTGATGGCTTTCTGATACAGCTGATCAGTTTCTTCGTCATCACTGAGCATTGCTCGGGAAAAGGCCTCTGCACCCTGGGCCCATTCAGTTCCGCTGATGCGTGTTCGTTCCGTGAGCTTGTCCAGCGCCGCTGCTGCGGCGTCCCTGTCTCCGCTGTGGGTCGCGGCCTCGATCAACTCGACCAGTCCCCAGCCGTAGATTCCGAGATCTTCGTAGGAGCATGCATCCGTCGCAGCTGACAGTGCCGAGTCGTAACGGCCCAGGCCGTTGTAGAGGACCGCGTTCGTGTACTCGGCCAGGGCCACAGCGCGTCCCTCGCCTCGACTTTTGGCCCCTGTCAATCTGCTGGCAATCAGGGCCCGAGCCTCCGACTCACGCCCCCGCCAGGCGGCGAGCACGAGGGACGCGTGCTCCACAGGTGGGCTACCCGTTGCCTCACAGAGTGCTGATGCCTCTTCCACCAGAGCTTCCGCCGCTTTGAAATCGCCGGCGTGGACGTGGAAGCACGCTTCATAGTTCAACGCGAGGGGCAGAACGGCGAGGGCTCCGGATTGGCGAGCGATTCTTACGCCGTTCGCAGCCAGCTCCTGCCACGCGTCATCGTCCCAGAGCTCAGCCGCGAGAGGTTCCGGGGCAACTGGGCCTGCCAGCCGAAGGGCGTTCCTGTCAATGGGAGTTGTGGGGCTTTGGTCCCTCCGGACAGTCTCGAGCGCGCGACGTAGGGCGGCGGCACCCGCTGCGTAGTCATCGAGGATCTGGCTCGCTATGCCGTCGAGCACGGCGTCGACCGTCCGAGGCTGGTCCGGAAGTGGAACAGCGCGAGAAGCCTCGGCGATCTCCCGCTCGACTGCTCCGTCATTGAGGCGGCCAGAGACGATCGTCTCACTGAGCGCCTCCAGCAGGGTGTCACGGGCCATGGCCGGGTCAAGGGGGCTGAGACGTCGTGCGGCATCTAGCAGAAGCCGAGCTGAACTGCTCCCGCGGACCCGGGGGACCAGCTGTGCCCGAAGCCGCTCAATGCGGGCGCGCTGCAGAGCGTCGAGAGGTCCGTGTTCAGCGAGTGCCAGCATCTCGAAAGGCGCGTCCCCCCCGCCGGCGTCGATCCCCACCTGCGCTGCGGCCAGCGCGCGCGTGACACGTTGAGCGGGATCCGGCGTCAGCTCTGCCGAGCGGCGCAGGAACGAAGCTGCCGCAGCGGCTCCTCCTCTGTCCCTGGCTCGACTTGCTGAGCGTTCGAGGTCGGCGGCAACGGACTCATCCGGCTGGGTGGCGGCATGAGCACGATGCCATGCTCGACGATCTGGATCCAGAGTGGGATCAGTGGCTTCGGCCAGGGCGCGATGAACTGTCCTGCGGTCGGCGACCGACGTCCTGCGGTAGATGGTGGACCGCGCCAACGGATGCTGGAATCTCACGTTGATTCCGAACTCGACGAGCCCCCCGACGTCGGCCGTGGCATTGGCATCCATGGGTATGTGCTGTAGATGGGCCGCGCGCCACAGGAGGCCGACGTCTCCGGTCGGTTCAGCAGCGGCGGTGAGCAGGAGTTGCCGACTGTCGTCCCTCAGTGACATGAAGCGCTTGTAGAAGGCGTTCTCGATGTAGCTCTCAGGGTGATGGCTGCCTGGAAGCCAGAAGCCGCCGGCCAACTCCTCGGGTGCGAGGGTGCGGGGCAGATGCAGGAGGGCCATCGGGTTGCCGTGTGCCTCGGCCACAATGCGGTCTTGTACCAGAGGGTCCAGGGGTGACGGCATCGCGGACGAGAGCAGTACGTGTGCGTCGCGGTCGCTGAGGCCCTCGACGAGCAACTGTGGCAGACGGGCCAGCTCGCCGCCGCTGTGGGAGTCCCGCAGAGCGAAGACGAAAGCCACGGGTTCGGCCACCAGACGCCGGGCGACGAAGCCGAGGACCTGCATCGACCCTTCGTCGAGCCAGTGAGCGTCGTCGACAAGGCACAGGAGTGAGCGGTCGGGGTTCTCGGCCGCGCCGGCGAGCAGGCTGAGTACCGCCATGCCCACCAGGAACTTGTTGGGCGACTCGCCGTCTTTGAGGCCGAATGCGACAGACATGGCGTCGCGTTGGGGTCCCGGGATGCGGTGCAACTGGTCCAGTATCGGTGCGCAGAACTGGTGGAGACTCGCGAAGGGCAGCTCCATCTCCGACTCGATGCCCGCGACTGCGAGGACGCGGAACCCGAGTTCAACGGCCCGGCTTGCTGAGTGGTCGAGCAATGCGGTCTTGCCCATCCCGGCCTCTCCACGCAAGGCCAAGACCTGACTGCTGCCGGACTGGGCAGTGAGCAACGCCTTTTCAAGGATGGCTAGTTGTTCATCCCTTCCCACTAGTACGGCCTGCTTTTCGAAGCCGGGGTCGTTCATGAGTTGATCTTTCGCGACTGGGGCCGTCGATCGGCCCGATAGTCAGGTCGAACCGAGACGTGTGGCGGCGCGGACAGACAAGCCCGCGTACAGCTGTGCCCGCCAAGCGCTTGTTGGGTGTCTCTCGCTCCTCGAAGGCAGAGGAGACTGTCATGGGATCGATCCGGGGTCCGGGGATCTGGTGCTGGTCCAGTTTCGGTAGGCGGAGTCCGTGAGGGCTCAGAATGGGCGACTGCATACCGGCCGTAGCGCCTACGACTGTCAGGGCGGGAACCCCAGGACTCGGGAAACGGTGCGCAGCGTCGTCCGGCGAGATGGCCTCGCTCGTTGCTGCCTCTCCGCGAAGGGGCGCGACCTGGCTGTTACCGGAGTGGGCAGTGGGCGTCCACCGCCCCAGGGCGGCCGGTCGCTTCTGCCTTCCCTGTGGTGCGGCCTGCATTTCGAAGCCGAACCTGTCCATCAGCCGATCTTTCGCGGTGGTGCGCAGTCGCTGACCTGGTTCCCAAGTCGAATCGGGACGCTTGAGTGCGTGTACATGCCTACTCCCACTACAGGAGTCCCATTTCTGCGCAAAACGCCAATTTATCACTTTCGGCGAGAGGTGTCCTACCCGGATTCACCGGCTCCTGGGTGGCTTGAGGGAGTGGCCCCGGCCCCCGCCTCGGAGCTCGGAACCACCGGCATGACCCGCAACGGGTCATGCCCCGGGAGTTTCCCTGGGGCGAGGGACACGCCCGCTGTTCGAAGCTGTTCATGACGCCTGCATCGAGGGCCTCATGACCGTCGGGCTTCGGCGGGCAAGAAGGTGACGATTCACGGGCCTGACGAAACCGGCCGTTCCAGCTACCGCCGGAGCGTACGAATACCAGACATCAGAGGGAGATAGGCCATGAGTGGGGAACACCAGACAGCGTGGCTGGCGGGCGGATGCTTCTGGGGGATGCAGGAGTTGCTGAGGACGCTGCCGGGCGTTCTCTCTACTCGTGTCGGATACAGCGGGGGCGACACTCGAAATGCTACCTACCATGATCACGGCCAGCATGCAGAATCGATCGAGATCGTCTTCGACCCGGCGGTGACCAGTTACCGAACGGTATTGGAGTATTTCTTCCAGATCCATGATCCGACCACGAAGAATCGGCAGGGCGGCGACCACGGTGTCGACTACCGTTCCGCGATCTTCTATCACGATGACGAGCAGCGGCGGATCGCGGAGGACACGATCGCGGACGTCAATGCCTCGGGTCTCTGGCCCGGGAAGGTGGTCACCGAAGTCGTGCCGGCCGGTGAATTCTGGGAGGCGGAGCCGGAGCACCAGAACTACCTCCGCAACTATCCGAACGGATACACCTGTCACTTCCCGCGTCAGAACTGGAAGCTTCCCAAGCGTGCAGCGGCGTGACGGATGAACGCCCCTCGTGAGAAGCCGTGTCAGTGGAGATGCGCCTGCCGTTGTCGCGACTGATCGAAAGGTGAGTGCTGTGACGTACGAGGTTGAAAAGACGGATGAGGAGTGGCAGGCGGAGCTGTCGCCGAACGAGTACAAGGTGCTGCGCCATGCGGCGACGGAGCCGGCGTTCCGAGGGGAGTACACGGACACCAAAACGGAAGGTGTCTACTCATGCCGGGCGTGTGGGGCGGATCTGTTCACGTCCAGCGAGAAATTCGACTCACGCTGCGGCTGGCCCTCCTTCTACGACCCGAAGGACAACGAGGCCGTCGAACTGGCCGAAGACCGATCGTATGGCACGGTGCAGACCGAGGTCAGGTGCGCGCGATGCGGATCCCACCTCGGGCATGTCTTTGAGGGCGAAGGCTTTCAGACCCCCACTGACAAGCGGTATTGCATCAATAGCATTTCACTGCGCTTGAGGCCGGACTCGAAATGAGGGAGGTGCATCTCTCAGGAGGCCGGCGGGTTCAACATCTAGGAGATTTCAAGTGACTGTCAATGCCGTAACCGATGCATCCTTCGCCGAGGTAGTGCTCGAGAGCGAAAAACCAGTCGTCGTCGACTTTTGGGCTGCATGGTGCGGACCATGCCGCCAAATTGCATCGTCCCTGGAAGCTATAGCCGATGAGCACGGCGACAAAGTCACAGTCGTCAAGCTGAACATCGACGAGAACCCGGAAACAACAGCCAAGTACGGAGTCCAGTCAATCCCCACGCTGCTGATCTACTCCGGGGGAGAAGTGGTACACACCGTCATCGGTGCCAAGCCGAAGTCTGCTCTGGAAAGCGAACTCTTCGGCGTCGTCAGCACCTGAGCAGCGCCCGAGTCTTGACCGTGAAAGTCGCACAACCCCAACCACGGGGTTTTCACTGGGGCGATCGTGACGTAGGGGGACGAACCTCAACTGGTAGATGACACGAAAAAGCGCCAACTAACTGCAAGGAGAACAGAATGTCTGTCATCGATGACACGACAGTTCAGCCGTTCACGGTCAACTTCTCCGACGAGGACGTCGCCGATCTTCGTCGGCGCATCGCTGCGTCGCGCTTCCCTGAGAAGGAGACGACTACAGACCTCGAGCAAGGCACTCCTCTCGCGACCATCAAGGCGGTCGTCGACTACTGGGGCAACCACTACGACTTCGGCAGGGTGGAGAGGAACGTAAATGCTTTCCCGAACTACATGACGGAGATCGACGGTCTGGACATCCACTTCATTCATGCGCGTTCACCGCACGAGGATGCTCTGCCCATCATCATCACCCATGGGTGGCCTGGTTCTGTCGTCGAGCAGCTGAAGCTGATCGACCCGCTCGTCAACCCGACGAAGTACGGTGGGTCCGCCTCAGACGCGTTCCATGTGGTTGTTCCGTCAATGCCCGGCTACGGGTGGTCAGGCAAGCCCAGCGAGGCGGGCTGGTCGACGGAACGCATCGCGAAGGCCTGGGCCGTTCTGATGGACGAGCTCGGCTACTCGCGCTACGTGGCCTCTGGCGGCGACTGGGGCGCAGTCGTGACGGAACTGCTGGCACTGGAGAAGCCTGCGGGCCTGGCGGGTATCCACGTCAATATGGCCGGTGTTGTTCCGCCCGAGATTGACGGGGCGCTGGCGACGGGCAATCCGGTCCCTGCCGGCACCGAGCTCTCCGAAGAAGAGCAGGCGACCGTCGACCAACTGAAGTACGTGTACTCGCACGTCGCCTACGCTCTCGTGATGGCGTCTCGCCCTCAGTCCCTGACTGGTCTTGCCGACTCGCCCGCGGGCTTGGCGGCCTGGCTGCTCGACCACGACCGCGCCAGCCTGGAGATGATCAGTCGAGCGTTCGTCGACGGCGAGGAAGGGGGTCTGACGCGTGACGACGTGTGCGACAACTTCACGCTGTTCTGGCTGACGAACACCGGAGTGTCTTCCGGTCGCCTCTACAGGGAGAACAAGGCCACCTTCTTCGGTGTCAAGGGAGTCACCGTTCCGACGGCTGTGAGCGTCTTCCCCGACGAGATCTACACGGCGCCGAGGAGCTGGACGGAGCAGGCGTACCCCAACCTCCTTCACTACAACCAGCTCCCGAAGGGCGGGCACTTCGCAGCCTGGGAGCAGCCGGAGTCCCTCGTGAGTGAGCTTCGCACGGGATTCCGGTCGCTGCGCTGAACGGACCTGTCTCGTCGTGTGCACGCCGATACGGCGGCCGAGTCATCAACGACTCGGCCGCCGTATCGGCTGTGCGGATGCTTTATCCGGCCTGCCTGCTTGCGGTTCGGTTGCGCGCGTGCGCCGTCTACGGACCTGTGAGGTGCATGGTCACGGGGCGATCATGCGCAGGGGGCGGGCCCGGCGGCATCGAGCGCGAACTCGACGCGCGGGGTGGGGCCGCGATGGAGGAGCACGCCGTCGACGAGAGCCGCACGAGGGACAGACATCGTCGGTCGGCAGGGGTAGCGGCTGCCGAGCCGCTGCGGACGTGTCAGGTGACTTAGAGAGGTCTGCGGGGGCTTTCCGGGAATCTAAGTCACATCGCAGATGCCCAGGTCAGAGCCAGAACCCACTATGAAGGGGCACCGGGAGACAGCAACGGCCGCCCGTCGCTGGATCAGTCCGCAGAAGAGACACGTGTCTCTTCCCGTGGGGCCATGTTGTCGAACCGGCTCAGCACTTCACAATTGCCCGTTCGAAGTTCAAGTATCAAGGGGAAAAGAATGTCTGCCACGCCCGAGATCCGCCCGTTCACGTTCGAGTTCACGGACGCCCAGCTGGAGGACCTGCGGTCTCGCATTCTGGCGACGCGCTGGTCCGAGAAGGAGACTGTCAGCGATCAGTCCCAGGGCCCGCAGCTCGCGACGGTGCAGGAGCTCGCACGCTACTGGGCGTCGGAGTACGACTGGCGCAAGATCGAGGACAAGCTGAAGTCGCTGCCGCACTTCATCACGGAGATCGACGGACTCGACATCCACTTCATCCACGTCCGTTCCAAGCACGAGAACGCTCTGCCGCTGATCGTCACGCACGGATGGCCGGGCTCGATCATCGAGCAGCTGAAGATCATCGAGCCGCTCACCAACCCCACGGCCCATGGCGGCAGCGCGTCGGACGCCTTCGACGTCGTGATCCCGTCGATGCCCGGTTACGGGTTCTCGGGCAAGCCGACCACGACCGGCTGGGACCCCCAGCGCATCGCCCGTGCCTGGGCCGAGCTGATGAAGCGCCTTGGCTACACCAAGTACACGGCGCAGGGTGGCGACTGGGGCGCGATCGTCACGGACTTCATGGGTGCGCAGGAGCCCGAGGGCCTGGTCGGCATCCACACCAACTTCGCCGGAATCGTTCCGCCCGCGATCGACGCCGCGCTCGCCAACTTCCAGCCGCTTCCGTCCGGCACCCCGGAGCTCAGCGAGGAAGAGCAGGCCACGGTCGAGGAGCTGCGGTTCGCGTACTCGCACGTCTACTACGCCTACCTGATGGGATCCCGCCCGCAGACGCTGACCGGCTTCGCGGACTCTCCCGTCGCCCTGGCCTCCTACATGATCGACCACGACGCGGCCAGCCTTGACCTGATCACCAGGGCCTTCGCCGGTGAGGCCACCGGTCTGACGCGGGACGACGTCCTCGACAACATCACACTCTTCTGGCTGACGAACACGGGCGTCTCCGCGGCCCGCCTCTACTGGGAGAACAAGAGCGCCTTCTTCGGCGTCAAGGGCGTCAAGCTTCCCGTCGCCGTCAGTGTCTTCCCCGACGAGATGTACACGGCGCCGAAGAGCTGGTCCGAGCAGGCGTACCCCAACCTCGTCCACTACAACCGGGTCGCCGAGGGGGGTCACTTCGCGGCCTGGGAGCAGCCGGCGAGCCTCGTCAGCGAGATCCGCACGGGTCTCCGCTCGATGCGCTGAACGACGGTCTCCGACCGTCTATAAGGCCATGCGCCGGCTCGGTGGGTCCGAGTGGTCTCGCAAGAGACCCTCGGACCCACCGACTTGAGCGGCGCCGCCGTGCGTCGCGACGAGAATCGGCAACCAGACGTTGGACAGGCGGATTGCTCCATGTGCTGCTCGACGGGCACCTGCGCCCACACCGATGGTCGTGGCCAGTTCGCTGCCCACGGCGTGGGCGACGAGTTCTGTAAGGCTGGATTTGATCCTGGCTCCATCAACTCCGATCGATGGCTGAGCCCCTCCACTGTCTGGTCCTGGACGGCGACAGCGGTGTCGTTTGGCTACGGTCCCGCCACGGGGCCCTCGGATGGGGACACACCCACGGTGTGCCGCCCCGGCAGCCCCGCTAATGACAGATCTGAATGAAGCCCCGCGAAGGGGGCGATCAGCAGACAGCTCCCCTTGTGAGAGGAACACAACGACTCATGACCATCGCGACGGAAAGAGCAGTGCTGGCCGGCGGATGCTTCTGGGGCATGCAAGAACTGCTCCGCACGCTCCCAGGTGTTGTGAGCACCCGGGTCGGATACAGCGGCGGCCACGCACCCCACGCGACATACGAAATGCACAGCGGCCACGCCGAGTCGGTCGAGATCACATTCGACAAGGCCCTAACCGACTACCGCACCGTCCTGGAGTACTTCTTCCAGATCCACGACCCGACCACGGTGAACCGACAAGGCGGTGACGTGGGCCTCAGCTACCGCTCCGTCATCTTCTATCTCAACGAAGACCAGCGACGTGTCGCCAAAGACACCATCGTCGAGGTAGACAACTCGGGGCTGTGGCCGGGAAAGGTAGTGACCGAGGTGCTGCCGGTCGGCCCGTTCTGGGAAGCCGAACCGGAGCACCAGGACTACCTTCGCCAGAACCCCGATGGTTATACCTGTCACTTCCCGCGGCCCAACTGGCGGCTGGCGGCGCGGACAGAGTCCTGATGGAGCGGTCCATCGCTCCGGCCTGCGAACACCGGCCACCGGTGACCAAGCAGCCGGGGCCGTTGGCAGATGCGGGGCTCGCAGCCGTCGCCGCATTGATGGGACCCGGAACGGCGAGCTCATGAGCGGCCGCACTCGGCGAGTCGTAACGGCCGAGGCTGCCACGCACCACCGGCCAACGCTCCGGCATCAACCGAAAATGCTCGACCGCGTTCCGGCAAGGGCACGCGAGACCCCGCGAAGGAGCGGTATGAACAGCAGCAACCCGGTCTTCTCGCGACGGGGATTCGGTCGCATCGACTCGGCAAAGAGACCGCAGGGCCCAGAAACCTTCGAGGATGCCGCACACGGCAGCCTGTTGACCTCCGCCGCCGAGAGGGCTGAACGCACGGAGGCCGATACCGCCCCCTCCACCGTGATGACGATCGACGACGTCGTGACACGCACCGCCCTGACCCTCGGTACGGTGATACTCGCCGCAGTGCTCTCCTGGGTGTTCCTGCCTGTCGATGATGCCAACATCGGCAGGTCGACCGGTATCGCCGTCGGCGCGGCCCTGGGCGCGCTCGTCCTCGCGCTGGCTCAGGCCTTCAAACGCAGGCCGTCACCACCCCTGATCCTGTCGTACGCGGCGCTCGAGGGCGTCTTCCTGGGCGTCATCTCCAGCATCACCTCCACGTTCATCTCTCCGGGTGTGGTGACCCAGGCAGTACTGGGCACACTTGCCGTCTTCGCCGGCGTGCTGATCGCGTACAAGAAGCGCTGGATCCGCGTAACTCGCCGGTTCTACGGCTTCACGACTGCCGCGGCCGGCGGATTCGTGCTGCTCATGATGGCCGACCTCCTGTTCAGCGCGTTCGGTGCCGGGAACGGCCTCGGATTCAACAGCGGCGGCCTCGGCCTCGTCTTCGGTGTCATCGGCATCGTTCTGGGCGCATGCTTCCTCGCCCTGGACTTCAAGCAGGTGGAGGACGGGATCGCCGGCGGCGCGCCGCGCGAGGAGTCATGGCTGGCGGCGTTCGGTCTCACCATGACCTTGGTGTGGATCTACCTTGAGGCACTGCGGGTGCTTTCGATCCTGCGAAGCGAGGACTGAGGGGGGTCCGGTCGGCTGGTGAACGCGACTGGGCCGACACCCCCGAAGCCCGTTCGATCGGGGGGACTCGGCTCAATCACCGATGAGGTTCTCGGCCCGGCCAATGGCGGGCCGAGAACCTCTGCCGCTGGTCATCTCACGGAACCATCACGGCTCCAGGGCGTCTCGCAGCATGGCTCGCGATGTGATGCCCAACTTCGGGTAGATCTGGTAGAGATGGGCTCCGACGGTCCTGTGTGAGAGGAACAGACGTTCCGCTACTTGTTTGTTGGTCAGGCCGGACGCAGCGAGCTTGGCTATCTCAAGTTCCTGAGGCGTGAGCGCACCCACGTTGGCTGTCCCGCTTCGGCGTGTGCTTCCGCCTGCCGCTCGCAGTTCGGTCTCGGCACGTTCTGCCCACGGCCGGGCGCCAAGATGTTCGAACGTCGACAGCGCGGCGCTGAGCGGCCCTCTGGATTCCGTTGTTGCTCTGACGCGTCGCAGCCGCTCACCATAGGCCAGTTGAACGCGGGCGAAGTCGAATTGCCATCGTGCCGCCCCTGAGACGGTCAAGGCTTTGGTGAAGAGTTCGAGGGCCTCGATGTCGTCCGTGGTGGCAAGGGCATCGGCGGCATGCATCAGCAGGGCGTGGCGTGACGAGATCCGCGCCACGTCGGCCTCCCGCATCGCTCGCACGTGGGCTGTCGCCTCCGCCTGCCGGTTGGTCCGGACGGCAGCTTCCACCAAGTCCATGGTCACCCACAGAGCGTGCGGCGCATGAGAGACGAGGCTTCCCGCGGGGCTGATGGCATTGGCGTGCTCATACGCGTCCGCGAAGTCGCCGCGGCCCAACGCGGCCACAGTTGACGCGTGATGTGCGTAGTGCGCGGCGCAGTAGGCCCGCTGGCGCATGGCCCTATGGATGATCTGCTCGGCCTTCGCGTCCGACTGGGCCGACTCCCCGCGTGCGGCGTCGAGGATGGACTGGATGTACAGGAAGTACCAAGCGAACGCGGTGTAGCCGTGTGTTTCGCACAACTGGACTCCCTCGTCAGCCAGTTGAGCCGCCTCGTCCCACATTCCGGTGAGGTAGTCGTCCAGGCAGAGATGTATCAGGCCCGACATGTACCGGCGCGCCGGTCCTCCGTCGCGTCCCATCCGGACCACTCGCCACGCTGCTTCGCGGACGTCCGCGAGTCGGTCGGCGTAGAGGGCAGCGGTGCCCGCACGGGTGATCTGGACGGGGTCGGCGCCGTTGGCGAGTTCCGCGATGAGTGTGTCGAGTTCACCCTGTGCTGCCGCACCGGTGCGCGCCGGGTCGGAGAACGTCCTGCTCAGCGCTACCAGGATCACGGGCGCTTCGGGCGTCATCTTTTCCAGCGCTCGGTAGTAGGGCTCCCACAGGTCCCGGCGGGCGCCGAAGAAGCAGATCAGCGCAAGGGTGTGCAGAGCGTCGACGAGTGATTTGTCCTCGGCGTCGTAACCATGCGTTCCGCCTTCGATGGCAGACACGAGCAGCCTGTGTGCCGTGTCGACCTCGCCGTCGCCGTTCAGCAGGAGAAGCGCGGCGGCCGCTGCCGAGTGCAACAAGCCGGTCAGATTCCGAGGCGCGTGCCCGGCATCGTCCAGGAGCTTTTGGGCGCTGGGGAGGGCACCGGTGGACTCAGCACCCACGTAGGCCGCCTCCGCGAGGCGGCGGTCCCGCTCGGATCCCTGCGGGCTGAGGTCGGCGGATCTGATCAGCGTCCTCATGCCGCTCACGGCATCACCTCGACGCAGAGTGATGGACGCCGCGGCCTCGAGCAGTGCGGCGACATCCTCGTCGGGTTCGACGGTCGCCTCACCCAGGTGCCAGGCCCGCCGCTCGGGCTGATCCACGAGGACATGGGCGAGCGCAGCGTGTACGGCACGGCGTTCGCCGCTGGTGGAGTTGTCCACCACCGCGGAGCGGATGAGGGGGTGGCGAAATCTCAGCCTTCGCGCTCCCTCGTCGATGTGGACGAGTTCATCGCGCTCGGCAGGGGTGAGATCGGCCAGCTCGTAGCCGTCGTTCGCATGCCGTGATGCCGCCTGGAGCACCCCAAGATCGCCGACGCCCTCCAGGGCGGCCAGCAGAAGAAGGCGCTGTGACGGCAGCGGCAACGTGGTGATCCGCGAACCGAACACGGCCTCCAGGCGCTGACTGAGCGGCAGCACAGGCGGGATTCCGCCCTGGGAGGTTCCCTGTTGCATCGTGTGGAGCGCCGAGGGCAGCTCCAGCAGGGCCAACGGGTTGCCGTGCGCCACCGTCAGCAGGCGCTGACGTGCGCCGGCGACCAGGCCCGGAAACCGGGCGTTCACTAGATGCTCGGCCGATACCTCGTCCAGCGGTTGCAGCCAGAATTCGGGCAGCGCACCGCTGTCGGCGAGGTTGTGCGAGCCCGACCGTGATGCCGCGAGGAAGCTCACACCGATACCGGCCGCCCGACGGGCGACGAATCCCAGTACGGCCGCGCTGGCCCCGTCGAGCCAGGGCAGGTCGTCCACGATCAGCAGCAGCGGGTCACCGGCCGCCACGGTGCGGAGCAGGAGCAGGACGGCATTGGAGACCAGCAACCGTTCCGGTGCTGAGCCGCTCTCGAAGCCCAGAGCGATGCGCAGGGCGTCGCGGAAGGGTGCGTCGAGTCCGGCCAGTGCCTCCTGGAAGGGAAACAGGACCTGGTTGAGCCCCGAGTAGCTGCAGTTCGCCTCGAACTCCACTCCAGCCGCGCGCAGGACCCTGGTCCCCTGTGACTGGGCCTCCTCGGCGAGGACGTCGAGCACGGCGGTCTTTCCGACTCCCGCCTCTCCCGAGAGCAGCAGCGCGCCGCCTCCGGCTCCGATGTTGAGGAGACCTCGGATTCGCTGAAGGTCAAGGTCGCGGCCTACCAGGTCGTCGACCCTGCGGTGTGTGGTGGAGTGGCTGTCGATCATTTCACGCTCTCAATATTGTTCGCGGGACATTGGGAGTGGATTTGAAGGTGCTGAGGTGTCCGGGGTGTTTGGCTCTGCGGTACATCGCCGCTGATGTGCCGCGGCCGGCCGAGGGCATCTGAGGGACACGTCGTCGGCTGTCGGGGTGGCCAAGCGGTGGCGATGAGTCCTTCGCGCCTGTGGCTTCCCGTTGCCGTCTGCGACGTCCAGCGATGGATGATCCGCCTGGGCCGTCTCGGTGTGCCGCGAGGTAGTTGCAGGCTGAGACCGATGCGGCGAGGCGGCCCCGGGTGGCTGCGTCCCTAGACCCGTTTCACGGGCAGGCCGGGATGCAGCGCCTGGGGGCAGTCAGGACGGCTCGTCGCGCGGCCTGACCGGCGGCACGGCGCGGCATCACCGATCGGCGACTGGTCGACGGTGGAAGGGCCGACCGGGCCAGGAGGCGTCGGGCTCGGACGCGGGCCGTGGACACCGTGACGGAGGGCGGGGACGATATGGTGCAATCCTCTTTGAACTAATACATACTGGTGATTGTGGTAGGAGGGTACACGTTCGTGGGACGCGGTGCTGCGGAGATCGCGGCGAGCGTCGAGGGCGCCGTCAGGCAGGGCTCACTGGCACCGGGCGCCGCACTCCCACCTGTTCGGGAACTCGCCGACCGGCTCGGGGTCAACCCCAACACCGTCGCCGCGGCCTACCGGCAGTTGCGCGACCGCGGTGTCATCGAGACCGCGGGCCGGCGGGGGAGCCGGGTCCGATCACGTCCCGCCACGACCATGCGAGACGAGTTCGTCCTGGAGGTCCCACCCGGTGTACGGGATCTGTCGACCGGCAACCCGGACATTGCACTGCTCCCACCGTTGGACGAGGCACTCGCCGAGGCTGCCGCCCGGCATGCACGTCGGCCGATGCTGTACGGGGACATGCCGGTCGACGACGAACTGGGGCGGCTCGCCCGCGACGCCTTTGACGCCGACGGCGTACCCGCGGGGCCTGTCGCGCTGACCTCCGGGTCTCTGGATGCGATCGAGCGCGCGCTCCTGACCCATCTGCGGCCTGGCGACGCCGTGGCCGTGGAAGACCCCGGCTGGGGCAGCATCTTCGATCTCATCCCGGCCCTCGGGTTGCGGCAGGTGCCCGTCGGCGTCGACGACGAAGGCCCTCTGCTCCCCGACGCGGAACAGGCCCTGCATCAGGGAGCACGAGCCCTGATCGTCACCGACCGAGGCCAGAATCCGACCGGAGGCGCGATCTCGGCCGCCCGGTCCGAGGACCTGCGGTCCCTTCTCGCGGACTACCCGCAGGTACTCGTCATCGACGACGACCACGCGCACGGCCTGACCGAGCTTCCGCTCCACGCGCTCTCCGGCAGCACGCCGCACTGGATGCTCGTCCGCTCCACAGCCAAGGCGTACGGCCCGGACCTGAGGCTCGCGGTTCTGACCGGCGATCCACTCACGGTCGAGCGGGTACGCGGTCGCTACCGCCTCGGCCCCGGCTGGGTCAGTAGCCTCCTCCAGCACACCGTGGCCCACCTCTGGCGTACCGAGGTCCTGGACACCGCAGCGGTCTCGGCCTCATACGCCGCCCGGCGCAACGGGCTGCTGACGGCACTGGCCGACCGCGGCGTCACCGCCTTCGGCCGCAGCAGCATGAACGTCTGGATTCCCGTACCCGAGGAGACCGTGGCGGTTGCCTGGCTCCTGCGCTCCGGCTGGGCAGTGGCCCCCGGAGCCCGCTTCCGGCTCTCTTCGCCACCAGGTGTCCGCGTCACGGTTTCGCCCCTCACCACAGACGACGCAGTGCCTCTCGCCGAGGTCATCGCCGTCGCCGTCCGCCCACACCGCACCGGGAGGTTCGCCTGAAAATCCGGGCACGCGGACCGGGACCGCATGCGGTCGGACATCGGTGGGGAACGCTCACCACAAGGTATCGACGGCCTGGGCAGTTGCCCGGCGGGCGGCCTGGGCCGACGACAATTCGTCGAGCATGACGAGTACGGGATCGACGGCAGAGTGACGACAATCCCCTCAGGGCGCAGGCCACGCACCGCGTGAAATCGGAAGCCGTCGGCGCGAGAACCGGCTTCCTTGAGGGGCAGACGCGGTCGACTGCGGGCGGGACCGTGTCACGCCGACAGTTCCAGGAACTCGGGCAGCTTGGGCCGCCGATGGCGCCCCTGCCCCGGCAGTCGAAGATCCCTCAAATGTTCGGATGCGGCGCCACCGCGGTGCCGGCCTTTTCTGTGGTCCGCGATGACTGGCAGGATCGGCAGGTACGTCACGAAACTCTCCTTGAATAAATGAGGAATCTGCGGTGGAGCCGGATGGGCTCCATGAACCGTTTGCGGAAATCAACCCGCGGGACAGTCCGCGATGGTTGAGCGCCCAGGGCGGACGGACCGCATCGGTTCACGCGGCACTCCATGGTGAATGCGTACCGGAACATCCGTAATCAGCCGGCTGACCTAGATTGCGGCAGGGGTTTCAGCGGCTCTCTAGGTAACGTGACACGGCTCCGCCGTCGGGCGTCATCGCGGATGCCCGACCTGGTGCAGCATCCGGCTTCGCAGGTAGGACGGCCTCAGCAAGAAGATGCCCCGTCGGCCGTGCCGTCGGCCATGAGGCGACAGCGGCGTGCTTGCCGGTACCTGCCGTGACCAGCCCCGCGCGACGCCCGCAGGCCCCAGGCCACCGGTCCGCGCTCGCGTCTGACCGTGGCACACATGCGCCATGTCGCGACCCCGACAATCCAACCCCTTGCTGCGTGGTTCGAGGCGGTCGGATCATCCAGGTGATCATCGTCTTCGCCTTTTTCGTTTGGGGTTCATTTGCCTGTCGTCCGCATGCCCAGCCCCACGTGCGTCGCGCTCGCCGCGATCGCTGCCCTGACGCTCAGTGCCCTGCCTGTCGCGGTATCGGCCTCGGCGGAAAGCCTTCCGCCCGCCGCTGACGTGGGCGACAGGGAGGGTGGCCGAGGAGAAAGCACACACACCGTCACGCTGATCACGGGCGACAAGGTCACGATCGCCACCGCAGCGGACGGCACTGTCGTTCGGTCCTTTCAGGCGGCGGGCGGGGCCACGGCCGGCTTCCATCGCGCCGTCGTCGACGGGTCCACGTACGTCTATCCCGATGCCGTCCTGCCCTACATCAGCGCAGGAAAGCTGGATGCACGACTGTTCAATGTGACGCGCTTGATCGCCGACGGCTTCGATGACTCGAGCAGCAGTCGACTGCCGCTCATCGTCAGCTACACCGCCACAGCGGCCAGGTCGCGTACACAGTCGAAGATCGCCGGTTCGAAATTCGTGCGTCGACTGGAGAGTGTGCAGGGGGCGGCCCTCGCACAGAATCGAGGCCACGCCCCGGAATTCTGGGACGCGCTCACCGGTGGTTCGGTCACGACCGGCCGTTCGGCGAAGCCTGCCTACGCCGCGGGTATCGACAAGGTGTGGCTGGACGGAAAGGTGACCGCTGACCTGGCCGAATCCACGACCCAGATCGGTGCTGAGCGGGTGTGGGCGGAGGGGCAGACCGGCGAGGGAGTAAAGGTCGCCGTCCTCGACACCGGAGTGGACACGGAACATCCCGACCTTCTGGGGCGGATCGACACCAGCACCAGCTTCGTCCCGGGCGAGGACGTCACCGACCGCCACGGTCACGGAACGCACGTCGCGTCTACGATCGCCGGAACCGGCAGCGCTTCGGAGGGAAAGGAACGCGGGGTCGCCTACGACGCCCGGCTCGAGATCGGTAAGGTACTCGACTCCGATGGCGCCGGACAGGAGTCCTGGATCATCGCCGGCATGGAGTGGGCCGCTCGTGACCAGCGCGCAAAGATCATCAGCATGAGCCTGGGGGGAGACGGCGACGCCACCGACCCCATGAGCACCGCGGTCGACCAGCTCAGCCAGGAGACAGGCGCGCTGTTTGTCGTCGCGTCCGGCAACAGCGGCCCGGCCTCCATCGGGAGCCCCGGTGCCGCGGACAGGGCGCTGACGGTCGGCGCCGTCGACTCCGAGGACCGTCTTGCCGACTTTTCCAGCACCGGCCCGCGTCGCAGCGACGCAGGCCTGAAACCCGAGCTGACAGCACCGGGTGTCGACATCCTCGCCGCACGCTCCCAGTATTCGCGAGGCTCATCGGGCTACTACACCAAGATGAGCGGCACATCCATGGCGACTCCGCACGTCGCTGGGACTGCGGCACTGCTCCTCGGCGCTCATCCGGACTGGACGGGAGCACAGTTGAAAGATGCTCTCGTGAGCAGCACGAAACCGACCCCGTCCTACACCCCCTATCAAGGCGGAAGCGGACGACTCGATGCTGCGGCCGCACTCCACGCCTCGGTCTTCGCGACCTCCAGTGCCTACTCCGGGTTTCACAGCTGGCCGCCGAAGACGGGAGAGACAGACGTACAGCGGGTCACGTACTCAAACGTCGGTGACACCACGGCCGTCCTGGATCTGGCGGCAGACTCACCCGCGCCGACCGGGACGTTCGAGCTCTCCGACCAGCGAATCAGCATTCCCGCACATGGCAACGTAACGGTCTCCCTGACCGCCCATCTGGACAGACTTCCCGCGGACAAGCAGATCAGCGGCATGATCACCGGAACGGACGCTGGCGGCAAGATCCGGGCCCGCACCCTGATCGGCGCCTACAGGGAAGGCCCCCGTCACACCCTGACGGTCTCGGCCAAGAGCAGGTCAGGCGATCCGCTCGCCGGCAGAGTCTTCCTCACGGCGGAGAACCTCTGGACAACCCTGGACCTCGACGAAGCCGGGACCGGCACCATTTCGCTGCCGGAAGGCGCGTACAGCGGGTGGGCCATCGCGGACGTGGAGGGAGCCAACGGACCGCACTCCCTGGGCATGGCGCTCCTCAGCTTCAACGACATCCAGCTGGACCAGGACCGCACCATCACTCTGGACGGACGCAAAGCCCGTCAGATCCTGGCACGTCCCCCCAAGGACACCACTGCCACGGCGCCCCGGCTGGACGTCCATCGATCCTTCTCGAACAGCCTGGCCGAGACGTCCATGCTGCCCGGCCCGTCCTACGACAGCATCTGGGCACTGCCGACCAGCAAAAAAGTGAGCAACGGCAGATTCGAGTTCGGTGCACGCTTTCGGCTGGAGCAGCCGGCACTGACCGTGGGCACCGGGTCGAAGACCTACGACGACCTACTGGTCAAGCGCGCCGTCAAGCCGCTGCGCGAAGGCACCCGGTCACTCAAGGCGGTCTTCGCGGGTCAAGGCACGAGAGAGGAAGTCTCCCGTCGCAAGGTCCTGGGGCGCGCCGTCGTGGTCAAGGCCGCGGACACGGACACCATTCGAGCACAGGCGGAAGCGGCCGCCGCGGCAGGGGCCGAGCTGCTCCTCATCGTCCATGAGGGTGTCGGCCGTCTGCAGCCGTGGGACGAAAGCCCGTGGGGGCCGGAGAGCCCCGCACCGCTGACCGTGGCGACTCTCAACGCCGACCAGGGAAGCGACCTTCTCGCCCGGCTTCGAAGAGGCGCGGTCACCTTGAACGTCGCCTCGCACCCGACCACCAAGTACCTCTTCGACGTGGTGCATCACTGGGCCGGGGGAGTCCCGGCCGATCCGAGCTGGAAGGTCGGGCCACGGGATGTCGCTCGCGTGGACGTTTCCTTCCGCAACCACCAGCCCGGCAAGGCTTTGCAGTTCCGCGCCGACATCTGGCAGGGATGGGCTGTCGGAAACATGCTCACGGCCCCCGCACAAGGCGAGCGCACCGACTGGGTGACCTCCGAAGCAGCATGGCTTGACGACGCGGCGATTGTGGGCGAGACGGCACAACACTCCCTCGACGTCCTTCGCTACCCCGCGGGCACGGCCCATCAAGTCAATTGGTTCGGCCCGATCCAGCGCCCTCGGATGGGCCCGCTGGGATATCAGCCGTCACGCTATCTCGACGGCGTCGTCATCCCGGCCCCCGGCTGGGGTGACTCCGGCGCCGGCCATGTCGGGGACTCCCACGCGAACTTCGACGTGAAGAACTGGATGGCTCTCTACCAGGGGGACAGGCAGCTCGACTGGGGCAACGCTGAGATACTCAGAGTCTCAGAGCTCGAAGCGCAGCGCCTGCCGTATCGCCTCGTGCTGGACAACGAGCGCGGGACCTGGGCCAATCCGTACTCGACGAAGACCTTGACGGAGTGGAGCTTCACCTCGGCAGCCAGCACGATCGAGTCAGCGGAGCCCCTGCCGCTCATACAACTGGACTATGGCGTGGACACCGACACGCAAGGCCGTACGAATCGGCGTGCGGGTCTGACAGTGGCCGCTTCGCACCTCCGCGGCACGACGTCCCGCATCGCGGCGATCTCCGTCGAGGTCTCGTACGACGACGGCCTGACATGGCAGCGTCCTGAACAGGACCGACACGGTGGGAGCACACGTACGCGGCTGCACGCTCCCTCATCGGTCCGCTTCGTCAGCTTGCGGGTCACCGCGGCCGACAGCGCTGACAACAAGGTGACGCAGACCATCACCAGGGCGTTCGGTTTGCGCTGACGCTTGTGAAGCACGGTTCCGGGCGCGGGGGCAATGGAATTGCTCCCGCGCCTCGTTCACGCTGACGGGACCTGAGCCGTTCGGGGTAGCCCTCGGGTGCATCACGCCCTTCGCCGTCAAAGTGGGCAGTGATGAAGGCGGAGGTGCTTTCGCATGCCCTGCGACGAGGTGCTCGTACTGATTGATGACAGCGGTCGAGTGGTCGAGTGGAAAGACGCCGCCGAGAACCGGTTCGGCTGGCCTGCCGAACAGCTCGTCGGCCGGTCGCTGACCACGTTCCTGCAGCATCTCGCCACTGCCGAAAGATGGCAGCGCGAGGTACGTGCGGGCACCACCGGACTCGTGATCAGGCCCGTCGTGCAGGGTGCCTCTCTGCTGTGGCAGGTGTGTGCGTCACAGAGTGCTGCGGCTGGGCACGACCTGGCGGTCCTGGAAGCCCTGCTCACCCGGTCGCCACTCAGGATGCACATCCTCGACGATCGCCTGCGCGTGGTCCGCACGAGTACGGAGGCCGGCGGGTTCCGTCCCTTGGCAGAAAGCATCCCGTTCACCGAGGTGTGCGGCTTCGCCGGCCCCGAGGACGAGACGGCCGTAGCCCACGGCGTGATGGAAGACGGCAGGGCGGTGGTGAACAGGCTCGTCTGGAGCACCACGTCACCGGACCGACCGACGCGTCGCCTGCACCTGGTCTCCTACTTCCGCCTTGAGGACGGCGACGGCCATGTGGTGGGAGTGGTGGCGACCGCTGTCGACGTCACCGCGCGGGAGTACGCACGGGCACTGCTGGACAGAGTCCGAACAGAGGTGGGCCATCGCCTGAGTGTGACGGATGTGTGCCGGGAGTTCGTGCAGGCGCTGGTTCCCGATTTCGCAGAAGTCGTCGACGTCGAGGTCGTGGAAGAGGTCGTACTCGGAGGAGAACCTCCCGCTGCTCCTCTTCTCGGCGATGTTGCGTTGCGCAGGGTGGCGGCCGAGGGCCGCGCGCCGGCACAACCGCTCGGATACGTACACGCCTCGCCGGCCGGCACCCCCGCCTCGCGTGTCCTGTCTGACCTGCAACCACGCCTCATCGCCGGCGATGAAGACAGCCCGTGGCTCGCCGCCGATCGGGCGCGCGCGGGGGCGGTTGACCCACTGCGTGCTCGCTCCGTGATCGTGGCGCCTTTGGAACTGAATGGTCAGGTCCTTGGCTTGGTCAGCTTCCATCGCCACCATCTGGACGATCCCTTTTCAGAGGACGACCTCGCTCTGGCGACTTCGATGTGTGCGCACGCTGCTCTATGCGTCAACAATGCTCGCCAGTACATGCGTGAATGGATCATCGCCTCCACCGTTCAACGCCGACTCCTTCCTCAGCGGCCGGCGGCTCAGCCCACCATGGAAACCGACGTCCTGCACATCCCTGGGTCGCAGGGTGGAGGGACCTGGTTCGATGTCATCGCGCTGCCGAGCGAACGGACCGCGCTGGTTGTCGGCGACGTGGCCGGACAAGGGATTGCCTCGGCCGTCACGATGGGATTGCTGCGCACGGCCGTCCACACGCTCATGGCCCTTGACCTGGAGCCGGACGAACTTCTGGCACGATTGAGCGACACCGCGACCCGGCTTGCCAGTGAACGAGCCGCGCTGCCTCCGGAGGACTCCCTGCAGCGGGAGCCGCTGACCGCGAACTGCGCGATCGCCGTCTACGACCCGATCGACCTCACCCTCACCCTTGCCAGCGCCGGTCCCACGACGCCGGTCGTCGTGTCTCCGGACGGGACGTCGATCAACGTGACGGTCCCTGAAGGCTCCTCATTGACCGCAGGGGACATCAGTCCGTATCCCGTGACCACCGTCCACCTGGTAGAGGACAGCATCTTCGCGATGGGCACTCCTGCGGCCCCGCTACGAGCTCTCCTGGAGGGCGCCGGTGGGCGACAGCTGGCCGACCTCCGCGCCGATATCGCCCGTGGCTTGTCGGAGCAGAACAGCGAAGCGATGGTGCTGCTGGCCCGTACCAAGGCGCTGGCGGCGGAGCGCGTCATGACCCTCGAACTCCCCGACGGGTCGGAAGCGGCACCGATGGCACGAGCGGCGAGCCGACGCCAACTCGAAATCTGGGGAGTGGACGAGGAGATCGGGTATGCCTGCGAACTCATCGTCAGCGAGCTCGTCGGAAACGCAGTCCGCTACGGAGCCCCACCCCTACGCCTGCGCCTCATCTACGATCAGATGCTGACCTGCGAAGTCAGTGACACCTCCCCGGGCGCTCCGCGGGTCATGCATGCTCGCAGCAGCGACGAGACAGGGCGGGGACTGTACATCGTCGCGAGCCTCACCGATCAGTGGGGGATTCGCTACCGCGAGCAAGGGAAGATTGTCTGGGCGCAGCAGTAGACGGGCGCAGCGGTTGCGGGCACAGCGATAGAGGGGCGGTGGCCCGGAGCGCGTCCACCCGTCATCAGATCCAATTTCGCCGTGCTGCGTGCCAGCCGAGCTGCATTCTGGTGGAAACACCCGCCAGGTTCATGAGTACTTGGAGCCGTCGCTGGACCGTCCGCCTGCTCACCCCCAGCTGTCCCGCTATCGAGCCGTCGGTGATGCCGGCGATCATCAGGGAGACGAGGTGCTGGTCTTCCGGCGAGATCGACGCTTCATCGGTCGACAGTCCCGGTCCGCCTATTCCTCCCTCGGCTGTGACCCGCAGGGGAGCCCCGACCTCCCAGTAGCGCGCGAACAACGAAGTGAGTGCTTCCAGCAGGCTGCTCTCGCGAATCACCATCGCTGACACCTCACGCGGAGTGTCAGCGGGACCGGTTGACGTGAGCGGACAGATGGCGACCGTTCGGTCTGCAACCACCATACGGAGCGGCAGAGCAGGCACGGCGCGGGCCATCTCGCCCGCGCGCACCGCCATGACTACGTTGTCAACGGTGCCGCCTTCGTCGAAGAAGGCTCGTTCGTAGAGGACTCGATACTCGACACCGCGGCGCAAGGCATCGAACTCCGCACGGTTCGTCCCGGAGGGCATGGCAACGTATCGAGCCTTGCAGAACCACAAGAGGTCCTCACGCGCACCGTCCTGGATCTGCTGCAATCGTTGTCTCACCGCTCCTGCGCCGGTGATGATTTCGACCACGCGCTCCACGTCCGAACCCCGGCTGTGGTGACGGTATGCATCCATGAGTTCGGCGATGGCGACACGTGCTTTGTTCAGGTCTTCAGTGCTGCGTTCGAGTCGAGGCATCAGCGCCACGTCAGGAGCGCTCGGTGCGAATTGTCCGGGAAGCCCATCCACGGTATGGACAAGTCCCTTTTCCTCGAGGGTGACAAGGAGTCGTCGCGCGGTGTCCTCGTCGACTCCCGCAGCGATGGCCGCCTCTCGTGGTGATGCCGCTACGCCCGCAACGAGGGAGCGGTACACATCGGTCTCCATCATGGAAAGACCAACTGCCTGCAGCATATTCTCCATTGTCATCCTTCATGCCAGGGTTCGGGTAGTCCGCTCGTACAGGACAGCCGCGTGCCAGGCTCGGGAAGTGCCACAGCATCCGACGTCCAGGTCGGCCTCGTCGTCGTGGCTCTGCCTGACGATACTTCAATGGGATGGTGCCAAGACTGCTTGGGCCAATGGGCTGAGGTCGGCGTGTACCCCTTTGTAACGATTACTCCAATGCGGCTCCGGGAGGCGGGCGTACGGATGCTTATGTGCATCCACAGCGATAATCGGCTACGTGAACGGCGATGAACTCAACAAGACGCGGTGGAGTTGGTCCAGTCAAAGCACAGAGCGCTGGCGCACATTCGTGCAGGCCAGAACGGCCAGTGCAGGAGTGCTTGTTGTTGCGGTGGTAACGGCCCTGCTGTGGGCCACCATCGATCTGCACTCCTATGAGGCTTTCTTGGGAGCGCATTTCACCATCGGCTTGGATACCTATCATCTGTCGTTGGATGTTCACGAGTGGATCAACGCCGGGCTGATGAGCCTGTTCTTCTTTGTCGTCGGCCTCGAGGCACGGCGCGAACTGGACGTGGGCGAACTGCGGGACCGCCGCTGGTTGCTGCTCAGCGCCGTCGCGGGGGTGACCAGCATGGTCGTTCCGGCCTTGATCTACGTCGCGGTCAACACCGGTCGGGACTCGGTGCACGCCTGGGGTACGGCCATGTCCACCGACAGTGCGTTCGCGCTCGGGATTCTTGCGGTGCTCGGATCCCGGTTGCCGGCCTCGTTGCGAGCGTTCATGCTCACCATCTCGGTCATCGACGACCTGGTGGGGCTGGTGGTCATCGCACTCTTCTACAGTGAGGAAGTGCATGTAGCACCACTATTGGTCGCTCTGGGTACCCTGCTGGTCATTGCAGTGGTCCGTCGCACGATCGTCCACAGCGGTGTGTACTGTGCCCTGCTGTCCGTAGTGGTATGGGTGGCGCTGTACGAAGCCGGGGTGGATCCCGTGGTCACAGGGCTAGCCGTGGGAGGCCTGGTCATCGCCTATCCCGCCCCACGTGGCAGCCTCGAGCGCGCCAGCAACCTTTTCCTCCTCTTTCGTGAGCAGCCCACGCCTGAGCGGCAGCGTTCGGCTGTGCGAGGCCTTGCCACGGCGATCTCGCCGAACGAGCGCCTGGAACGGAAGTTCCTGCCGTGGGTGAGCTTCGGCATCGTGCCAGTGTTCGCCTTGACCAATGCCGGGATCGAGATCACCTCGGCGAAACTTGCCGAGGCGTTCACGTCGCCCATCACTTTGGGCATTCTGATCGGCTGTCTGGCGGGAAAGACATTTGCGGTCCTGACGTCCATTTCGGCGGCCAACGCGCTGTCGAGCGGAAAACTGCGTCCCAATGTCGGATGGGGATCGGTCACTGCGGGCGGGGCGATGGCTGGGGCGACCTTCACGGTGTCCCTGCTGATCGCATCGCTGGCTCTCGAGGGAGAGGAACTCGACCAAGCACGCATCGGGATCCTCGCGACCATCATCGGTGCGTTCGTGCTCACCTGGGTGGTGTCCGCGGTGATCGGTCTCCTTTCGCCGGTCCGCAGAGCCAGGGCACTGCTGGGCGATGCTGATCAAGTGACCGACCTGGCAGTGGGCGTCGACGTACGGCGTGACAGGATTCGCGGTCCCGAGAAGGCGACCGTCACCGTGGTCGAGTACGGCGACTTCGAGTGCCCGTACTGCGGGCAGGCCGAGCCGGTGGTCCGTCGCCTGCTGGGCAGTGAGACCGATGTCCGCTATGTGTGGCGGCACCTCCCACTACGGGACGTGCATCCGAATGCCCAACTGGCGGCGGAGGCTGCGGAGGCGGCCGCGCGCCAGAACAGGTTCTGGGAGATGCACGATCTCCTGCTCGAGCGACAAGATGCCCTGACGGGCCCAGACCTGTTGCACCATGCTCAGGAACTCGGCCTGGATGTCGAGGCGTTCCGGCAGGATCTCGAGGAGCATCGAGGTGCCCACCGAGTTGCCGAGGACGTGAGCTCCGCCGACCTGAGCAGCGCGTCCGGTACTCCGACGTTCTTCATCAACGGTCGCCGCCACCACGGCGCTTACGACATCGCGACGCTGACCGAGGCGGTCGAGCATGCGCGGCAAAGCGCGCTGGCCGGCGTGGGCATGCGCCGCGGTAGGCCGGCTTCGGAGTGAGGTCGGACCTCACGGGCGGCAGCGTGAGATGGGCCGATCGGGCGCCCGGGGCGGATTCGTAGGTGTCAGACGATGCGCTTGCGGCCTCGGATGAGGATGAACGCCGTGACGGCTGCGGTCAGGGCGAAGAGGACCGAGGCGCCGAACCACTGCATGCTGCGCATCTGTGAGATCGGCAAGTAGTCCACCGACCAGCCCACAAGGTCGTACTTCTGGATACAGACCTTGCCCGAGATCTCGTGGGCGCAGGTGCCCCAGCCGTGGGTCTCCCCTGAGTTCGAGATGAGCGACTCGTCGATCTCCAGGGCGGCTTCAGGAAGTTGAGGTCGGGGTGAGCCGGGGCCGATGCCCTGATGAGTGGTGATGGTGACGACGTGCCCGAGGGCCAACCGCTCGAAATGCCAGATGACTTGGACGGCAACGGCCACGGCGAAGGTGACGACCATGGAGATCAGGGTGCGGCGCAGGAGCATGCCGATCGCCACACCGCTCATGACGGTGAAGAGTGCGAGTGCGACGGGTACCGGGCCGGTGTTGTCGAACGCGGATCCATCGCTCCATCCCAGAACAGTGGGCTCTTGCTTGACCGGACCCCACCACCGGCCGAACGCGATGGAGAGTGCCGTCGTGCATACGACAACCACCAGGGCGGTCATTCCCAGCTTGGTGGCCAGCCAGCGCCTGGGGGTGACGGACTGCGAGGCGACGAGTTTGGCGGTTCCGCTCTCCAGGTCACCGGCGAGCAACGGCGCGCCAAGGAAGACTCCAAGCACGATGGGGATGAAGCCGAGGCCGTAGCTGACCAATTGGAACCGTATGGGGTGTACGCCTTCGAGCCACTTGCCGGGTGCTGCGTCGGGCCAGCCATGTGCGGTGAGGTGGTCCATCATCTCGGCACGCTGAAGGACGAGCACGGCCACGGTGGCAGCGGTGGCGGCGATCAGGGTCCAGAAGCCGGCCCTGTGCTGGCGCCAGATAAGCCAGTTCAGGCCGCCGAGGCGAAGGGTGCGCGTAGTCGTGGGACGTGCCGGCGCCCCGTTGGAACTGCTGGAGCCGATGGTGGCGGCTTGGGTCAGGTTGTTCATGCGCTCACCGTCCGAGCTTCGTTGGAGCCGTATGCGTGGCCCGGAATCTGGGCTTGAGGGGTTATCAGCGGTGGTGCGTCGGGGCAGCGCAGGTAAGCGAGCAGAAGCTCTTCCAAGTTCGGGGTCTCGGTCTGCCAATGGCCGTTCACAGGCCCCTGCGGGCGGATGAGAGCAGTGATGTGAGATCCGCTCGCGTGGTATTCGACGAGCGTGTGAGAGGCCAGCTCTGCAGGGGCGGCCTGAGGGCGGCCCTGCCATTGGCTGTCGCCCTCGTGAGTTCCGGCTCCGCTGCGCAATAGCAGATGGGCACTGCGGAGTTCGTCGACGCCACCGGCCAGGCGCAGTCCGCCCGTGGACATGACCAGGAGGAAGTCGCAGACATTCTCCAGCTCGCTGAGCATGTGGGAGGACATCATTACTGTGGTGCCGTGTTGGGCCGCCTCGGCCATGAGCATTGTCATGAGCTCGTGGCGTACCAGTGGGTCGAGGTCGGACATCGGCTCGTCGAGCATCAGGAGATCGGGGCGCTTGCCGAAGGCGAGGGCGAAGGCGACCCTGGTGCGTTGCCCGCCGGACAGGGTGCCGATCTTCGCTTCCAGGGGCACATTGCCGGCCCGGACGATGTTCTCAGCGGCTCGCTGGTCCCAGCCGGGGTTCAGTTCGCGGCCCATCCGCAGGGTCTCGGCCACGGTGAAGCGGCGGAACAGCGGCTTCTCCTGGGCGAGGAACGCGGTACGCCGTCCGGTCGCCGCGGATTCGGGGGCTGCGCCGAACACCGTGAGGCTGCCGTCGGTCGGCTGCAGCAGGTTGGCTGCAATCGCCATCAGCGTTGTCTTTCCGGCCCCGTTGGGGCCCACCAGACCGCAGATCCGGCCGACCGGCAGCCGGAACGAGCAGTCTCGCAGGGCCCAGCCCCGGCGGTATTTCCTGCCCACCCTGATGGCCTCGATCGCTGGTCGGTGCGCCGAGCTTCCTGAAGGAGTGACATTGATGGTGTCGCTCGCTGATACCTCACTCTGGGTGTTTCGTTGTCGCGTGATTGCGTCACTCCGCTGGCGACAGTGACACCGATGAACCCGGTCAGGGTGGGCCGAAGGGGACATTGAGGGCGCGTGCCGTCCGCGAGGAGCACGGTGCTCACAGCAAGGCACGCAGCCCCATCACGGGTTGCGCAGTCCGGCAAAGGAGCCAGCGCACTCCTTGCCGCCCGGTCTCTTGCCGGGACTCGGTCGATTTCGCACGCCTTCCTCTAGGCATGGGGCAGGTCACGCTGGCGTGTGCTTCTCTTATCTGTCGTTCCGGCCGACCGAGTTCCCTCATGCGGCGCACGAAGTTTTGCCCAGGCCCATCTGCGCGGCTGCCTGCGTGAGGGCGCCAGGAGGCGCGGCGCCGGGTCCTCCAGCGGCTCATGTCGAACTCGTCGGCTCGTGACCCCCGTACTGGGGACGCTGGACGACACTTTCCCCAGCGCAGAAGGCGGTGAACCCCTCGCACGCGAAGATCCGCGCCCTCGTCGAGCAGGCCATGGCAACCCTCAAGAACTGGTGGCTCCTGCGCAAGCTCCGGTGCTCCACAACCCGGATCACCGCCCTCGTCCAGGCCGTCCTCGCCCTGCATCTGGCCAGCTCAGACCGATGATGGAAAAGGCTCACTCACTGCCAGAAGGAACAGGGAAACGTATGCGGACTGTGCCGCCGGCGCCCCGGTGGCCCTTGTCGGCCCAGCACGTGACGTCGGCCTGGGCAAGGGCGTCGATGATGCCGTGTTCGCGGGCCGCGCGGATGTCGTGGACGGCTCCGGGCAGGGCGGGCGAGGCCCACAGCAGCCGGCCGAGCGCATCGGTGAGGACCTGCACGTTCATGCCGTGCTTCTTGTGTTTCCCGGAGTAGAAGGGCCGGTCCGCGGCGATGCGGTCGATCGGCAGCAACGTCCCGTCCAGGAGGACGAACCTCCGTTGACGCGGTGCTGACGGCATCGGCCAAGGTGGGTGCGAAGGCGGCCAGGAGGTCGACGGCCTCGGCGACATAGCGGTATGCGGTCGTGGTCCCGACGCCGAATCCGGCGGCGAGTTGGGAGTAGGTGTGTCCCATGCGCAGGTGGACGAGCGCGAGGAGGGTCTGGCGGCCGGCGCTCAGCCTTCGCCAGCGGGAGCCGATCGAATGGCGGTGCTCGCGCAGTTGCTCGGCGAGGAAGCGGAGGGTGGAGCTGGACACGTCCACGCCGGACGGGTAGACAAGCATGCGAAGCCTCTGGTGGACACGGTTCTCTTGGTCGAAACCCATCTACCAGGGGCTTCGACTGGCTGTCAGCTCAACCAGCGGGCTCGCCAAACAGGTTGGGCAACGCCATTCACTGGCACACTGACTGTCGTGTCCAACTCCTACGCGCAGCCCATCCTGAGAACAGCGGACCTCTCCGAGGGGTTGTGCGCAGTCGAGAGGCTGCTTGGGATCGCCGACCTGGGAGACCTTGAAGTCGATTTCGATGTGCGGATCTCCTCGACTCGCTCGCTTTCGGCGCTGCTGGCCGTGTTGCCGGACGCCGAGTGGTGGGCGGAAGGGGGGAGAGGCGGCTCGTCGGCGCGTGGGGATGATCCGTCGGTCCTCTTGCCTATCTGGCTGCGACGCTGGGCCGGGGCACCGGACATGGTGAAGCCATTCCTCCAGGCGGTGGGCGACAGCCCAGCGACGGTGCGGTGGGACTTCAACGCCTGGCCCGAGGCTCCCGAGGTAGGTCTGGGGGTGGGGGGATCCCGCGGAGCATTCGTCACGCTGTGTGTCCATGCCCGCGACCTCGACCTTGAGGAGCCTGCGGCCGACTACACCGTTTTTGTCCACGTCAAGCAGGTGGAGGCCGAGCGTGCACCGTGGCTGGCAGCCCAAGTCGGGTTGCGGGTGATCGGCGACTTGGTGATGGCGCCGTACTGAGAAAGCTGTGGCACCGGTACGGCGCTGCCGGGATCGTCCCATCGGGGATCCACGGCGGTCGTCAGGAAATGCTCAGGCGTCTTGATGACAGATCGCCAGTCTTGGATGCCGGGGAGGCGGTGAGCAGCCGAAACGACAGGTTGGCAAAGGCTCAGTCTGATGTCAGGACCTCGGTATGTCGGGATCACGGCACCGGAGTCAGACTGGACCGTTCGCAGTATCGAGACCGCATTCTGCACACCGTCACACGCCCGGATTACGGGCCTTGCAGGCAAGGGGGATTCGCATCTCTGGGCCGATAAGGTGATGAGATGGTTGTGTCGCTCCGGTATCCCGGGCCTCGGTCGAGGCTGGTATTAAATGCTGGTTGTGCCTGCCGAGGAGGGCCGAGCTGCCCATCGCAGGGGCGGAAATCTGTCCGGCGATAGTCCTTGAAGGACGGGTGCGGTCGTGAATTTTGGGCACTGGCTGAATCTCCGTCACGCTCAAGATCAGGAGCCGGACGACGTTCCGGACGAGGCCGACAGTGTCGACGGCCCCCCGGACGGGAATCCGCCTCCGCCCGTGCGCGTGCCTTCCGGTGAAGGGAGGCCGGAGCCGTATGCGGCCGTGCCGTGGGGTGTACGCGTAGCCGCCGAGGTCGGTTGGCGCTTTCTCATTCTCGCGGCCACGGTGTGGGTACTGGTTCAGGCGATCAGTGCTGTTCGGGTGCTGGTACTCGCTTTCGCTGCCTCGCTTCTCATCACCGCACTCCTGCAACCCACCGTGGCACGCTTGCATCGGCACGGAGTCCCCAAGGGGCTGGCAACCGGCTTGACGACAGTCTGCGGGTTCGCCTTGGTGGGGCTGGTGGGCTGGTTCATTTTCTGGCAGGTGATGTCAAACGCGAGTGAGCTGTCCAGCCGTCTGAACGAAGGCGTCGAGGACCTCAAGCGGTGGCTGCTCGACAGTCCCTTCCACATCACGGAAGCAAGGATCAACGAATTCACTCAGATGCTCAGTGACGGCATCGGGTCGAGCAGCGAGCGACTGACCGACGCCGGTCTCCACGGTTTCAAGGTCGTTGTCGAAGTGGTTTCCGGGGCACTGCTGGCACTCTTCTCCACGCTGTTCTTGCTTGCTGACGGATCACGTGTCTGGAGATGGTCCCTCAAATGGGTACCCAGATATGCCCGTCCCGCGATCTCCGGTGCCGGCCCCCGCGCCTGGCAGACCCTCACCGCCTATGTGCACGGCACCGTCATCATCGCCTTCATCGATGCCGTCTGCATCGGCCTGGGTATCTACATCCTCGGCGTCCCACTGGCTCTGCCGCTCGCCGTCGTCATCTTCGCGGGCGCGTTCATCCCCTTGGTAGGCGCGGTCCTTTCAGGGGTGCTGGCCATCCTCGTCGCGTTCGTGACGCAAGGTGTGTTCTCCGCGTTGCTCGTGCTGCTCATCGTGTTGGGCGTGCAACAGCTCGAGGGGCACATCCTCCAACCGTTCATCCTTGGCCGGGCCGTCCACGTCCATCCCCTGGCTGTCATCTTCTCGGTGGCTGCCGGCGGCCTGGTGGCAGGCATCGGGGGCGCCGTCGTCGCGGTGCCGCTGGTGGCAGTGGCCAACACCGTGGTCACCTACCTGCGCGATCCGCGGAAAGCCCAGCCGATGCCCCCGAAGCAGCCCAATCGGCGAGCCCAATGACCTGCGGCGGAGTGGCCGACCCGGCGCCGGCCAAGTGATCCGTCGCCCTCGAGAGTGGCGCGGTCGAGCGTCCTCGGCCGGGCCACTGTCCAAACGCGGCTGTCCTACCCTGGCCAACTCCCACCACCGCAGCCACCCCGCGCAGACCCTGGCCCTGCACCGCTACATGCTCTGGCGCAACACCAACGCCCGCACCCCGACGTACTCGCAGCTCAGCGCAGAGAACGCGCCCGCATCCGCGGTGAGAAGGGCATCCGCCGGGGCCGACGCCCCCTCGCCGCCGGAGCCCGACGGCCAGTGGCTCAGAAGCCCCGGAAAACACCGTCGTCGTCGACGGCAACGGCGAACTCCTCGAAGTCCATGTTCGCGCCCGAGAGGTTGTTCTCGATACTCCACAGCTCGGCTGCCACAACGCGGACACAACACCCACGATCACCCCGCAGGTCCACCACAAGGAGCGGCAGTTCGGCCGTGGCAGCCGTGGAGTCCGCCAGCACGAGAAGGGGATGCCGGTACGAGGGATGGATCAGGTCGATGGCCTGGTCAGGCGTCAAGTCCTCGTACTTCCGGTCATCGACGAGCGCGACGTTGGCCAAGAAGCCGTCCTTGCTGGGCGAATACAACGCCGCCCGAAGTGCGTCCCAGGCACCGTCCGCCGAGAAGTCAGTGCGCACAACAAGAGCTTCCAAGGTGCAGGGGAGCTGCTTCATGCGCGGACTGTACCGCCAAGCCGCTGAACCGTTCGGTCGCAGCACTGCGTGCACGGCTAATGCGGCCAGCCCGCGATCGCATGCGCGGTGGCACTGACGAATGCACGGCCCGGGAGGGCTTCCGACGTGCCGGATGGGGGCTGGGGCGCTGTCTGTCCCTCCACGATGCCGCGCGGCAAGGTGACCGCAGGTCTTCGAGGTGATCGCCCAGGTGGCGCCGGTCCGCTCTCAGCCCCGAGCGCTGTACATAAGGGGAAAATAAGCGCAGTATTGACAGACGCCTCGTTTAGTGCACACCGCCATAGAAGGGTTGCTTTCCCAGTTGGAGGAGTCATGGCGAACGTTTCGCACCATAGTGGAGACATAGCCAGTCATCCTGACGTCCCGGAGATGAGGGAACGCTACGCCCGTCTGCTGGGCGGTCAGGATGTTGTGCTCGTGGACGGACCGGTATTTCTGCTCGGTCTCTTCTGCGCTGTGTCCCCATGGGTCGTGCACTTCACGGCCAGTCAGCCGAACCTGGTGGTCCACAACGTGATCCTGGGCGTGGCGATCGGTGTGCTTGCCCTCGGCTTCACTCAGGCTCCAGAGCGTATGTACGGCCTGAGTGGCGCTCTGACGGCCATGGGTGTGTGGATGATCATCGCGCCGTGGATCGTGGGTGAGAACCCTGATGCCGGCGTCATCTGGACCAACGCAGTCATCGGCGGCCTGGCCGTGGCGCTTGGGCTCGTGTGCGTCGCTACGGCAGCGAGGAGTTCCTCGGAGTCGTAGGAAGTGCAGCATGAGGGCACTTGAGCGCGTCGGCGGGTCCGCAGCCATGCGGGCCCGCCGATGTCGCGACGTCGGTCTTTACCGCGCGTCACACCGACAGCCAGGCGCTTTGGCCGCAGCCGCTCACTGGACCGGACGTTGCCCCCGTGCTCGGTGTGAGGGCCTGAAGTGCCGCTGCTCAGAACACCGTTGCAGGGGCGCCGCGCGTAGGTGGACAGAGGGTGGTCGGCGGCCGACGGACAAGCCAAGGTGGAATCTTTTATGATGTTTGAGTGCTATTTGTTCACAGGTGGGCACTTCTCGCGTCGGGATTCGCTCCAGTCCTGTTGATCATGGGCTGGATCGTGGCGGGGTGGCTTGAAGGCCCTGCCTACGACCCGTCGGTGCAGACGATCAGTGTCCTGGCAGCGTACGGAGCGGCCGGGTATTGGGTGATGACGTGTGCGTTGCTGGCGCTTGGCGCCTGTTACGTGATCACTGCCTGGGGGCTCCGTCCAGCCGCGCTCGGCGGGCGGTTGGCTCTCGCCGGCGGGGGAGTCGTGGCGCTCGCACTGACGCTGATTCCGGCGCCGAGCGCCGGCGGCTCTCTGCGCCATGGTTCCGTGGCCGCTGTCGGATTCTTCCTCATGGCCGCCTGGCCGCTCCTGGCTGCCAAGGACAGTTCCGCAGTTCCATGGGCTCTCCGGCGCCGACCTTCCATTGCGGCCACCGCGATGATGATCGCGGGTGCGGCATGGCTACTCGCAGAAGTGCGTCATCACGGTCCCGTCGGTGTCGCTGAACGTGTCGTGACGGCGATGCAATCGCTCTGGCCGTTCATCGTGGTCGCCTCCTGCCACCGCCGCAACCAAAGAAGTCCTGGCGGTGCTCGGCACTGACCCGCCGACCCCGCCCGCCCGAGCACGTGATGGTGCGGCCACCGCTGCGACGGCCCGTTGCGCGGCTGTCGGCCCCCGGGGCGCGCATCACAGACTCGGGGATTCCACGGGGGCGAAGCCGGCCCGGCGGTGCAACTTTGGAGGGGAGGGATCGACTGGATCAAGCGATGCCGAGGAGTCTTCACGTGAGTACTACCGCTCTCGACAGGGAAGAGATCCGCCCGTTCTCCTTCGGATTCTCCGATGCAGACCTCGAAGACCTGCGTACGCGCATTCTTGCAACGCGGTGGCCTGATAGAGAAACTGTTGGCGACAGGTCACAAGGGACACCGCTTGCCGCGATTCAGCACCTCGCAGAGTACTGGGCGGCACAGTACGACTGGCGCACGGCGGAAAAGAGACTTCAGTCCCTGCCGCACTTCCTGACAGAGGTCGAGCACCTCGACATTCATTTCATCCACGTCCGATCGAAGCATGAAGACGCCCTGCCCCTGATCCTCACTCATGGATGGCCCGGATCCGTCATCCAGCAGATGAAGATCATTGACCCGCTGGTCAACCCGACGGCTTACGGCGCCGACGCGGCGGACGCTTTCCACGTCGTGATGCCGTCGCTGCCCGGGTACGGCTTCTCGGGCAAGCCGACCACGGCTGGTTGGGGGCCCGAGAGGATCGCCCAGGCCTGGGCCGAGGTGATGAAGCGCCTTGGCTACACGCGCTTCGCGGCGCAGGGCGGCGACTGGGGCGCGATCATCACAGAACTCATGGGCGTACAGGCGCCCCCGGGGCTGGTGGGCCTCCACACCAATATGGCCGGGGCGGTGCCACCCGACATCGACCTGGCCCTCGCGACAGGCCGGCCGGTACCGACCGGGACGCAGCTCACGGAAGCAGAACAGGCAGCAGTCGATCAGCTAACCTCGATGTACGCGCACGTGCAGTACGCCTACACCATGGCGTCGCTTCCCCAGTCGCTGATGGCTCTGGGAGACTCGCCTGTCGGCCTGGCCGCGTTCATGCTCGATCCCGGCCTTGAACTGATACCGCACGCTTTCGGTGGACCATCAGATGGTTTGACGCGGGACGAGGTGCTCGACAACATCACCTTCTACTGGCTGACCAATACGGCCATCTCTGCGGCGCGACTCTACGCGGAGAACAAGATCTCCTTCTTCGGTGCGAAGGGAATCGAGCTCCCCGTGGCCGTAAGCGTCTTCCCCAACGAACTCTATAGTCCCCCGAGGAGTTGGGTAGAGCGCGCATACCCCAACCTTATTCACTACAACCAGCTTGCCCGAGGCGGTCACTTCCCGGCATGGGAGCAGCCGGATCTCTTTGTGGAAGAAATACGCGCAGGCTTCCGACCCCTACGGAAGTGACGTGGGCGCGGCCCGGACAAGGCGCCGGGACGCGTCGAAGGTGGTGCAGCAACGCCCGGTGAGCAGCCTCCTCGGGGCGGGGTGTGGTCGGCCGCGCAGCACGAGGTAGGGGAAGTCTGTCCGGCGGGGGCTAGGCTTGGCCAACCTCTTGGTCGTCGAATGCACCGTCTCCTGGCTCTCAAGGCGCCGTCGACTCCATGGGCGCAAGCTCGATCGGTTCCGCGCCTTGACCGCCTTCGGGGCACCCTCGCTCCACCGCCGCGCAACGCCAGTGATGGTGCCGCCCAAGGCGAGCTCGACGGCCCCCAGACAATACGAGCCCCGTGTGACGTAGGTCACGGGAACTCTGCGATCTCCCACGACAGAAACATCAAGTGAGCACTGATATCCGTACCCGGGTGCGGGCCGGCGAGCCGAGCGCGTTCGCCGAGTTGTACGACAGTTACGCCCGCGCGGTCTACAACCATGCCTTCCGCCTCGCCCCGGACTGGTCCGCGGCCGAGGACGTCATGGCTGAGACGTTCATGGAAGCGTGGCGGCTGCGCCATCAGATTCTGGCCGAAGGCGGCTCACTACGACCGTGGCTCCTGGGTGTGGCGACCAACGTCGCCCGTTACCACTACCGCAGCAATCGCCGCTACCGGGCGGCAGCCTCGGCTGCCGCCAAAGCCGAGATGACCCTGCCCGATCACGCCGACGTGGTGGCGGGCCAACTCGACGATCGGCGACGTATCGCCGCCACCTTGCGCGCACTGGCCGCACTGCGCAGACCGGAGCGGGAAGTACTGGCGCTCTGCCTGTGGGAGGGGCTGGAGTACCCAGCTGCCGCCGAGGCGCTTGGTATCGCTGTCGGAACGGTGCGCTCGCGGCTCTCGCGCGCCCGCACCAAACTACGCAAACTGACCGAGGCGGAACTCGACAGAGATGCCACAGTGGAGCCGGCGGTGAGCCGGCAGCATGCCGAACCGGGTGCCGGAGTGCTCGTCGCAGAGATCCGGGAACTCGGCCGGACGGATCGACAGACAAGAGACGAGAGCAACTTTGCGATCCGGTCTGTAGCGGAGGGAAACCGATGAGAGCGAACCGTTCTCGCCAGAGTCCAGCCGAGTGGGAGGAGAGCGCCGCCCGCCTTCTGGGGCCCGGACGTGATCTCCCAGCAGGCCGTCATCAGTTCCACAAGGAGCGTCTGATGGCCCGAATCCAGCGTGACGTGCGGCAGGACGACAGCGTCACCTCTACCTCTCCCGCTGAACCGAGGCTCCGCGCATCTTCACTGCTGCGCCCAGCGTTCGTACTTCCCGCCCTGGCGATGACTGCGGCCTGCGCCGTACTCGCCGTGACGGTCCTGCCTGGTGGAGGCGGCGAGTCCGACGGCGCCCTGAGCACCGGGCCGGCCATGAGGACTCAGCTCGGTTCCACGACGACCAGGAGCGTCCCGCACCTCCTCAACCAGATCTCCCTCGCAGCCGAGAAGGTGCATCACCCGACCGTCGAGCCAGGCGAGTACATCTACATCGAGTCCACGTCGGCCGATACCTTCGTCAAGGCAGACAGCGGCAAGAGCAGCCTCGCCGGCCATGTGCTGCACCGCCGCCAGATGTGGCAGTCTCCTGACGGCACCAAGGGCTGGCTGATCGACCCTGCGGTCACCGACGGCCCGGAAGGGGAGACTCTGAGTCTCCCCGACGAGCAGGGGAACCCCTTCAAGGCGTCCTTGAACGGTCCTTCCTACGACTACCTTGCCAAGCTGACCACAAAGCCCGATGCCCTCCTCGCCAAGATCTACAAGGAGACCAAGGGGCACGGCAACACCCCGGATCAAGAGGCGTTCACGACCATCGGCGACCTGTTGACCGAGAGCTACCCTCCGGCCGACCTCTATGCGGCCTTGTTCAAGGCCGCGGCGAAGATCCCCGGTGTGGTCGTCGTCGACAACGCCCAGGACGCCATAGGACGTTCTGGTATCGCGGTGGCACGTCTGGATGAGACCAGCGGAGCGCGCCAAGAATGGATCTTCGACAAGCAGACCCATGTCTTCCTGGGTGAGCGCAACGTGCAGGTACGAAAGATCACCGAGTCCGGCGTGGTGATGGAGCCCGGCATCGTCCGCTACACCAGTGCCATCACGAAGCGGGCGATCGTCGGTGGCATCAGGCAGGCTCCCGCTCAGAGCAGCTGAGGTCGCCGAAGGCGCCTGAGGCTTCTCCGGAGCAACCCCCGTGGCCACCGTCTCATGACGATGATCACGGGGGTTGCCCGTTCCTGACCGGCACTGCTGAGTATTCATTGCCCATGGTTGGTCGTGCCACCGGCAACAATGCTGTGCTGCATGGTTGCCTCCCTGGACGTGTGAGGATGGTGAGTGCCGCGCCGTTTCTGGTCTACCTCTTGGATTGGCTACCGCCCAAATTCTTCGGGCGCGAGGCGTTTGCAGTGCCATCGGCTTACTGGTGCTCGCGAATGTGGAGTTGAACTGCTGGATCCGGTTCGGGTTACGTGACGCAGTGACTGATGGAGAGACGTGACAAAGGCGCGCAGAGAGTGAATTCAACAAGCTAATGCACTTGAGTCGATAACTGGTGGCTTGGCCCGGTCCTGGAGCCTGAATCGCCTGGCGCCGGGACTCAATGTTCTCCATCCAGTTTTCGCAGTTCGGGGTGAGGAACGCACAAGTGGTCCACCCGCGAGTCGGTGTCCAGGACTATTTCTTGAAGGGTCTCCGCCTCCTCGCATCCGATCTGCTGGGCAAGATTCAGAACACGCCCCAGACTGTGAAAGGGAATGACGACTCCGCCTGAGGCGTCGGCGAAAATGTAGTCCCCGGGAACGATGCATACGCCTGCAAATTCGACGGCAACCCCTGCCTCAAAGGGCATGACCACATCGCCACCCCACCGTACCGTCTCTCCCCGGCACCACGTGGAAAACCCGTGCTCGCGAAGTTGATCAAAATCCCTCAATCGTCCGTCCGCCAGAACGCCTGCAAGCCCGCAGGAGGCCGCTCTCGAAAGCTTGACCCCGCCGCCGTGGGACGCGTCGTGATAGCCGCCGCTCGACAGCACGAGCACTTTCCCTTCTGGAGCCTTCTCGACGGCACTGAAGAAGAAATCAGCGAAGGGTCGGGATGCCTGTACCACATCTTCCCTCCATGGCAGGAAGGATATGGTCGCTGCCGGTCCGAACAGATACCTGTCGCGGTCAGGACTTACCAGGGGCAATATATGGGACCGATGCTTATAGATTCGGCCCATCGCATCGACGAGCGTGGCGCACCCTAGGGCGGCGAGCGTGGGCCCAAAGCCGAGCCCTCGGGGGATCTGTGCGTTCGTCACCTTTCCTCCTAAGGTTCGCGGTCGGCGACAAGCCCGCACCGCCGTGCGGGGAAGAGGCGGTCAGTCGTACCAGAGGCGAAACGTTACGATGGGTGAACGAGCCCGGGCCTGAGCGGAATGTTTCTCCCCTCTTGCCTTTGATCTGTGCAGGAAGGCCGTTTTCATATGAGGTCGTCGCCTCCGAGGAGAGTCAGCAGTTGGAGTATCTCGAGGTAGATCCAGACCAGTGAAAGCGTGAGGCCGAATGCGGAAAGCCAGGACTGTTCACGTGGCGCGCCGGCTGCTACTCCCTCCTCGGCCTGTTTGAAATCGATGGCCAGGAAGGCGGCACCCAGGAGAAGTCCGGCGAGTCCGAACAGTACGCCGAGCCAGCCGCTGCGGAACCCAAGTCCGTCTCCACCGCCGAAGGCGGCGAAGAGGAGGTTTGTTATCGCCAAGATGACGAAACCCAGCGTAGCTGAGACAACGAAATTGTAGAAACGGCCCGTTACGCGGATCCACCGAAGCCTATAGGCAATCAGAACGCCGGCGAAAACGGCCATGGTGCCAATCACTGTTTGGACGACGACGCCGGGCTCGATGTATGTTGAAACGGTGTTGGATATTACTCCAAGGAACACGCCTTCGAGGGCCGCGTAGGACAAAATCAGTGCGGGGGACGGATTACTCCTGAAGGCCTGGATGAGGGCTACCACGGTGGCCACCAGAGCCGCACCGAATGCGATTGCATATGACGGCCCGAGATTTTCTTCGTCTACAGGGAGTGCTGTCCAAGCCAGAACAGCACCTAGTACGACCATGCCAAGCGTGAGCGCCGTGCGCATCACGACGTCGTCGATAGTCATCAAGTCGTTGGTGACGGCTGACGCGGTGGTGTCATGTGGTGCGCGCTTGGTGAAATCTATGGATCCTGAATAACCGGTAGAATTCAGACGGGCGTCAACGGTGTCGGGCGATCTCTCCTGGAGATCCAGAGGACTGTTACCGCTGCCAAGAGCTTGCTCTCTCGGCTTCAGGAGAGGATTCCAGCTCTTCATCTCGCTCAACTCTTTCGAGATTGTGCTCGGTGCTTGCGTCGCGATACCGGCAACGGTCGTCCGATCGGCCGCTTTTCCGGGTCTCTCATCGGTTGGCCGCGACGGATTTCAATGGAACAATATTCGCTCTCGAGCCGAGATTCAGAATTTCCAATATGCTGTTTTGCGCGGACCGGCCGGAACTCCCTCACCGGGAGTGGTAGTACCTCGTAGCCTGGCTGCAGGATTGTTCGAGACCCCGCTCGACACCTTCACCTGTTGGAGGCGAGGACTCCTCTGCCGTCACCGCCGCAGCGATCTGACGCCTCCGCACACCTTGTTGATGAAGAGTTCCGGCCGCTTCCGGGCCAGGCGATGTCCGCCTCGATCTCTTGACGGCGAGGTGCCGGCTGCACTGCCCGCCTGCTCAATTCTTGGAGGTCGGTACGCCTTGTGGGAGATGAGAACTCCCTTCTCTCGTGCCTGGACGCTGCTTCGGTGATGCCTCCACATTGCGACAGGCGAACTCTGCATCGCCCCAGGGAATACCCCTGGGGATCGACTTGTAGCCCCGGTGTCGCATCCCGCGACACGGGGACGCGGCACGCAGGCGCAGCCCAGCCCGCACAAAGGGAGCTACGAGGTCGTCTCCGGTCTGATGACCTGGGCCGCATTCGGCGCCCTGGTAGGCGAAGCGTTGTGGTAGCGCTCAGCTGTCCGTGTGGCGAGCCAACGCTGCACGCAGTTCGTGGCGTAGATAGCCGGGCAGGGCCTGGCCCTGCGCATGCTTGAGGATCTGCTCGGCGATAAGCGCCAACTTGGTGTTGGTGCGCTGGGAGACCTCACGCAGCACCGTGAACCCGTCCTCCGGATCGATACGGCCCAGGACGGTAAGTGCGCCGATGGCCCGGTCGACGACTGCGTGCGCGGTGACCGTCTGCCGCAGTTGTCTGATCTCCGCCTGTAGCCGCTCAAGCTCCGCCGACAACAGAGGGAGCGCTTCCGTCGGTGTCATGGGTTCTGTGGTGGTCATGGCAATCAACGAGCGGACAGCGGAGCAGGGAGAGCGAGGCCGCAGCTCCCGGCCGTCCATGACGTGTCAAGTGTGGCTTTGGTGTGCCATTGGCCTTGCGCGAGCCCATCGCTGTCATCCAGGACGGGGGCGTGCTGGTAGGTCGCACACGGTCTGACCAGGCTGCCCGGGCACGTGACGATGGAGGGGGCCGATTCCCGGTGCGGCGGGGGAGTGGCGGTCATGGCTGATGCTCCTGTTTTTGGCGATACAGGAGTATTGCGGTGCTATGCGCACGGCGGATGCACATGTCCGCGTGTGAATGTGTGCCTGGCGGCCGCACGGTCGACGACCTTTTCGCGAGGGCCGATGGGCAGGTCCCCCCCCCCGGTGGTCGGCGTGCTGTGCGCCCGACGGCCAGACTGCGCGACTGTGCGGGGAGAGTGTTGGTGCAATCGGGCAGTCTGAGTAGCGTCTGGCTCTGAGAACGGGTCCCGCACAACACCAAAAGGTGAGATCTCGGGTGGCCCGGCCGCGCGGCGTAGCGCACGACCTGCGGACTTCACGCCCGGGGAAACCGCGCACCTGCTGTCTTTCAGTGCTGATGCATGGGCTGATCATGATTGAGTCTGGTGCCGACGCCTGGGCTGAGGGGAGGTGGTTTCGTCGTTCACTGGCTGTGCCACTGGGGAGGAGGCCGTAGCGGTTGTTCCGGAGTCGCGTAGGCGCTCGTCACAGGTCCCTGGCGAAGCCCGTCCGCGGATGGCGGGACGGCGGAACCGGACGGGCAGGGCCGCGGCGAGCGCGTGGCCTTCCCTGGCTGCTGACGTGGCTCGGAGCCCGACGTCGATCTGCGATGATCGCGCCACACGAAGATGTCTGCTGGTGGAGGGTTGAATGATCTCCGATCCGGAGATATCTGGCGAATTCGACACAGTCGAATCGCGCGAGGTTCTCGGCAGCGTCGCTGAGTCGCCCGCTCGGCGACACCTCTCGCGCAGGCCTTGGCTCTGGGCTCTGGGCGGGACATTGGCAGCGTCCGCTTTCTGGGCGACAGCCGTGTTCCAGTACGGACTTGGTGACCGGAAGCCCGACTCGCATGGGTACCGGCTGGAGCAGGACCCCTGTCCGTCCATGCAGCTCGTGTCACTCGGTGTGGCCATAGCGCCGAGGGATGTCGATGCACTGAACGACTCCGGGCTCATGAAACATCCTGATCTCGACCAGGTTCGATGTGTCATACCCCTGAGGCAGGAGAAGGCTGGAGACGCCGGTTCGGGTGCTTCCCTGATCTATGCGGTCGGTGTCACAGTGGCCCTGCACAAGACGGCCGACCCCAGTGGGGAGTTCGAAGCCGGCCGACGCGTCACCGACCTGGGTGTTGTCGCCAAGGAGAACGTGAAGTTCGTCCCGGACCTCGGGGACAGGGCGTACATGATCACCCGGAACACTGACAGCATCGAGTTGAGGGTCCGCGATGGCGCAGCGGTGTTCTCGTTGAGTCTCTCCGCGACCCGCTACTACGACAGCGGAAGTGCTGCCGACGAGGCTGATGACGAAAGCGATCTCCCGGACCTGTCCACCTACCAACCAGCTCTGACCAATGACATGCGCGACCTCATGTCGCTGCCGAACCTTCATGGATGATCGGAAACGTCCGTGGCGGGTGGGTCTCGGCTCGGACACCGAGGTCCGAGCCGACCTTGCCGCACTCGCTTGGCGACAACACCCCGTGGGGAGTCGGTGCACTGGACGCCGGTGAACACACCCACTCGTGCGGTGGCCGCTGCCCTCTGGCTGGTCGATGGCGGTCGACCAGAACCATGGTCCCTTGACGAGTGATGGCCTTCCGGGGTGTACTCCACCCCGGCGATCATCTACTTGACGTGCGAAGTTTCCGACTTTCTGTGGGCACGGCACGGAGTGCCCACGGGGTCGTCGTGGTCAGGGCCCTCCGGCTCCTGAAGTACCTGAAACGTTGTTCGAGTGACGCGTCTAGGCGCCCCGGTCCGGCAGGACTCGGTGGGCAAAAGAGGATTCCGGGAAGGACGGGGTGACCCGGAAGGGCGGTCTTGTGCAGCGCGGTACCGGTGTGGCCGGCCCCCGCATGGTCGGACGGGACGCCGAACTGCGGCGCGTGACGGACGCGTTGAGCCAACCGCCCGCGCTCGTATTGATTGAGGGCGAAGCGGGGATCGGCAAGAGCCGCCTGGTCGGCGAAGCCCTGTCGGCGCCCGCTCCCCGGGGGCCGCGCTCGCTGGTGGCGATCTGCCCGCCGTTTCGTGAGGCAATGACCCTGGGGCCGGTTGTCGACGCCGTCCGGCAGGCCGTGCGCGGCGGGGCCGCGGTGGCCCGGTTCGGGCTCTCCGCGCTGGCCGGCACGCTGCGCCCGCTCTTCCCCGACTGGGCGGACCATCTGCCGCTCGCTCCGGAGCCGTTGATGGATGCGGGCGCCACCCGCCACCGCCTGATCCGCGCCTTCGCGGAGCTCTTGGACCGCCTAGACATCGAGGTGCTGGTCGTTGAGGACGTGCACTGGGCGGACGAGGCGACGCTGGAGTTGCTGCTGTTCCTTGCCTCGCGACAGCCCCTGGCGCTGAGCATGGTGGTGACCTACCGTCCGGAGGAGGTGGCCGCCGACTCTCTGCTGCTGCGCCTGTCCTCCCGGTCCGCGTCGGGTACGGGAGGCAGTCATGCGCGTGTCAGCCTGGGCGGTCTGGCGGTGGCGGACACCGCGGGTTTCGTGTCGTCGATGCTGGACGACGAGCATGTCTCCACCGCGTTCGCCGGGTTCCTGCACGAACGGACGGGAGGAGTACCGCTCGTACTGGAGGAGTGCGTCCGGCTGTTGCGGGACCGGTCCGACCTCGTTCGGCGGGACGGTGAATGGGTGCGGCGGACTCTCGACGAGATCGCCGTGCCGCCGACGATCCGGGACGCCGTCACTGAACGGGTGTCCCGCCTGGGCGCGGATGCCCAGCGGGTACTGTTGGCCGCTGCCGTCCTGGGTGATCCGTCGGACGAGCGAACGCTTGGCGCGGTTAGCGGACTGAGCGCGTCCGAGGGCTCTGCGATCGATCCTGTGGTCGAAGCCGCGGTCTCCGACGGGATACGGAGCGGTCTGCTCGTCGAGAGCGGTTCGGGCCTCGGTCGGATTGCCTTCCGGCACGCTCTCGCCGCCCGCGCGGTGGCCGATCGGGCGGCGCCGTCCGAAAGGCGTGCCGCTCACCGGCGTGCCGCGGCATGGCTGGAGACCGTACGGCCCCGGCCGATCGACAGGCTTGCCCATCACTTCTGGGAGAGCGGTGAGACAGCCCGGTGGTGCGAGTACACCGAGCAGGCAGCGGACGTGGCCCTCGTCTCCGGCGACCACCTCACGGCCGTCACCCTCCTGCATGAACTGATCACGGAACCGAGGCTGTCTGCGGAGGCGGTCGCTCCGCTGGTACGGAAGATGCCTTTCCTGGCGTTCACCGAGTACGGCCGGCGTGCGGACGTCATCGTCGCTCTGCGGGCCGTCCTGGAGACGGACCGGCTCAGTGCGCGGGACCGCGCAGATGTGCGCGGCCAGCTCGGTCGTGTCCTGTTCAGTCTGGGTGACAACGCCGCTGCCGCAGCCGAGTTGGAGCTGGCCATACCGGATCTCGGCGAGGGGACGTTCGCCGACGCCTGGGCGATGACCGTACTGGGATTCCCGTGGGCCGGGACGTGGCCGGCTTCCACCCACCTGCGCTGGCTGGAGCGGGCCCGGCAATTCGCCGGGGGTTCCGAACTCACTCCGCGCGAACGGATGATCCTGCTCCTCAACCGCGTGACTGCGCTGCTCGAACTGGGGGAGGAGTCGGGTTGGACCCTCGCCGAGGAGCTGGGCGAGGACGAGTCGACGCCCCAACTCGCGGTCGAGTGGGCGCGCGCCGAGCTGAACGTCGGTGACGCGGCGATGCGATGGGGGCGGTATGCGGAGGCACGCGCCCGCCTGAACAGTTCCGTCGACATCGCGGGTCGGCACGGGTACCAGGTGATCCGGAACATGGCCTTGGTGACCCTGCTCCGTCTTGACTACCTCACCGGCGCGTGGGAAGGACTGGCCGAGCGTGCCGACGAGTACGCGGACATCGCCAATGTGCCGGTGTGCCGGTTGGAAGGACTGCTGGTGGGGGCCCAGCTGAGGGCGGCGACGGCAGGCGGCGACCAGCAGTTCGATGAACTGCTGCAATCGCTTCGGGAGGAGGGTGAGCGTCGCGGCATCATCGCCCTGTGGCTGGAGTCCTCCGCGACGCACGCACGCCTGCGGCTCACGGCGGGTGACACGGAGGAGGCGCTCGCCCTGACCGAGGAGCCGATGCGGCTGCTCGTGGACAAGGCCATCTGGATCTGGGCGACTGAGATCGCGCCCGTGCGGGTGGCAGCACTGACGGCAGCCGACCGGCACGCGGAGGCGGAGCGCCTGGTCGCCGACTTCGAGGAGGGCCTGCGCAGCCGCAGCGCCCCCGCGGCGCAGTCGGCGCTGGAGGAGTGCCGGGCATTGAGTGCCGAGGGGCGGGGGGAGTTCGAAGAGGCGGCCCGCGCATGGGATCTCGCGGCACTGGCGTGGGCAGGGTTGCCAAGACCTCATGCGCAGGCCCGGGCCCGGGAGGGCGTCGAGCGCTGTACACGGGCCGCGCGAGGGGTCGGCGGGCGGCGCGGATACGGGAGCCGGTTGTCGCCACGGGAGTCGGAGGTCGTGCGACTGGTGCTGCGAGGAATGACCAACCGGCAGATCGCAGTTGAGCTGTCGAGGTCACCGAGCACCGTCGGCGCGCAGCTGAAGTCGGCCATGCGCAAGCACGGAGTGGCATCTCGGACGGCACTCGCGGTGGCTGTCACGCAGGCGGAATCGACCGAGACATGCGGTTCTGTCCCTGGCGGGTCGACCATTCTTTAACCCATCTGCCCAATCGCAAGCCCCTGTTCACGCGACCCATACTCGGCGGGCGAACTGCGTCCATCGGTGGCGCAGCGACGGAGGGTGTCCATGAGCATTGCAGACGAAGAGAGTTCGAGCGGGGACGAGCAGCCCGCCGAACACGACCAGTCCGAGGACACGGGCGGCGAGGGCACCGACCCCGAAGAGCCCTCTGCCTACGAACCCCTCTGACTTCTCCCACCCCGAACGAAGGATTGCCAGTCCATGATGAGACGCGAGCGCTTGCGCGCTCCGGTTTCGTTCCTCATAGCCGCCGCCTGCCTCGCCGCATTCACAGGGGTCCAGACCCCCGCAGTCGCCGGCACGCCGACGACCGCGACGCAGCAGAGCGACACGAAGAGCCCAGTGACAGCGCCCGGCAAGGGCGCCACCCTGTCCTCCCAACTGGCCTCCGCGCGGGCGAACAAGGGCCGGCCGGCCGCCAAACCGGCCGGGAAAGCCGACCGCGTGAGCGCGACGTGCGAAACCCCCAAGTCGAAGTCCGAGGCACGCTGCTTCGCCCTGCGGGTCAACGGCGTAGAGGGCGGTAAAGGCGTCCGGGCCGCCGCCACACCACGCGGCAAGTCGCCGGCCGACCTGCTCGACGCCTACAACCTGCCGAAGGACGGGGGCGCCGGCGCGACGATCGCCATCGTCGACGCCTACGACAACCCGAACGCCGCCGCGGACCTTGCCGTGTACCGCGAGCAGTTCGGTCTGCCTCCGCTGAGATCCGGTCAGTTCAGGAAGGTCAACCAGCGCGGTAACCAGGGCGACTACCCGCAGGCCGATGAAGGCTGGGCGGCCGAGATATCGCTCGACCTGGACATGGTGTCGGCCATCGCCCCCAACGCGGACATCATCCTGGTCGAGGCCGACAGCGCCACCATGAACAACCTCGGCGCGGGAGTGAACACAGCGGTCGCGCTGGGCGCGAGCTATGTGTCGAACAGCTACGGGTCCCCCTACTCGGCCGCGCCCGAGAGCGGCGAGTGGCCCACCGACGTTCAGAACGCACGACAGTACTTCGACCATCCCGGTGTCGCGGTCGTCGCCAGCAGCGGCGACTCGAACTACGGAGTCAGCTTCCCCGCGGCCGCACCCCACGTCACCGCCGTCGGTGGCACGTCATTGGTCAGCGATCCGGACACGGCGCGCGGCTGGAGCGAGTCGGTGTGGAACAGCCGCGGCGGCGGTCCTGGCTCGGGCTGTTCGCAGGTCCAGCCGAAACCCTCGTTCCAGAAGGACACCGGCTGTGCCCATCGCACCGTCGCCGATGTGTCGGCTGTCGCCGACCCCGTCACCGGCGTCGCGGTCTACGACACATACGGCTCTACCTACGGCACCGGCTGGGGACAGTACGGCGGTACCAGCGCCTCGGCGCCGATCATCGCCGCGACCTACGCGCTCGGCGGCGCGATGCTCGGGGGCACGTACCCCAACAGCTATCCCTACGCCCATACCGACAGCCTCAACGACGTGACCACGGGTTCCAACGGCACGTGCGAGCCCTCGTACCTGTGCACGGCGAAACCCGGCTACGACGGCCCCACCGGACTCGGTACACCGAACGGGACCGCCGCGTTCTCCAGCGGACCGGCCGGAACGCTGAGCGGCACCATCACCGAGACGTCGACCGGTAAGCCCGTCTCCGGTGCCAAGGTCGGCGTCACGGGCACCTCGTCCATGACCACCACCACGAATCCTGACGGCACGTATCGGATACGCCTGGCCGCCGGCAGGTACGACGTCGAGGTGAGCGCCTTCGCCCACGCGGACAAGACCACGCGCGACGTCACGGTCAGCGCTGACACGACCACGACGGCCGACGTCGCGTTGGCCGCTGTACCTCTGGTAACGGTCAGCGGAACGGTCGCCGACGCATCGGGCCACGGCTGGCCACTGCCCGCAGGAATCGTCGTCGACAACGGCATACCAGGTGGTCCGGTCCACAGCGACCCGGTGACCGGCAAGTACTCCGTCCGGCTGCCGGTGAACGGCCGTTACACGCTGCACGTCACCTCCAGCTTCCCTGGATACCAGGAGCGCGACGTCACCCTCACGACGAAGAGCACGAGCACGGTCCGTGACGTCGGCCTTACCGCGTCACCGGTGCCGACGCTCGGCTCGGCGCCCGGCTACACCCAGAAATCCGACAGCAGGAACGAGCCGTTCGACGCAGCCACGATGCCGGCCGGCTGGACGGTCGACACTACCGTGGGGGACCCCTGGGTGGTTGACAACACGTCAGGCAACGTGACCCCTGGCAGCGGTGGTTTCGCGTACGCCATGGGCAACACGGGTGGAAAACCACTCGACTCGTCGCTGGTCTCCCCGGAGTTCACGGTGCCTGCCTCCAGGACGCCGTTCGTGTCCTTCGACACGAACTACTACTTCGGCCTGTCGAGCCTCGACTACAGCACCGACGGCGGCAAGACCTGGACGACTGAGTGGTCGGACGACTTGGCAGCCTCCGGATCTGTGACCGTCAGCCTGCCGGCAAGCGAGAAGACGGTCTCCGCGCGGGTCAGGTTCCGGCGTCAGATCGACACACCGAACGCCGGTGCCGGCGGAGGATGGTACATAGACAACGTCCGACTCGGTGGCGCATGGGTGACTCCTCAGCCCGGTGGTCTCGTCGTCGGGCGCATCACCGACGGCAACACGTCGAAGCCGGTCGACGGCGCGGCCGTCGCCCTCACGGACGGGCCGGCACAGGACGTGACCAGCGCGCCGATGCCCGGAATCCCCGGCCGGACCGGCGGCTTCTACTGGTTCTTCTCCTCGCTGACCGGCCAACGGACGGTGACCGCCGCGAAGTACCCGTACCACTCGGCCACCAAGAAGGTGAAGCTCGCCGCCGACAGGACCACCGAGGTCGACCTGACACTCCACGCGGGTCGGCTCGAGACCAGCGGGCCCATCAGCGCATCCGTGCCGTGGCCCCGCGGGGCCACCCGCAACCTCACGTTGACCAACACCGGCGACGTGCCCCTCAAGGTCAAGATCAACGAGTCCGCGTCGGCGGCCTCGGGTCCGGCATGGTCGTCGACCGCTGACATGCCTGCTCCGGGCGCGTTCATGGTCGGCGGCAGCTCTCACGGCACGGTGTACGCGGGACTCGGTTCGGGCGTCGACTCGTTTGTGCCGCTGGCCTCATTCCACGCCTACGATCCGGTCGCGAACACCTGGCAGCAGAAGGCCGACGCACCGTACGCGGTGTCGGCCGCGTCCGGCGCCTTCATCGACGGCAAGCTCTACGTCAGCGGCGGCTACTGGGTCGCGGCGGACTACTCGGCGATCGGCATCGAGACCAAAACACAGGTCTACGACCCTTCCACCGATACCTGGGCCACCACGACCAACAACCCGCACGCTTTGGCAGGCGCCGGCACCGCAGTCCTCGACGGCAAGCTGTACACCGTCGGTGGGATGTCCACCGACGACAGCTATCACTCCACCGTCAGCACCTACGACCCCAAGAAGAAGACCTGGCGAACCGTCCATCCCTACCCCAAGGCCGTCAACGGCGCATCGTGCGGTGCCATCGCCGGCAAGCTCTACTGCGCGGGCGGCCTCACCAGCCGCGACGGCGGCGCACTGGGCCGGGCGGTGAAGGATGCCTATGCCTACGACCCGGTCCATGACACATGGAAGCGGATCGCCGACCTTCCGATCGACATGCATCAGTCCGCGTACGGCGTGGCCGATGGCCGGCTACTCCTCTCCGGCGGTCTCACCGCCAACTCCTCCCAGTTGACGAACCAGGCCTACGCCTACGATCCGGCGATGAACTGGTGGACTCCGCTGCCCAGTGCGGGTGAGGCGCGCAACGCCTCGATCGGCGTCATCGGGTCGCACGGCTTCTACACGATCGGCGGCACGAACGACGACGCACCCGCGTTGAAGGCCGGCTCCGTCCTGTCCGGTTACAACCAGGCCGAACCAATCAATGTGCCCTGGGCTGCCGAAAGCAGGACGACACTGACCATTCAGCCAGGCCGTCACAGCACCGTTCGAGTGCGATTGAGCGCCCATGACGGAAGACCAGTCCAACCCAGGACGCTGACCGCGACTCTCGGGCTCGGTACCGACGGGTTCCAGGTCAACGACACCGTGCCGGTCTCCCTGACGGTGCGGGCGCCCTCAACCGACCGTCGCTGACGACAACCCCACTGGCGGTGGGCCCATGCGTGACGCGCCTGGGCCCACCGCCTTCACCACGCCAACTGCCGCCGGCGCTGTCCGCGGAGAGAGGGGTGGCCGGCTTGCCTTCGACGGCCAGTGCCTCATCACCGCTCCGGACAAAGCCAGCCGCGCGAAGAAGACCACCGCGGCCGCCCGAACCTGCTCGGCCAAGGGCTCTTACTGATCGTTTCAGAATGAGTTGAGCCGCAGGTCTTGTGTTCGTCGATCTTGGTCGGCAGGGTGTCCGGGGTGCGAGCTGATCTTGTTCCTGACGACCTGTGGGAGCGGGTGGCTCCGCTGCTGCCGCCTGCTCCCGAGCGGCGCCATCGCTACCCCGAGCGCCGGACTGCGGGGACGTCCCGCCGCAGGCCCCGGCGCCTGTATGCCGACCGGGGCTACGACTTCGACAAGTACCGCCGCCTGCTGCACAAGCGCGGCATCAAGCCCCTGATCGCTCGACGTGGCGTCGCCCACGGTTCCGCACTGGGCAAGGTGCGCTGGGTGGTCGAGCGCGCCTTCGCCTGGCTGCACCAGTTCAAGCGGCTCCGCACCCGCTACCAGCGACGCGCCGATCTCCATCAGGGCCTGCTCGAACTGGCCTGCAGCCTCATATGTCTCCGCCGCCTCCGAGCCTCAGCCTGAGCGATCAGCTGGCTACGCTGAACCAACCCGGCTGCACCTGGGTCAGAAGCGGTTGCAGCGACCGCACTGCGGACTGCAGGTCCTCATCCGTGACGTCAAGAGGCTCTGGCAGGCTCAGCCCGTAGCAGCGCAGCCGCCAGAGATCGAAGACTTCCCTCCCATCGGCTGCGAAGTCCACATCGACCTCAATGTCGTTGGCGCTCACGAAGCGGCACCCTGCCCCATGAACCGTGTAGGAGTAGGTGCCGATGTGTCCACTCCGGCTGATGATCCGGCGCGAACGGACCAGGCCAAGGACATCTGCGAGTCGCTCAAGCGAGGGCATCGCTGATCTCATGGCCTCGTCAACCGCGTTCAGAGCCTGGACGTAACCAAGCACGAGCTCCCGTGCAGCCCCAGCCCGTTCCATACGGCGTCACCCCCCCAGAGCCTATGACTGAAGGGATTGTTCCATGGGCCGCCAGCGTCTCCGCGGGACGGCATTGTGAAACGATCAGTTACACCTACGCCCCTTCGGTCTTCTCCCAGTCCCTCGCAGTGATGCGTAGTCTCCCCAACCGATGAGCGGGTGAGCGACTCGCCCTGAGTGTCCTGCCCTCCTTACTTCACCAGTGGAACGGCCAGCCGCTATGACGGCACTGCGGAGGACGTTGCCGCCGGAGACGGGACCTGACGTTGCCTGCCCTCAACGATTTGCTCCACCAGACGGTACTGCTGAAAGCAATTGGTGGAGCACACTCTGTGACCAGGCGACGCCTCGGTTGTCGGAAAACACAAACCCGGGCCCTTCAACCACGTGATATCCCCTGGCACGAGCGTTCCGTTCCGGCCCGATCCTGGAGTGGTCATGACGCAGAAATAGCACTCACACCGAGCACCACGCTCTGCAGTGGCCCGGCCTGTGGCGTATCCCAATTCCTGCGGGTTTCCGGACCGTCGCATTTGCCTCGGGGTTGACGTATGCCGGTTCGGCAGCGCGTAGTCGCCCACTACAGCGGGAGACGAACATGTCTGGCACGGAAATCCGCCCGTTCACTTTCGATGTCCCCGAAGCCGACCTTGAGGATCTACGGCGGCGTATCGAGGCAACGCGGTGGCCCGAGAAGGAGACCGTGGGGGACAAGTCCCAGGGTGTACCACTCGCCACGATGCAAGAGCTCGCACGCTACTGGGCCGAGGAGTACGACTGGCGCAGGTGTGAGGCGCAGCTGAAGGGACTGCCGAATTTCATCACTGAGATCGACGGGCTGGACATCCAGTTCATACATGTCCGCTCGAAGCACGAGAACGCACTGCCTCTGATCGTGACGCACGGCTGGCCCGGTTCGCCCGTCGAACAGCTGAAGATCATCGAACCTCTCACCAACCCCACCGAGTACGGAGGGGACGCCTCCGACGCGTTCGACGTGGTGATTCCGGCGATGCCCGGCTACGGGTTCTCGGGCAAGCCGACCACGAACGGCTGGGGTCCTCCGCGCATCGCAAGTGCCTGGGCCGAGCTCATGAAGCGCCTCGGCTATACGAAGTACGTGGCACAGGGCGGCGACTGGGGTGCCGTCGTCACGGACTTCATAGGTGCGCAGGCCCCTGAAGGGCTGGTCGGCATCCACACCAACATGGCCGGTGTGGTCCCGGACGCCATCGACGCAGCGCTCGCGACTCACAACCCCGTGCCGACGGACGACCTCACGAACGAGGAACGGGAAACCGTCGAGCAACTGAAGTTCTCCTGGAACAACGTCGCCTACGCGATCATGATGGGCTCGCGCCCACAGACTCTGTACGGACTCGCAGATTCGCCCGTCGCACTGGCAGCTTTCATGCTCGACCACGACCCCAGGAGCCTGGCCCTCATCGCCCGGGCCTTCGCGGGAGAAGACGAGGGCCTGACGCGGGACGACGTCCTGGACAACGTCACGCTGTTCTGGCTGACGAACTCGGGAATCTCCGCAGGGCGGCTCTACTGGGAGGACCTGACGGCTGGGATCTCCTTCTTCGGCGTCAAGGGCGTCTCTGTGCCGGTCGCGGTGAGTGTCTTCCCCGACGAGCTCTACACGCCTCCGCAGAGTTGGGCCGAGGCGGCGTACCCCAACCTCATCCACTACAACAAGCTCCCCAAGGGCGGCCACTTCGCGGCATGGGAGCAACCGAAGTTCTTCGTCGACGAGGTTCGCACGGGCTTCCGGTCGCTGCGCTGACAAGCCGTGACAGCCGGTACTCAGGTTGCCCCGTAGCCTGCCACCACTCGTACGGTGATGTGCGACTGATCGTTCACGCGTCGGTGTGATCCCAGCCCGGCAGCACGCCTTGGCTCTCCCGCGCTGGCCCGGGCCGCGGCGCCGACCGACCGGTCCTTTACGTGCACCACGTTGGCAGCCGGCCGCATCCCGCCGCTGGAGCAGCTCGACCGGTGGCCGTTACCGAAGGAGGTCATCGATCCCAAGAACGATGGCGTCGAGGTGTTCGCTCTGCCGCCGCGGTTGACCGGGCGTTGGCCGGCGCCAGCTCCGCCGACCTGGGGGAGTCGGCCGACCGCTGCACCACGAGACTCAGAGCCGCCGACGGCGACGACACGACCGACGATGGCCTCCCGGCGGTCCTGAAGGAAGTTGCCCGGCTCGCGGTGTCGGTGGCGAGCACGGGTGGCGGCCTCTACAGCTGGAACTGGTGAACCCCGCGGCTCAGGCGTCTACGCGTCGGGCGACTGGCGCAGACCGGCGAAGAAGCGCAACCGGACGCCGGGCTCACCCGGATCTCGAGTCGTTCGATCCGCGAACGGCCGGACGAGCCTCGGAGGCTGGGCACCTCCGTGCGGAAGGTGCTGAAGCGGGTGATTCCCTGAGCGCCTGCGTGTTCACCGGGGGTGCGACGGCTTTCGCGAAAGCGTGAACCTTTTGGATCTCGGCGGGGAACAACAGGTGACAGGCACTCACCGAGGAGTCAGGGGAAGCACTGTGAGCGGACCACCGCCGTCCACGGCACGGACGATGGACGACGCGGAGATCGTCGCGCAGTCGTTGGAGGAGTCGGAGCTGTTCGCCCTGCTCTACGACCGCTACGCCCCCGATATCCACCGCTACGCGGCCCGTCGCCTGGGCGACGCGGCCGCTGACGACATCACCGCCGACACCTTTTTGGTCGCCTTCCGGATCCGGTCCCGCTACGACCACAGGCGCGCCAACGCGCGCCCCTGGCTGTACGGCATCGCCGGGAACCTCATCGGCAAGCAGCGCCGCGCCGAGGTGCGCGCGCTCAGGGCGCTCGCCCGCACCGGTCACGACCCGCTCGCCGCGTCCGGGGGGCCGTTCTGGCTGGAGGACACCGACAGCCGGATCGCGGCGCAGGGCCCGCTGGCCGGCGCTCTCGCGGGACTGTCGGCGCCGGACCGGCACGTCCTGCTGCTCGTCGCCTGGGCCGAACTGACCTATCAGGAGGTCGCGGAGTCGTTGGGCATACCGGTCGGCACGGTTCGTTCGCGGCTCAACCGGGCGCGACGCAAGGTACGTACGGCGCTGGGTGCCGACCCCGCGTTCGTGATCGACACTGCGGAGGTGGCCTAGCCATGGACGAGATGACCGAAGTGCGTGAGCTGCGCGCCCACATGCCGGTACCCGACCGAGGGCGGCTCGCACCGGGGCGGGCGCGGCTCACCGAAGCCGTGCGAGCCAGGGAGTCGCGTCGCGCGTTGTGGCGAGGGCGGGAGTTCGCGATCGTCGCGGTCGTGGCCGCGGTGACCGCCGTCGCCGTCGCCGCCACCCTGCTGGTGGGCGGGAAGGACACGGGACGCGCGGTGCAGCCCGCGGACACGCCGGACGTGCGCTTCAAGGGAGTAAGCGCGGCCGAGTTCCTGCGGCAGGCCGCCGACGCGGTCCAGACACAGCCGGACGGCACCGTTCCGACGGCGAAGCAATGGATCTACTCCAAGTCGGTGCAGGAGCCTGCGAACAAGTCCAACAAGCTCGTGGGCGATGTGGAGAACTGGATCCGCTACGACGGCTCCGCCAGCGCCTTCCGGTTGAGGCACCAGCCGCTCGAGGTCACCAAGATGCACCTGGAGAACGGCGGCGAGGGCGATGACCGCTCGCCACGTGAGATGTACCGGGTCCTCACCGCCTTGCCGGCCGACGGCAAGCAGACGCTGAAGGCGCTGCGCGAGCAGGATGCCATCGCCGACTCCAAGGAGGTCTCACAGGCACTCAACGACTACGGCGAGATCAGAGTCCTGCTGTCGGCCGACGTGATGCCGGCCAAGGGCCTGGCGTCTCTCTACCGTGCCCTCGCACTCCTACCGGGCGGAAAGATCACCGGCCACCTGGTCGACACCGCCGCCGGACGCCGGGTGATCGCCCTGAACTACTTCCGTGGGGAGAACTCCGCGACCGGTGAATCGATCCACGACCGGTGGCTGATCGACCCGAGGACCTACCGGATCGTCGGCACTCAGATTATCTCGGCACGCGGCAAGGTCCTCGGCGGTGACTCGATTGTCACGACGGCTGTGGTGGACAAGGCGGGCAACCACATCTGACCGACCGCGATCCTGTGCGGCCCGCGCCATTGGGGCGGGCCGCCCGTCTTCCGAGACCGCCGGGCGCTCCGCGAGCCCGGCGAGGGGCATGGCGGTCGCTCCACAACACTGCTTACTCACGCCAGAGGCGCATTCGCGATCACGCGAATGGGCCTCTGGCACGGGTTGGGTAATGCCTCACTCAGGCGGCGAACCCAACGTTGGTCACGTACTCGTATTAGCCCCACTGGGAACCGCGGCCGATGACCTGTCCCACCCGCGCGTCGTCCAGCTCCTGATCGGCACCGGCCGCCCAGGCGGCGACGATGCTGCCCCAGCGGCGGACATTCATGTGGCGCAGGCCCGCTTCGCGCTGGCGAGGGCGGTCGACCTGGGACTGGTTGAGCGGGTGGATCTCCACCCGCGTCCCGCGGCCCTCGCGGTTGAGGCGGGCGAGCAGGTAGCGGGCGACGTTCTCCCGTCGCACCGTGCGGTAGGCCTGCTCGATCCTGGCCAGCGCCGCCGGATGCTCTGATCCGCCAGACTCAAAACCACGGCCTACGCGTTGATCCACTCTGCCATCGACCCAGTACCCGCGCCCGCTCCACATACGTGTGGGTCGACGGCAGTCGGGATGGGAGTTGGGTAGGCTGATATGGCGGGCAATGTTTTTGCCCTCCGCACCCGCCTCTACAGCGCCTGTGTCATCTAGTAACTGGCGTTGTCCGGGCGCTTGAAGCGCAGTCTTCGACAGTCATACCGCGTACGGGCTTTACGAGTTGGTGCGTGATAGCGGAGTTGGCCAGACCGTGGGTGGTCGGGCTTGAGGGGCGTCGGTTCCAGGCGAGGGGGCGGGGCGAGGAAGCGTGCACCGGGTGCCGGGGCCCGGCATCAGCTGGTCTTCGTGGACCGGCTGGTAGCTACGCTCATCCACCTGCGGCACGACCTGCCGCACGCGGTCCTGGGTGTGCTGTTCGGCGTCGATCGCTCGACCGTCACCCGTGCTGTCGGCGAGGTGCGCCGACAGCACGCGGACCGGGGCTCTGCTGTTCCCGATCGTCCTGGTCTGCGGCTTCGCACGCTGGAGGATGTGTTCGCCTACGCCCAGGCCGAGGGAGTCGAGCTGCGGCTGGACGCCACCGAGGTCCAGGTCCGTCGGCCGGCGGCAGGCCGCGGCGGACGCCGTGCCTTCGTCTCGGGCAAGAAGAAGCAGAACACGATGAAAGCCACCGTCATCGCCGACCACCGCGGCCGCACGCTGTGGGCCGATGGCCTGCGGCCGGGGAGAATGCACGACGTGACCGCGGCCCGAGCGGCGGGTATCACCGGCTGCTTCCGCCACTTCGGGCTGGTCGAAATTCTGCTCGACGACGGCTACCTGGGCCTGAGCCGCGACCATCCCGGCCAGACTGTCACCCACCCAGAAAGCCACGGTCCGGAGCGCTGGCGGGCAGAGTCGAGCAGTGGGAACACGACCGGCACGAGCATTCCTCCGACCGGATCACCGTCGAGCATGCCCTGGCCGACCATAAACGCTGGAAACAACGCATGCACTGGACGCACCGCCGCGACCGGCTGCCCGACACCTACCGGGCCATCGCCGGCCTCGTCGCCGACCGCACAGCCACCGCCTGAATACACACCACGACCGCCCAGACATGACTCATCCGCTATCACGCACCGACTCGTTAGATCAACAGCGTCAGCGGCTTGGCCTGGCCTGAGCGGTCACTTCCCGAAGAGGCGGTCCACGAGACCGGAACCGGCGAGAAGCCAGATGAGCCCGACACATACAGGAAGTCCCACCAGATACGCCAGAAAGACGCGGCCCACGGACCTGTCATGGGCAGCCATACGCTGCTCCCTGTCGGGATGAATTGTTCGAGCAACGCTCGTGCCGTCAGTGCTCGCACGGGCCCACCGGCGTCTATCCACCGAGCTTCGAGTGTTCGCGCGTGCCCTCTGGCGTCCGTTCATGGTGCCCCCAGTTGCTCAACAGGATTCCGCGCCCTCGATCACCGCTTGTTCTCCCTAAGCTGGTTAAGGCACGGCTGTACAGCAGGGGAGTACAGCAACCACCGTGACCGTAGTCAACTGGTATCGGTCCCAGACGCCCAAGTGACCGCTATGCCGACTTCACGCTCACTCGCAGTCGCCGTGCAACTTCCGACGGTTTGATCATCTGCTCGAACAGTTCGGCGGCCTGTATCCGTACCGTCTCCCGACCCCAGCGTCCCGTCGGCGTCAGCCCCCCGTCCGTATACCTCACACACCACGGATACAGCGGCTCACACCCACCCGACGGGGGACTTCGCAAAGACTCACCCCGACGAGCTGAAGTCAGTAACGGGCAGATCCGCAGACTTCCCGACTCGCCTGAAGCTTGCGGGATTATGATCACTCGCCCGATGACGGCTCCCGCCCAAAGCCGTTCCGCCGACTTCACGCAGGGGCCGGCCAACTGCTTCGACCCGCAGAAGGACACCATGACGGACCCTTTGTTGATCACGCTTGTCGATGCCTTGGCGAACCTCCTGATCTCGATCGATATGACTGATGAGGATGACGTTGACCCGGACGTCTGCGTGCCGTGGTTTGAAAGCGTAGGTGACAAGCTCAACCAGCTCTCTGTCGACGACCGGGCGAGACTTGCTCAGGTGATCCGCGAGGTCGCCGACCGGGAGCCCGACGTCCAGAGGCAGGCGGCACTTCTGGAGACGCCGGACATGCTCGGCATCGAGGATCCGGATGACGAATGAGTAGTTCGTGCCTCTCCCGTACCCGTTCGATCGAGATGCAGCGGGGGACTCACGGTTACTGGCGGACAGCAGGCAAGTGAACGGCCCCTGACCGAACTTGCTGTTCGGGGGCCGTTCACGTGGGGTGGGTGTGGGATTTGAACCCACAGTGACATCGCTGCCATGATGGTTTTCTAGGTCATTCACGGCTTGGCGCAGCCCTTATAACTCCGCCGACCTCAGGCTTGCAGGTGTGGCCAGCCGTCCCGATTCGAGAAGGTCTCGAAGCAGTAGCGAGTAGACCGATCCCACTCCTTGCCGGTGGCCAGCTCGTAGGCCTGATCAGGCACATAGAGGAGCGACTCGCCGTCACACGTAGAGGCGGTGTATGGGGCGAACTGGTCGACATCGAAGAACACGGACTCCCAGACGGATCGGCCGGCGGCAACCACGGCGCAGCGCGAGTACAGGAAGCTGTCTGCGGACTGCGGAAAGGACTTACCGTCTCGCAGGGTCAGGTCGGCGACCGGCAGGGTGCCAAACGTCTCTTGGTCTAGGCGGTACAAAGCCTCGGCCAGGCGCTCGGCGAAGCCTTGGATGTCGAGAACTGGGCGATTGCTCAGCTCTGCAATGAGGCGGCCGCAACTGGCTTCATCAGTCTTGCCGTTCAGGGTGTCTATGAATGCCCAGAAGTCGGCCCAGGTCATCATCATGGCCAGAGCGTACGACCTGGCGATCCTGAGCTGTCTTTGGGCCGTCCGAGGACGCACGAGGACGAACAACGCTGACAATCGTTGGCCACTCGATCGCAGGTCACAGTGTTGATCGTCTAGGTGGCCCCGGGCAGCAGACCGCCGGATCACTTCCTTGGCTACTGATCGGATCCCTACGACCGGCGCTTGGCGGCGAAGTGGTCGCGTCGGTTGGTTGTCCGTGACTGTGACGGGGCCAGTGTGGATCCGTCACCGGGCATCCGACTATTGCAGAATAGGCTGGTCCAGGTTCGCTGGTAGCTGCCGTAGCTGGGGTGAGTGCCGCAGTTGTGCTCTGATGCGTGCAAACGGACCGACTGTCGAGACCGGGTACGAGGCAGCGAGTGGCGGCCACAGGACGCTCGCGAGCCCACTCTGGCTCCGAGTGTGATGCACCCACGACGCCTCAACCCGCAATGGCGTCCTCCACCGTCGGGATGTACGGGGACAGCAATGCCTCCGTGTGCTGCGTGACCATGCCCCGGACGAGCCGCAGCACGCGCACCTCGTTCTGGTGACCTGATTCTTCGTCATCGTGAAGGTGAAGGAGCCCGTAGGAACCTGGTGCGGCCACGGCAACATGCTCGAATAGTTCGACGATGTCGGGCGACGAGCGGTGGTTGGACGAACCTCCGAGGTGGATGAACGGCTCGCCGTTCATCCACCTGAGATCGAGCAAGTACGGGCTGTCGATCTCAGCGATGCGAAGTCGAAGTTCATCGACAATCTGCCGCAGCCGAGGCTCAGCGTCGTCATCAGCTGCGGCCTCCCTGACCGTGATCCACCCGTGGTACTCGAACATCCAACGATCGTAGTGGGGCGACCTGCTTCGCCGTTCGGATCACAGCATGACGCGTCTTGAGCGAAGTCACGCTGTGACGAACATTGTTGACCAGTGTCTGTCACGTGTCGCCCCCGCGGTTCGTCCATCCGTCAGTCGCTCCAGTCGCTGGGCGACCACGCGGTGGAACGCCCCCTGCATCTTGACGTTGGTCGGCGCGGGCGGATCGTGGCGGTCCGTCCATGTTCCACCCCGAAAGGGGCACGTGTGGCGGTACCCACGTGCTACGTCGTACGTCCCGACGTCGACGACTTCTGTCGTCGCCAACGTCGACGGCAGCCTCGACAGCACCAGCGACGAAGAACTCGCCGAGCTCTGGCCTGGCCGGCACGACGTCGACCGGCGGAACCGGCCCTGCGCCTTCTGCGGCGCCACACTCCTGCCGCAGTGAAACCGCCCGCTCATGACGGGCGTGTGGCAGGGTCGCTCCACCCTGAACGGGCACTGACAACACCCATCTCGTTTTACGGCCTGTCAGAGGCGGCGGGCAGACTGTGCTGCATGACCTCGGTGACCGCACGTGACTATGCGCAGTACCGGCACGCCGAGGGGAGCGTCGAGCAGCATCCGAGCGAGGGTCCCGACACGTTGAACAGCGAGGAGTCCAGACTCTGGACGGAGTGGGACGACGGAACCAACGGTCACTGCATCGAACTCGCCGACTTCCTTGCCCTTTCCGACCTGCGGATGGCACCCAGCGCCGAGAACCGTCTGACGCGCATCGACACCTCAGGGGTCCAACTCGCTGAGCACGGCGTGCCATGCCTCCGTGCAATGACGGTCCGTTTGAACAGATTGAGGTTCCGAAGGTGGACGTCGAACGACCGCATGCCGCGATCGAGCTCCCTGAAGGGTCCTGGTGGGACTGGGATGTCCTCGCCTGGGACAGTGGTCAGTTCCGGCTCGCAGCCGGTTACGACCTCAGCTATCACCACGGGATGGAACTGGCCTTCACCTCCCCGCTCTTCGTCAGCTGCCCGGCGACCTTTCACGATCCCGTCTTCCGCGCGCCCACGCTTGAGGAGTTGCTCAGGGTCCAGCGGCAGCTTGGTGGAACGCCGCCGGTGCTTGTTGCCTTCGAAGCGGACGCTGGCGGGTCGGAGCCAGTCTCATGCCTTGTCGCCGCAGAGCGGCTCGACATCGTGCAGGAGACCGTCTTGAGGTACTGGCGAGCAGATGCGGCTCCCGACCAGCGATTCGCTCCGTGGGTTCAGTCCTCAGGTCACTGACGATGCCGGGTTGAGAGCGACCGAACGTCTGGGACCACGTGTCGGCTGGAAAGGGCCAGCCTGCGTCGGACTCGGTCCTGCCAGAGGCCCCCCTTTGTGGCTCGGATGCTGACGGAGTCGATGGCGCACCGCGACTGATCACTCCAACTGCCGCGGGCACCGCATTCGTCGAGAACAACACGGTGGAGCCGGACCCAGACGCGGGCTCGGCTCCGTCGAGCGAGGCGCCAGCAAACCGTCCGCCGGCTCGGACCGAACACCGGTGGGAGCAGCCGCCAGGTGCAACCCGAGGTGGCCACGAGGTGATCGCTGCCAGGGCCTCGAGGCCACCCGTCCGACGCCTGCCCCCACTCTGCGGACGCTTCTCCGCGGTCTGAGGACGTCCGGTGCCGGTTGCTATCCGGCGATGTACTCCACCTCGGGGTAGCGCGGCGAAGCCCCCCACAGCAGATGCCCGGTGCCCGGGCGGCCGCGCAACTGGAGATCGAAGAAGGCCCGCACGGTCGCCCGTACGGCAGCCACCGCCCGGTCGGCGGCGATCGAGCCGATCTGCAGCGTCTTGCGCACCGACTCGGGGACCTGCGGGGCGATGGCCACGATGTCGGTGAAGCAGTTGTGGTCGGCGTCCGCGAGCCGCAGACAGCGGTGCCAGTCGCTCAGGTGCGACCAGAACGGTGGCCAGGTCCCGTCTTCGTTCAGCCCGTCGTGGACCGCTGTGTCCATCAGCAGGAACGGCCGGTCGAGACCGTGCCTAACCACCGGCCCGTACAGCGCGCCATCCAGATCGATGCCGGCCCGCACCCGCTCGTCCAGATACATCACCGCCGCCGACGCGGCGCCGCCCCGGGAGTGCCCGAAAGCGCCGACCCGCGTGAGGTCCAGCGTCCCGCGCAGCCCGCGCGGGAGCGGACGCCCCTCGGCGTCGGGGTTGCCGCCCCGATTCAGCACGGTCAGCTGGTCGAGGACGAACCGCAGATCGGCGGCGCGCACCGCGACCGCTGCCGTGCGGGCCTCGTGGCTCGCGTCGTCGGGTCGGTTGACGACCACGCGGCCGTCCGGGAACTCCACCTCGCCCGAGTCGTAGGGATGGTCGACCGCGACCACGACATAGCCCCAGGACGCCAGTTCCTCGATGACCAGCGTGTTGAACGTGCGGTCCGAGGTATATCCCGGCGAGTGGAGCAGCACCGGCCGGCGGCCGGGCCGGACCGGCGCGCGGTCCGCGCTGTGGGTCTCCGGGAGTGCGTAGCCGTCCACCGCGCCCCCGAAGCGGGCCTTCAGGGCCTGCTCGGCACCAGAGGGCAGCCAGGGCAGCATCGCGCGGTCACGCACGTCGGCGGCCGGGTACGTCACGGTCACCATCACCTCGCGCGGCTGCCCCGACCAGGGGTCGGTCCGCGACGGGTCGACCAGGTGCAGCTCTACGGCGCCCACCGGCGCGGGACCGGTCGGCCCGGCCAGCCGGATGGGGATGAGACCGGCCGCCACTGCGGGCGTGGACACCGACAGGGGAACGGTGGCTGCGGCGGCTACTGCGAGGCCACCGGCTATGAGGGAACGGCGATTCGGGTGTACGGGAGGCACTGCGCTCCTTCCGTGGCCGGACCCGAGGTGTACGGCGAAAACGGTAAAGGAAACACCATCGTCCGGCCTGTTCATCGTCAAGTTCCTTAAAGACTAGATCGCTTGGCGCCGGAAACCAGATCATTTATGGGTTCTCACCGTTCGCTTACCAGCGAACGCCGTCTTCGCCGCCGTCTCCACCAATCCGATGCCCTTCGCCTGACTCCCTGTGCCCTTCGACAGCGCCGCCACCAGAAGTCGGTGCCGTCCACCGCTACCCGGCCGATGCTGTTCACGTCCCACAGCCCCGTCGTACTGCGCGCAAGCCAACCGTTCTTCGGCGCCCAGGAGTTGCCCTTGACGGCGGCCGGTACCCCCCACTGTTGGTCCGGCTCAAGCTGTGCCGGTCGGCGATACCGAAGGAATCCCGCTCCTGCGCGTCGTCAGGTGGCATCAAGCGGGGACCGTCGACGACGTCTCTCACGCAGCAGCGAAACCGCTGCGATGGGGGACCGGGAGGGACTCTTGCGCCGAGCGAAGGGACATCCATCGGCGTTCCAGGACAGCGGCGCGCCGTTCTCACGTGGAGAGCAGCAGCAACAGCTACCGTCACTGACAGCTTCCACAGCACAAGACATCGCGAGAGAGAGCTGCTGCGGGCAGTTACCGACGCTGGCGGCCGCCGGTCCTGTTCGGCTTCAACTTTCCCATCTCCTGCCTGAGTTCACGTAGGGCCCTCACCGCGGTCGTCGCCTTCTTCGCGGCAGTTGCTCCTCATAGCCTGCGCAGTTGCTGCCCTGGCCGCTGTGGCCCTGGCTTGGGATGGAGCGCAGACTGTTCGCCCCCACTGCGTTGTCGCCATCTCCAGGCTCGCCGACACCAATGGGCGCGCGAGTCCCGACGTGGACGGCCGAGTGTGGACGGATAGAGGAACTTACCGATCGCGCATACCGGCAGGCCGTGGACTCAGGCCGCTGCGAGGCGCCCCGTACTCGCTGGGAGCAGTGGCTCGGCTGAGTCTGCCTTGGAGGCGCCCCGGGGCGTTGGCCTACTGAGCATGGTACTCAGGACAATACGGATAAACGTGCTCAGCTGGATCGCTATCGCAGCGCTCGCACGTGGCTGACCACTTCCTACGGTTCCGACTGCATGCGCTCGGCGTTACGTGGGACCAATGTGCCGCTCTTCAGCCCGATGCAACACCTCGCGAGCATCGGTACCGTCCGGAGAACCAACCAACGGTTTGCATGATCATGCATGAAGCAGCATACTCTTCCTATGTCCAAGGTTCTCACCTCACTGCCCACTGGCGAGCGCGTCGGCATCGCCTTCTCAGGCGGCCTCGATACGTCGGTTGCCGTCGCCTGGATGCGCGACAAGGGTGCCGTCCCGTGCACCTATACCGCCGACATCGGCCAGTACGACGAGCCGGACATCGCTTCGGTGCCCGGGCGGGCAAAGATGTACGGCGCCGAGATCGCACGCCTGGTCGACTGCCGCGCGGCCTTGGTCGAGGAGGGTCTTGCGGCACTCGCCTGCGGCGCCTTCCACATCCGCTCGGGCGGGCGCGCATATTTCAACACCACGCCGCTCGGCCGCGCCGTCACCGGCACCCTGCTGGTTCGGGCGATGCTCGAGGACGACGTACAGATCTGGGGCGACGGCTCGACGTTCAAGGGCAACGACATCGAGCGGTTCTACCGCTACGGCCTGCTCGCCAACCCTCACCTGCGCATCTACAAGCCCTGGCTGGACGCGGACTTCGTCTCCGAGCTCGGCGGCCGCAAGGAGATGTCGGAGTGGCTGCGAGCCCACGGGCTGCCCTACCGCGACAGCACCGAGAAGGCGTACTCGACGGACGCCAACATCTGGGGCGCCACGCACGAGGCCAAGACCCTGGAGCACCTGGACACAGGCGTCGAGACCGTGGAACCGATCATGGGTACACGGTTCTGGGACCCTCAAGTGGAGATCCCTGTCGAGGACGTGACGATCGGCTTCGACCAGGGCCGCCCGGTGACGATCAACGGCAAGGAGTTCGCCTCTCCCGTCGACCTGGTGATCGAGGCGAACGCGATCGGCGGCCGTCACGGCCTGGGGATGTCGGACCAGATCGAGAACCGGATCATCGAAGCCAAGAGCCGTGGCATTTACGAAGCGCCTGGCATGGCCCTGCTGCACACGGCATACGAGCGCCTCGTCAACGCGATCCACAACGAGGACACCCTCGCCCACTACCACAGCGAGGGACGGCGTCTTGGCCGGCTGATGTACGAGGGCCGTTGGCTTGACCCGCAGGCTCTGATGGTGCGGGAGTCGCTGCAGCGCTGGGTCGGCTCGGCGGTCACCGGTGAGGTCACCCTGCGACTGCGGCGCGGTGAGGACTACTCGATCCTGGACACGACCGGCCCGGCTTTCAGCTACCACCCGGACAAGCTGTCGATGGAGCGCACTGAGGACTCGGCGTTCGGCCCGGTGGACCGGATCGGCCAGCTCACCATGCGTAATCTCGACATCGCCGACTCGCGTGCCCGGCTTGAGCAGTACGCGGGCATCGGTATGGTCGGTGCCGACCGAGCCGCGCTCGTCGGTGCCGCTCAGGCGGCCTCAACCGGGTTGATCGGCGCCATGTCGCAGGGCGGCTCCCAGGCCATCGCCTCGCGCGGTGAGGTCTCCGGCGATGAGGAGATGCTCGACCGTGCCGCCATGGAATCGGGTACCGACTGAGCGGATCGACTCGCCGTCCGGCGCAAGGCTCTGACGATTCACCGTCAGGGCCTTCCCGGACGGGCCCTAGTCTCGATTGGCGTAGGCGGTCCACCGTCTGGCGTTGCTGATGCTTGTGCCGGTCAGATCCGCTAGAGCGTGTCCGGCGGGCGGAGTGACTTGCCGCGGGGTGGACCGTCGTGCCGCCTACCTCGGGCTCCGCCTACGCGGAGAACTCCGACTGACCACTGCCGACGTCGCAGCCCCCAACTCCGCAGCGGGGGAGGACGGCGATTCGATTGGCACCGAGTCGCTGGAGTGTGTGCGTTCTCTCGGATTGCTGCGTGGATGAGTACCGGCGGCGCATGCAGCACCTCGAGGTGGCCTGGGCGGCGTTGGATAGGGGGAGCGAGCACGATATCTGGGCTGCCAGTGGGCCGACACCCCGCCCAACGGCCTGCCGGTGGCTCAACGTCTCGCACAGCATCCCACCTCTCGCCGACCACGCCGCCCTGTGCCACGACCCAAAGCGCCTCTATGTGATCTTCAGATCACGCGGCGTTCCGCGCCGGGGCCGGTGCCCTCGGGCACGTCACAGCGCGAATGCAGGGACACCGGCAGTACGGGTCACACCGCACACCCTCTGTGGCCGCGAGAGCGCCGCGGGTGGTAGCGGGAGGGCCGGCCCGATCAACGGCATGACGGTCGCCAGCATCTCTGCCTCGCTCGCGGTCCCGTCCACGACCAGATCGGCCGCCGCCCGGGAGGGCGCGACGTGGGCTGCGTGGCGGTCCCTGCCTGTCTGCAGATAGTTGCGCAGCGACAGACGAGGATCCTGCCGCTGCACCTCGATCTTCCGGAGGATCTTGCGGGCCAGGCGTATGTCGTCGGGGGTGTCGACATACACCCGCCACGCGGCCCGCCGGACCACGGACGGCAGTGACAGCGCAAACAGGCCCTCGACCACCACGAGTAGCACGCCGGCCCGCAGCAGCGCCGCGTCAATGGCGTGTGTCACCGCTGTCTCGTCGATCGAGCCCGGGTGGTTCCAGTCCAGGATGGGGTGTTCGTCGGCACTGACCGTCCACACGCCTCTGTGGGGGTCGTGCGCGGGCACGTAGTAGTCGTCCAGATGGATCAGCGCGATGCTCTCGGGGCACTGCAGTGAAAGAGCTTCGGCAAGGGTGGACTTGCCGGATGCGGTGCCGCCTGCGACCGCCAGTACACCCGTCATACCGGGCGCTCCTCATGTGCTCAAAGGGGATAGACGAAGCGACCGGACGAGCCGGGTGCAGGGAATGTACGGCGACGAGATCGCCCATGGCAAGCGGGGACACACAGCCCGGTTCAGCGGAGGTCAGGGCCGCGACCTTTGGTCGACCTGGGCACTGGTCTCGACGATGCCGCGGACCCCTAGCGTGGCGTCTTAGCGTGTTTGCTGCCTGTGACGGCGGTACGCGAGGGCCGCCAGCGTTGCCAGGCAGCCGATCAACACGGCCATGCGCACGAACAGGAGTGGATTGACCCAGCCGGCAACGAGTTCCTTCTGCTCGCCGTCATCCCATTGACTTGCTCCTCGGGCTGAAGCCCGAGGATTCTGGCCTTCTCGACTTGTTGCTGTGCCGCTACGCGGCACGGGCTTGGGTCGGGAGTCCGTGG
>NZ_JBEZHO010000040.1:0-79076 GCF_040650615.1 Streptomyces sp. NPDC048643
GATGTACCTGATACGACCTTCGGGACAGAGCCAGTTCAGTGTCCCCCTGGAGCAACTCTCCACGACACGGCGGATCGGACGGAGGTCCTCGGCCACACCCGTCGTGCCGCCCGTCCCGGTGGCACGACGGGTGCGCGGGAGGCGAGCCCCGGGGGAACCCGTCCCTTGGTCAGGCGGCCGGGAGCGTGAACTCGTAGACCAGGGCGTCCTGTTGGGCGTCCACGGTGAGGTCGGTGATCTCCAGCGGGCGGTCGTACTGGTCGTGCACGCGCCGGGTGACCCGTACGGACTGGGGCAGGCGGGTGATGGCGTCCCGGTGGTGCAGGGTCAGGCCCGCCTTGCGCATCCAGTCGTAGGCGCGCGACAGCTGGGCCGAGGCGTGGCCGTCCGCGCGGTCGCGGTAGCGGGCCAGTTCCTCGACCTCGGACACGGCGATCGCGGAGAAGGACGTGACGGCCGTCCGCAGTCCGCTGCCGTCCGCGGCGGCCGACTCGTAGCGGTGGACCAACGTGGCGCGCCGCGGGGCGAGTCCGAGGGCCTTCGCGTGCTCGGGCGGGGGAGCCTCCCAGGTCACCGTGGTCCGGCGGCGCGCGCAGGGCTGACCGGTGTGCGCTCCGACGGGGAAGTCGAGGGACGGTACGGGTTCGGCGGGGGCGCCGGACAGGGTCGCGTGGCTGCCGCGCCGGTCGGTGGAGACCTGGCCGCTGCGCCGCAGCAACTGCAGTGCCTGGCGTACGGTCTCCCGGCTGACGCCGAAGCGGGTGGCCAACTCCCTCTCTCCCGGCAGGCGTTCACCCGGCGGAACGGATCCGTCGCGCAGCTCGCCGAGCAGCTGCGTGGCGATGCGTGCGTAGAGCGGTTCGTGCTCGGACGTGTGGGTGGTGCGGGCCATGTCCGCGCCTCCTGTGTGGTGACTCGACGTAGCCGTGCGGGCTCATTGCGCCACCACATCTAGCATTGGTCTAAACCACTTGGAAAGAGCGGCCGGAGACTTCGGCCGGTTTCAGCCCGCCTCGCCTGACCGCGCGGGAGCCCCTCCGAGCGCGTTGTACAGCGCGTCGACAAGGGCGGACTTCCTTGGGTCGTCTGCGATGTGCGGGCCCATACGGTTCATCACGTACCCCAGCGAGACCCCCGCCTCCGGGTCGGCGAGCCCGCAGGAGCCGCCGAACCCGTCGTGTCCGAAAGCCCTCGGGTTCGGACCGTACGAGCCGTTGGCCCCGCTCAGCCACAGCCCGAGCCCCACCTCCGTCTCGTGCGCGAACCCGGCGCCCAGCACCAGGTCGACGCAGCCGCCCTGCCCCTCGCGCAGCCGCTCGGCCGCCGCCGGGGTCAGCACCTGCCGGGAGCCGTAGGTGCCCTTCGACGCGAGGATCCCGTACAGCGCGGCGACCGCCCGGGCCGTGCCGTGGCCGTTGGCGGCCGGTATCTCCGCCGCCCGCCACCTCGCTGTGTTCGCCTCGGCGGCGCCGACCGCCGGGTTGGTGAGGGCCGCCAGCGCCGCGGGCGCCAACTGGGAGAGGACCGCCGCCTGTTCGCTGCTGGAAGCGGCCGGCGGATGCACCAGTTCGGCCGCCCGCCCGGCCTCCTTCTCGGGCAGCCCGATCGTGAAGTCGATCCCGAGCGGCCCCGTCACCTCCCGCTCCAGGAACGCGCCGGGCAGCAGCCCCGACACCCGCCGAACCACCTCGCCGACCAGGAAGCCGAACGTCAGCGCGTGATAGCCGGACCGGGTCCCCGGCTCCCACCACGGTTCCTGCGCGGCGAGCCGCCCGACGGTCAGCTCCCAGTCGCAGAGCTGCGTGAACGAGTGCGGCTCACGCAGCCCCGACAGCCCCGCCCGGTGCGACAGCAGATGCCGCACGAGGACGCCCTGCTTGCCCGCCGCCGCGAACTCCGGCCAGTACGCGGCCACCGGGGCGTCGAGGTCCAGGAGCCCCCGGTCGGCGAGGATGTGCGCGCACAGCGCGGTCGGCCCCTTCGAGGTCGACCAGACGTTGACCAGGGTGTCCCGCTCCCACGCGCGGGTGCGGGCCGCGTCGGCCCAGCCGCCCCACAGGTCCACCACGGTCTCCCCGTCGAGCGTGACGGACGCGGCGGCGCCCAGCTCGTCGCGTTCGCGGAAGTTCTCCTCGAACGCGGTCCGCACCGCCGTGAAGCGGGGATCGCAGTGGCCGTCTATCGGGGGGACCGGCTGGGGCATGAGTTCTCCGAGAGGCGTCCGCGGGCGAACACGGAAGGGATCAGGGTCCGTTGAACGTACCGACTGGTCGGACCGGAGGGAAGACGCGCGACGCACGGACGCTGCCCCGGGCGTCGCGTCCGTTCCCGCGCCCGGCTCAGATGTGGGCGGGAAGCCAGTCCAGCTGGGCCGCCTGCTGGTAGGGGCCGCCGCCCTCGTGGTCGTTGAAGTCGTACACCTCGATCCGCTTCTCCCCGGCCGCCCAGGCGTTGTACGCGGCGAAGACCGTCGACGGCGGACAGGTCTGGTCCTCCAGCGCCACCGAGAAGAGCGCGGGAGCCCGGCCGCGCGCGGCGAAGTGCACCCCGTCGAAGTACGACAGGGTGCGCAACACCTGCCCGGTGCGCCCGCGATGGGTCTTCAGGTAGTTGCCGATCTCCCGGTACGGCGAGCGGTCCGTGACCACCGTGGCACGCGGGAAGTCGCACAGGAACGGCACGTCGGGCAGGACCGCGGCGAGGTCCGGCACGAGCCCCCCGGCCGCGATCGCGATGCCGCCGCCCTGGCTCCCGCCCAGCGCCGCGACGCGCGCCCCGTCGACCAGCGGATGCGAACGGGCCGCCTCCACGGCCCGCACCGCGTCCGTGAACAGGCGGCGGTAGTAGTACGTCTCGGGGTCCTCGACCCCGCGCGTCATGAAGCCCGGGAAGGCGGGCGCGCTGCCCACCGGGTCCGGTGTCCCGCCGCCGCCCCAGGCGCTGGCCTGACCCCGCGTGTCCATCACGAAGTGCGCGTAGCCGGCCGAGGCCCACAGCAGGTGGGTGTGCGCGAGTCCGCGCCCGCCGCCGTACCCGACGAACTCGACGACCGTCGGCAGCGGTGCGTTCGCCCAGGACGGCACGGTCAGCCAGCCCTTGACCGGATGCCCGCCGAATCCGGCGAACGTGACGTCGAAGGTCCGCACGGTCTTGAGCGGGGTCTCCACCGGCTCGAAACGCGCGGCGAGTTCGTGCTCCCTCGCCTCCTTGAGCGTCTTGGCCCAGAAGGCGTCGAAGTCCTCGGGCTCCGCGGACGCGCTGCGGTAGCTGCGGAGTTCGTCGAGGGGGAGGTCGAACAAGGCCATCGAGGACCACCTTTCGGCGTACGGGGTGCGGGTGATCACACCGTACGTGCGGCCTCGGGGGCCCGCCACGCCTTCTCCCGGGAGGGCGGCACCCCGGCCGGTACGGCCCGGTGCCGGCCTCCGGGAGCCGTGGGTCAGGCCGTGCGCCGGGTCCAGCCGGGTTCGGTCAGCGCCCAGTCACGCGCCCACCGGTCGAGCCGTCGGCGTTCGACGGACCGGCGTACGCAGAGCCGGGTGACGAGGACGGCGAGGACGGCACCCATCGCGGTGAACAGGCCCATGGCCAGAGCGCGTTGCCAGATCACCGACGTGCTCGACGGCGCGCGCACGATCCGGTCCCGGGCGTCCGTCCAGACGTCGATGTGCGCACCGCCCCGCACACCCGAGGGCACCCGCACGAGGTCCGTCCGCGCCTGCCCGTCCGTCCCGGTCCAGCGGACCAGGGCGGGGAAGGAGCGCTGGATGCCCCCCGGGGTCGCGGGTACCGCCGCCGGAGTGTCGTCCACGAGGACGGCACGGACCTGGTGCAGCGTGGCGCGCTGCGCCGTCGCCTCGGCGTGGGCCAGGTCGTACGTCCACCATCCCGCGGCCGCCCCGGCCAGCGGCGCGCCGACCAGCAGCAGAACGCCGACCACCAGCACGCACCACGCCTCGACGACGTCGCATCGGCGCCGCAGGGAGTTGCGCCGCCAGCGCCAGCCGAGCACCCGGGTTCGCATGTCCCCTCCTCACTGCCGTGCGCCGCCGCGGACGCCCGGCCGAACAGACCCCGCACAGCACCGGAACGCCTCTCCCGGGGTACCGCACCCGGTGCCGGAAGTCCATCACCGCGCCGATTCCGACGCCGTACGACTGATCCGCGTCCGTCGTGGAACCCGCGTACCACTGCGCCGGCGAACAGGAGCCCCGATGACGTGACCCCGGCCGTCTCCGCCGTGACACCCGGTGCAACCCGGCTGCCCCGCCGTCGGCCGGTTACACCTGCCCGTCAGCGGTCCGGGTCATGCGGGCAACTCCGTTGCCACGCGGGCCGGTACCTCGTCCCGGACACCTCGGGCGGCGGACCGCCGGAACCGGCCGGCGGCACGCGAACGGCGACCGGTCACCGGAGACCGGTCACCGAGGACCGGCCCCGGCCACCGACCGACCACCCTCGAACTTCGACGGACGAGAGGCAGCAGAATGAACCCCGGCACCCGCACCATCACCGTGGGGATCGACGGATCGCGAGCCAGTCTGGACGCGGCCGACTGGGCGGCCCGCGAAGCCGGACGCCGCCGGCTCCCGCTGCGCCTGCTGCACGCGAGTCCCCGGCCGCACGTGCCCGTGCGCGTCCCGGACGTCGAAGTGCCGGCCGGCCGGACGAGGTCCCCGCTCGACCGAGCGGCCATCCAACTCTCCTACGCCCACCCGGCGTTGGACATCGACGCGCGGGGTGCCGAGAGGGCGGCCGTGCCCGCGCTCATCGAGGCGGCCGCCGCGTCGCAGACGCTCGTGCTCGGCTCCCGCGGCCACACCGACCACACGGGCGTCGCCGGCTTCCCGGCCGGCTCCGTCGCCCTGGCCGTCGCCGCGGGCGCAGAACGCCCGGTGGTCCTCGTCCCCGCGGGCGAACTCCCCGAGGACGAACGGGTCCCCGTTCCCGCGGGCGCCTCGCCGAGCGCCGCGGCCTACCGTCCCGTGGTCCTCGGTCTCGACCTGACGCGCCCCGCCGACGAGTTGATCGGCCATGCCTTCGACACCGCGGCCGTTCGCGGGGCTCCGCTCCACGTGGTGCACGCCTGGACGCTGCTCGCTCGGGACGGTGACCCGAGCGCCGTCCCGCCGGGTGACGCGGCCGACGAGGAGGACGCCCGACGGCATGCCCTGACCGGCGCGCTGGGGCCGTGGTGCCGCCGGTTCCCGGGCACTCCGGTCGCGGAGCAGGTCGTGCACGGACGCGTCGGACACCACCTCCTCAGCGCCTGCACCGGTGCCGGGCTGCTGGTGGTCGGCCGCCGCGCGGGCGAACGTCTGGGCCGCGCCGTGCAGACCCTGATCCACCAGGTGACCTGCCCGGTCGTGGTCGTTCCCCACGCCTGACGCCCTGACCTGTGCCTCGCCGGCGCCCGCTCGGGACCTGTACGAGCTGGGCGCCGCACCCCGTGCAGGGGCCGGGCGCCCCGCTGATCATTGCGGCCGTATGAACACTCCCGGCGGCCGGGAATAGCCGCGCCGCGATCATCCTTGCTGCTGAAGCCGACTCCGGTGGCCCGTACACCCACACCGGGTGAGCGGTCCGCGGCGACCGGTGACGACAGCGAGGGAGAGTGAGGGAGCAGATGCCCAAGGCGTACGTCTTCACACGCTACGGGGGCCCGGAGGCCGAGGCCCTGGTGGAGCGGGACCGGCCGAGCCCCGGCCCCGGCGAGGTCCTCGTCGCGGTGCGCGCCGCCGGCGTGAACCCCGTCGACTGGAAGCAGCGCACCGGTCACCGTCGCCCGGGCGGCGAGCCGCGCCCGCTGCCCGCCGTCTTCGGCAACGAGGTCGCGGGAGTCGTCGTGGAGACCGGCGCAGGCGTGACCGGGTTCGCCGTCGGGGACGAGGTGTTCGGCAACCCGGTGGACGGTGGATATGCCGAGTACGCCCTGCTGCCCGTAGCCGTCACCGCACGCAAGCCCGCCGGCCTGTCGTTCACGGACGCCGCGGCCCTGCCGGTCGCGGCGGCGACCGCGTACGACGGCATCCGCCAGCTCGGCCTCCCCGCGGGCGCCACCCTGCTGATCACCGGCGCCGGCGGTGGAGTCGGTGTGGCCGCCGTGCAGATCGCGCGGGACGCGGGGCTGCGCGTGGTCGGGGTCGCGAGCGAGAGCAAGAAGGACTTCGTCGAGTCGCTCGGTGCCGTGCACGTCCCGTCGGGAGCCGGCCTGGCGGAGCGGCTGCGCACGGCGGAGCCGGACGGCGTGGACGGGGTGTTCGACCTCGTCGGGGGAGAGGCGCTGGAGGACGCGGCGACCGTGCTGGACGACGTCACGAAACTGATCACCGGCGCCGACCGCGAGACGGTCGCCAAGCTGGGCGGCAGCGGAGTCGAGCGGGCGCGTACGGCGGCCGTGCTCGACGAGGTCGGACGGCTCGCAGCCGACGGCAGGCTGCGGCCCTTCGTGACCCGGACGTTCCCGCTCGACCGCGCCGGCGAGGCACTGCGCGCCGTCGAGGACGGGCACGTCCGCGGCAAGATCGTGATCGAGGTGGCCGCGTGAGCACGCACCCCCTCGACAACCCGGCCCTCGGGTCCCTCACCGGCCCGCACGCCCACTTCGCCGAACGGCGTGGGCGCGTCCTGCGCTACCCGGTGGACGTGTCGCCGTGGCTGGCCCTCCCGGACGAGCCGGACGCCGACGACTGGGCGGATCTGGCGGCCCTGGTGGGGCCCGGAGGGGAGGCACCGCTCGCGGGTTACGTCGGAGCGACGCCGGAGGGCTGGGAGGTGACGTTCAGCATCGAGGGCGTACAGCTCGTCGACGACGGGCTCGCGGCAGCGCCGGACCCCGAGGCGGTGCTCCTCGGGCCCGCCGACGTCCCCGAGATGCTCGACCTGGTGGAGCGCACCCGGCCCGGCCCGTTCCTGCCCCGCACCGTCGAACTCGGCACCTACCTCGGGATCCGCCACGAGGGCGCCCTGATCGCCATGGCGGGGGAGCGGCTGCATCCGCCGGGCTGGACCGAGATCAGCGCGGTCTGCACCGACTCCGCCCACCGGGGCAAGGGGCTGGCGGGCCGGCTGATCCTGGCCGTCGCGCACGGCATCCGCGAGCGCGGGGAGACGCCCTTCCTGCACACCGGTGCGGGCAACACCAACGCCATCCGGCTCTACGAGTCCCTGGGGTTCCGGCTGCGCCGTCCGACCCGGTTCCTGGCCGCGCGTGTGCCCGAGCACCTGGACGACGGGCGGACCGTGGGTGTGGGGTGACCCTCCACCGCTGAACCCGGGCCGGTCGCGGGGGACGTCGGCTCAGCGGCCGGGTGCACCCCCACCCGGCGCGCCGAGGTCCGTGCCCGTGGCGTTGTAGCGCAGCAGATACGAGGCGAAACGGGCGAGGTCCTCCTCGGGCCAGCCCGTCAGCCGCTCCCGGAACGCCACCCGGCGGCTGCGGGTCACCTGGGCGAGGATCTCGGTACCCGTGCCGGTCAGATGCAGCACCTGGACACGCTGGTCCTCGGGGTCCGTGCGCCGCTCGATGAGCCCGGCCCGCTCCAGCGCGGCCACCTGCCGGCTCACCGTCGACTTGTCGAGCGCGTAGTGCGCGGCGAGGTCGGTGGCCCGGCAGCCGCCGACCTCCTCCAGATGCCCGAGCAGGGTGTACGAGACCAGGGACAGCTCGGGGTGCATGCGGCCCGCCGAGGCGCGGGCCCGCCGGGCGAAGACGGTCATCTCGCGCTGGATGGTCTCGACCGCGGCGTCGGCGGTCATGCCGCCCGGCGCCGAGCCGTCGCGTGCTCCGCCGTCCGTCGCGGACGGCGTCCCGGTGGTGACAACGCTCTCATCGGAGGCTTCGGATGCCATCGCGGGACCTCCCTTCCCAGTCCTGGTTGTATAGTACAACTTGATAGAGAGTTGTATATGCCAACCAAAGGAGTGCGCGTGCTCACCGGACTGCGCTCACCGGCCCTGCGCCATGTGCTCACGCACCTGGTCACCCCGTTGCTGATGTGTCTCGGCATGGGGCTGGCCTACATGGGTGCGTTCGTGACGCCGGAACCCCACCACCTTCCCGTCGCCGTCGTCGGCAGCGGCCCCGAGACCAAGGCCTTCGCCCAGACGGTCAAGGACCGGGCCGGGGACAAGCTCGACGTCCGTACCGTCACCGACCGCGCCGAGGCCGTGGACCTCCTCACGTCCCGTGACATCACGGGCGCCTACGTACCGAGCGCCAAGGCGCCCGAACTGGTCGTCGCCACGGCCGCCTCCGACATGGGAGCCACCGCCGTCGAGCAGGTCTTCACGCCGGTCGCCGCGCAGCAGGGGCTGCCCCTGAAGGTCACCGACGTCGCCGCACCCGTCGACGACGACCCCACCGGGCAGGGCCTGTTCTTCCTGCTCATCGCGCTCAGCATCGGCTCCTACGCCTCCGTCGCCGCTCTCGGCGCCGCGGGCACCGGACTGGCCCTGCGCGTAAGGGCGTTGCTCGCCGTCGGGGTCTCCGCAGTGGTGAGCGGCATCGGCGCGGCGCTCGCCGGTCCAGTCTTCCACCTCGCGCACCACGACCTCGCCACCGTCTGGGCGATGAGCTGGCTCTACTCCGCCGGCATCCTCTTCGTCGGCGTCGGACTCCACACCTTCCTCAAGCGGTGGACCACGCTCGCGATGATGGTGCTGTTCGTGATGCTCAACTTCACCAGTTCCGGTGGCCTGTTCCGGCCGGAGCTCCAGAACGGCTTCTTCGGCACCCTGCACTCCTTCTGGAACGGCGCCGGCTTCGTCGAGGGCGTGCGCAGCCTCCTCTACTTCGACAGTGACGGGCTCTCCGGCAACGTGGGGACGCTCGTGGGCTGGCTGTTGGCCGGCCTGGCGGTGACCGCGGTCGCCGGTGTCGTCGAACGGTCGCGTGGCCGGCACGCCGCACCGGGCCCCGTCGTACCGGAGCAGCCGGAGAGGCCGGAGCCGTCGACGCCCCGCGCGACGGAGAGCGCCGAGGAGGAGTCGGAGGAGCTGGAGGAGTCGGTCGGCGTCTGATCGTTCGCGCGCCGATCGCTCCTGTAAGGTGGCCGTCCCGGCCGCGGACCGTCGCCGCCGGACGAGTTGCCGAGGAGGTGAGACCCATTACCGCTGTGTCAGGTCGGGTGCTCTCCTCCATGAGCGACCAGGTCGCCGTCTGCAGGTGACCGCGGGAGCGCCCTTCGGTTCGTCGAAAGGCCCTCGGCTTCATGCCTCTGTCTCCTGATGGTTCCGGTTCCGCGTCCTCCTCCGGCGCCACGGACTCCGTGGTCGCCGCTCTCCGCTCCGCCGGCTGTGTCTTCGCCGAGGACGAGGCGGAACTGATCCTCACCGCCGCCCGTACGCCCGACGAGGTCGCCGCGATGGTGGACCGGCGCGTCGCCGGGCTCCCCCTCGAACACGTCCTCGGCTGGGCGGAGTTCCACGGTCTGCGCGTCACCCTCGAACCCGGCGTCTTCGTGCCCCGGCGTCGCACCGAGTTCCTCGTCGACCAGGCGGTGGCGCTCGCGCCCCACGCGTCGGTCGTCGTGGACCTGTGCTGCGGGTCGGGCGCGGTCGGCGTCGCGCTGGCCGCGTCCCTCGGCGGCCCCGAGCTGCACGCCTCCGACATCGACCCGGCCGCCGTCCGCTGCGCCCGCCGCAACGTCGCGCCGTTCGCCGGCCGGGTCCACGAGGGCGACCTCTTCTCGGCCCTGCCCGACACCCTGCGCGGGCGCGTCGACGTCCTGGCCGCCAACGTGCCGTACGTGCCCACCGACGAGGTCGGACTGCTCCCGGCGGAGGCCCGGGACCACGAACCCCTGGTCGCGCTCGACGGCGGAGCGGACGGACTCGACCTGGTGCGCCGGGTCGCCGAGGGCGCGCCGCGCTGGCTCGCCCGCGGCGGGTGCCTTCTCGTCGAGACGAGCGAGCACCAGGCCGCGACCGCCGTCGAGGCCTTCGCCCGCGCCGGCCTGATCGCCCGGCTCGCCGTCCCGGAGGAGGGCTGGGCCCACGTCGTGGTCGGCGTGAAGCCCTGACGGGACGTGACGGGAGGGGCGTGGCGTGCGACATGCCGCGTTCGGACCCCGATCGGCCGTTTGTGCCGCCGCGCGCGCCACACTCCCTCTGACCACTGAGGCCAGAGGGAGGCCCGGACATGAGCAGTGCCCCCGAGCAGTTCGACGCATGGGAGATCGAGGAGTCAGGGCCCGCCGACGCGACCACCCGTGTGCTGTTGCTGGCCGGCGCGCTGTGCAGCGCCGCGTTCTACGACGACCTCACGGCCGCGCCGCCGCTCGCCTCCGCGCCGGTGCGGCTGGTGGCCGCGACCCTCCCCGGCCACGCCGGCACCGTCCCGCCCGAGGACCTCTCCATGGAGAACTACGCGGCGCTGGCGGGCACCCTGGCCGCCGAGCGCGGCTGCGACGTCGTCGTCGGCCACAGCCTCGGCGCCAACATCGCCCTGGAGATGGCGGCCGGAGGCCACTTCGCCGGCCCCGTGGTGCTGCTCTCCCCGGCCTTCTCGGCGTCCGACGAGGACAAGGCGCTGACGATCGCCGACACTCTCGGGCGGGTACCCGGCGTCGGTGCGCTGACCTGGTCCGGGCTGCTGAAACTGACACCCCGCGCGATGGCCGGCCAGCTGCCCGAGGAGCGCCGAGAGGCGCTCACCGCCGAGTTCGAGAAGAACGATCCGGCCTTCTGCCGCAAGGCGGTCCGGCACTACTTCGCGTATCTCGACCGGCACGGATCCCTCGTCGACCGGCTCCGTGACTCCGGCGTGCCCGCGTGGGTCGTGCGCGGCGACCACGACGACGTGGACCTCGCACCGCAGGAGCGGGCAGGGCTCGAAGCCAGTCCCGAGGTGACGCTCGTCGACGTCCCGGACGCCGGGCACCTGGTCATGATCGACCAGCCCGCGGTGGTCGCGGAACTCGTGGCCCGGGTCGCCCTGCGCTGAGCGACCCGTCCGAAAGGCTCCCGATCCGGGCACGAGCGGCCATCGGCCGAGTGACCCTCCTCATTGTGCAACTAGTTGCACAATGAGTGGCGCGTCGTCTACAACAGACGTACGACACCGCCCACGGAGGGGCCGATGAGCCGTTACCCGCACCTGCTGAACCCGCTCGACCTGGGCTTCACCACCCTGCCCAACCGCGTGCTCATGGGCTCCATGCACGTGGGCCTGGAGGAGGCCGAGCGCGGCTTCGAGCGCATGGCGGAGTTCTACGCCGCCCGCGCGCGCGGCGGTGTCGGCCTGATCGTCACCGGCGGCATCGCCCCGAACGACGCGGGACGGCCGTACGAGGGCGGCGCCAAGCTGACCACCGAGGCCGAGGCCGACCAGCACGCCGGGATCACCGCCGCGGTGCACCGCGAGGGCGGGAGGATCGCGATGCAGATCCTGCACTTCGGGCGGTACGCCTACCACCCGGACCTGGTCGCCCCGAGCGCCCTCCAGGCCCCGATCAGCCCGTTCCCGCCGAACGAACTCAGTGACGCGGACATCGAGCGGACCATCGACGACTACGCGCGCGCCGCCCGTCTGGCCCGGCGCGCGGGGTACGACGGCGTCGAGATCATGGGCTCCGAGGGCTACCTCATCAACGAGTTCATCGCCCTGCAGACCAACCGGCGCGAGGACCGCTGGGGCGGCTCGTACGAGAACCGGATGCGCTTCCCGGTCGAGATCGTCCGCCGCGTGCGCGAGGCCGTCGGCGACGACTTCATCATCATCTACCGTCTGTCGATGCTCGACCTGGTGCCCGGCGGTTCCACGCTCGACGAGGTCATCACCCTCGCCCGGGCCGTCGAGGCGGCCGGGGCGACGATCATCAACACCGGCGTCGGCTGGCACGAGGCCCGCATCCCCACCATCGCGACCTCGGTGCCGCGCGGCGCGTACGCCTGGGTGACCAAGAAGGTCATGGGCTCCGTCTCGATCCCCCTCGTCACCACCAACCGCATCAACACCCCCGAGATCGCCGAGCAGTTGCTCGCCGACGGGCACGCCGACATGGTCTCGCTGGCCCGTCCGATGCTCGCGGACCCCGACTTCGTCGCCAAGGCCGAGGCGGGGCGCCCGGACGCCATCAACACCTGCATCGGGTGCAACCAGGCATGCCTCGACCACACCTTCAGCGGCAGGATCACCTCCTGCCTGGTCAACCCGCGTGCCTGCCACGAGACGGAACTCGTCCTCGCGCCGACCCGGCTGCGCAAGCGCGTCGCCGTCGTCGGCGCCGGACCGGCCGGACTCGCCTGCGCCGTCAGCGCGGCCGAACGCGGCCACGACGTCACCCTGTTCGACGCGGCGGCCGAGATCGGCGGCCAGCTCAACGTGGCCCGCAAGGTCCCCGGCAAGCAGGAGTTCGACGAGACGATCCGCTACTTCCGCACCCAGCTCGAACTGCACGGCGTGGACGTCCGGTTGAACACCCGGGCCACCGCCGACACCCTGGAGCCCTACGACGAGGTCGTCGTCGCCACCGGCGTCAGCCCGCGCACACCCGAGATCCCCGGCGTCGACCACCCGAGCGTCGTCGGCTACCTCGACGTGCTGCGCGACAGCGTCCCCGTCGGCGACCGCGTCGCCATCCTCGGCGCCGGCGGCATCGGCTTCGACGTCGCCGAGTACCTCACCGACAGCGGCGACAAGGCGAGCGAGGACCCGGCGACGTACTTCCGCAACTGGGGCGTCGACATGGACTACCGGGCCGCCGGCGGTCTCACCGCCCCAGAGCGGCCGGCCCCGCCGCGCACCGTCCACCTCCTGCAACGCAAGGCCACCAAGGTCGGAGCGGGACTCGGCAAGACCACCGGCTGGATCCACCGCACCGAGCTGAAGCACCGGGGCGTCACCATGGTCCCGGGCGTCCGGTACGACCGGATCGACGACGCCGGACTGCACGTCACCGTCGACGGACACAGCCAGGTCCTGGAGGTCGACACCATCGTGCTCTGCACCGGGCAGGACCCGCGCCGCGACCTCTACGAGGAACTGCGCGCCACGGGCCGCGGAGTCCACCTCATCGGCGGCGCCGACGTGGCAGCCGAGCTGGACGCGAAGCGCGCCATCAAGCAGGGCACGGAACTGGCGGCGGCGCTCTAGGTTCCCGCGCCGGGGGGCTCGGGGGAGCGTCCTTCACCTGGTCGACGGTGACGGTGGACGGCCCGCCCGGCCCCGGCACGTCCACAGGGCGCCGTTCCGGTTGAACATCTTTCGCGGAGACGCACAACCGTTTCGGAGGGTCGCGGGTCACATGAGGCAGGAGCAAACGTCTCCAATGATCGCAAGGGGGAAATATGCGATTCAACCGTTCCGCCCTGATGGCCGGTACGTTCGCCGCACTGATGGTGGGGGCCACGACCGCACTGGCGGCGCCCGCCTCGGCCGCGCCCAACACCACGCCGCAGAAGGTCTGCGGCAGTGCGTACAAGACGGTGAACTCGGCGCCCATCGGCACCCAGGGCACCGTCTACCTGACGTACAACGCCTCCAACGGCAAGAACTGCGTCACGACCATCCGCAACAGCCCGGGCACCGCCGTGGACATGGCCGCATGGGTCTACGTCTCCGACACCGGCCTGAGTGACGACGACTACGGGCGGTACACGTCGTACGCGGGACCGACGTACGTGTACGGCAAGGGCCACTGCATCGACTGGGGCGGCCAGATCAAGAACGTGTACACCCAGGTGTCCGGCTCCAACTGCGGTGCCTTCAAGGAGCAGCGCGTCACCTTCACGCGCTGACCCACGGCACCGCTCGGCCACCGCGCTCAGCCCGACGGCCGCGCGGTGACGCCTGACCCGACCCGCCCCGGCGGACTCACCGAGTCCCGCCGGGGCGCGTTGCCTTCCGCGGTGCCCGGCGGCGGGCGGCCGGCCATCGGGGGGAGTCCCGCGCGCTCCCTAGGATGACCCCATGTCACTCCCGCACGCGATCCTCACCGCCCTGCTCGAGAAGCCCTCGTCGGGCCTCGGACTGACCCGGCGGTTCGACAGGTCGATCGGCTACTTCTGGTCGGCGACGCACCAGCAGATCTATCGCGAGCTGGGAAAGCTGGAGGCCGAGGGCTACATCAGGGAGCTGCCCTCGGAGCAGCCGGCCCGGGGCCAGAAGAAGAGCTACGAGGTCCTGCCCGCGGGCCGCGCCGAACTCGCCCGCTGGACGGCCGTCTCCCAGGACCCCAAACCGCTGCGGGACACGATGCTGCTGCGGCTGCGCGCCGCGGCCGTCGTCGGCACCGAGGGCCTCGAGGCCGACCTGCGCCGCCATCTCGCCCTGCACCGGACCCAGTTGGCCGAGTACGAGGAGATCCAGGAGCGGGACTTCCCGCCGGGTAAGGACACCCCCGAGGACCGGCTGCGCCATCTCGTCCTGCGGGCCGGCATCGACCTGGAGACCTTCTGGACCCAGTGGCTGACCCACGCGATCGAGGAGTTCGCCGAGCTGGACGCGCGCGACTAGGGGCTGTCCGTCGTTCGGGCGACGACAGGCCCGGACGACCGTCCGCGACACGAGTCGGCGGAGCGGTCGCCCGGTGTCGCGGGCCTCGGGTGCCCGATCAGAGGCGGTGAGGCTTGGAACGGCGGCGCAGGAACCAGGCCGCCGCCACCGTGCCGGTCACGACCAGGGCCGCGCCTCCGGCGACGGTGGCCGTGCCGTAGTCCTTCACGGCGCCGCCGAGGCCGCCCATGACGCCGCGTGACGGCGAGGCCGAGGCGGTCGCCGAGATCGTGGGGGTCGAGGGGGCCGAGACGATGATGGACTGGGTGCCCGCCGTCGACCCGTCCCCGCACACGACGATGACCGTGTAGGTGCCGGCGCCCACGCCCGTCCAGGACGCGGACTGACTGCTGCTGGTGCCCGTGAGCGACATCTGTCGCCCCTGCGCGAAGTTCGCCTGTCCGCTGGAGAGCAGCGAGGCGTTGCCGAAGCTGCTCCCGTTGCTGGGGCAGGCGCTGGTGGTGACCGAGACCGAGGTACCGCTGGTGCTCACCGAGATCCCGGAACCCCATGCGACGGCCGCAGGAGCGGCCAGGGTGAGCGGAAGCGCAGCGGCGGCGGCCACGGTCAGGCCCGAGCGGAGAAGTGTCTGAGTGGTACGCATAGGAACTGCCCTCCAGCGGCACGGTTGGCGGTACTTCCCATGCGCCGCCGAGGATCGGAAGGCCCGTGCTGCCTCAGGGAGAGCAAAAGCGCCCCGGGCCCGGCCCGCACGCGGACGGGGACCGGGCAGGTGACGGATTCCATCGTCCGGCGGACCGTGGAGGGTGTTTCCGGCCCGGCCGCCCGGCGAAGACCGCACCCCGCCGGGACCGTCGCGCGGGCGTCAGCTCCCGGTCTTCACCGAGCGTTCCGCCGAGAACCCGCCCCAGGTGCCGTCGGGCAGTTTCGCCCTGAGACGGACCCGGTGTGCCACGCCGGCCTGGCGGCCGACGTAGAAGCTGTAGGTGGCGGTGCCGTGGGGCGGGTTGCCGCCCCAGACGAGCGAGGTCGCGGCGTGTCCGTCGAGATGGATCTGGTATTCGCTGATCACGCCGTCCACTGCGGGCGCGATCCAGGACAGGTCGATGTAGTACGCCCCGTCCGCCCGGTGGGTCGTCGCGCGGAAGGCGGTCGGTGCCGTGCCCCGGCCGTCGTCGGAACCCGGCGCGGTGGTGAGCCGGACGGTCGCACTCGCCGGTGAGGTGTTGTCCGCCGCGTCGCGGGCGCGCACGGTGAAGGCGTAGGCCGTGCCGGGCCGCAGCCCCGTGACCACCGTCGCCGTCTGCGCGCCACCGACGCTGTGGATCTTCGACGTGCCCTGGTAGACGTCGTACGAGGCCACGCCGCCCTTGTCCGTCGACCGGGTCCACGAGAGCTGGACCGCCCGGCTGCCGACCGCCTTGCCGTGCGGGCCGCCGGGGCGGGTGGGCGGCGTGCTGTCCGCCGCGACCGCGGCGGGGGTGGTGGCCCGCACCCGTTTGCTCGCCGGTCCCGAGGCCCCGGCGGAGTTCCGCGCCCGGACCGTGAAGACGTAGGCGGTGGACGGTTCGAGCCGGGTGACGTCCACCATGTGCTCGGAGCCGGGGACCTCCTCGACCTTGGTGTTCCCGCGGTACACGGCGTAGTGGGTGACGGGCGGGTCCTCGGCCGCCAGGTTCCACATGACGTGGACGCTGGTCGCGCTGCCCGCCGCGGCGGTCACACCGAGCGGCGCCGCGGGCAGTCGCTCGCCCTGCTCCGCTGACGGCGCACCCCATCCGCAGGAGGGGAGGACGAACAGCGCGCCGCACACCAGCACGCGCAGGACGGTGGGGGAAACGCCTCGCACGGGGCCGCCTTCCCTCGACGGGATTGGTCTGTACCTATAAGACACGGCTGACGCGGCCACATCAAGAGGGGTGACGGGTCGATGGCCGGAGTATTCGGGAGGTACGTATGCTGATCCTGACGCGGCCTGAACTCGCCCTGCTCTCAGGGGAGTTCCTGCCCACGGCGCGGACCCGCTGTCGTCGCTGATCCCGCGCCGGCGCGTGCGGTCGAGTGGCCGGAGTCGACTGTGGCTCGGGCCCTCGACCGTGCGGCGCCCGCCGAGAGCCTGCCGGCACGCCCCGGATCCACCGCCTCGGCCCCGAGGTCCGCGTGCATCGTCCGGCCCCCCTCCGGTGGACGCACCGTCAGAGGCCCACCACATTGGGGCAGGTGACTCCGTGTCCCCCAGGAGAGGGTCTCCCATCGTGCGTGTCCAGTCGCTGACGCTGGCCGCGGCCGCCGCCGCCCTGCTCGCCTCCGCCCCGGCGGCGCTGCCCTCGGCCCCCACGGTCGGCCACCCGGGCAGCCGCGCCCCGGCGGCCCGGGAGGGCACCGTCGGAGCCGCCGACCTGCTGGCGAAGACGCGCGACTGCGCTCCGGTCTCCAAGGGGCGCTACCGCACCGACGACGGCACCCCCGCCGACATCGCGGTCTGCGGCACCGGGAGCGCCGTCTTCTGGAAGGCCGACATGGACATCGACTGCGACGGGAGACCGGGCAGCCTGTGCAACAGCCGCACCGACCCGCTCTTCTCCGACGCCACGGCCTTCCAGCAGTCCGACGGCCGATACCTGAGCGCCGAGACCCTGCCCTACGTCGTCGTCCCGGCCGCGAGCGGCATCTGGAACCACCGGGACCACGGCATCGGGGCCGGCTCGGTGGCCGCCGTGATCTACCGCGACCGTGTCCAGTACGCCGTCGTCGGCGACACCGGCCCGAGCGACATCATCGGTGAGGCCTCGTACGCGACGGCCAAGGCCCTCGGGATCCGCCCCGACCCGCGCGGCGGCGGCACCCCGTCGGGGGTCACCTACATCGTCTTCAAGAACTCCCGGGTCTCACCCATCGAGGACCACGCCGCCGCGGTGACGGCGGGGGAGCGACTGGCCCGGACGTTCGTGACCGGAGGCTGAGCCCACCGCCGCGCCCCAACCACCCGCGTGGTGACGGGCGTTCGCCGGTGCGGTGGTGCGGTACACCGTGCTGGGCGGCGCTGCCGCGCGGGCCCGCCTCGGAGGCGGTGGTGACGATGGCAGTCCGGCCCGCGGCCGGCATGTGCGGCAGTACCGCCGACCCGCTCCCACTCCGTGTCGCTCACCTCGGCCACCGCCGACATGCGCTCCGTGATCCCTACATGCGTGCTCCCGGAGGTGCGCACGAGGGCGTGGCGAAGGTGTCGCGCGGTAACGGTGGGACTTGATGTCACTGAAGGACAGAAAGTCTCGGAGGTCGCGGGGAGATCGCTACACTCGGGCCCCGCCCCCGGCCCCGGGCGGCGGACGCGGGCGGATCCGAGGAGTCAGCGGTGTCGGACGGTTCGAACGGCGATCACGCGGGACGGGTTCGCGGCCGCACCGGCCGGCCACCGCTCACCGACGAGCGAAGGGCCGCGTTCCGCCAGGAGATCGCCCGCGCGGCGGTGGAACTCTTCGTCGACCAGGGCGTCACCGCCACCACCGGGGAGCAGATCGCCCAGGTCGTCGGCGTCTCGTCGCGGACCCTGTGGCGCTACTTCCCGAGCAAGGAGAGCTGCGTCAGCCCGCTGTTCGCGGCCGGGATCGACGCGATCGCCGCGGCCCTGCGGGCCTGGCCCGAGGGAGGTCCGCTGGAGGACGCGTTGGAGCGCGCCACGAGCGGCGAGGGCCTGACACCGCTCCCGCAGCTCCCGCGGGTCCGCGCGCTGCTGCGGCTCACCCGCACCGAACCCGGACTGCGGGCCGTCTGGCTCCAGGCCCACGACGACGCCGAGCCGGCATTCGCCCGCGCCCTCGCCGACCGGGCCGGGCTCGACTCCGTCGACCTGCGCTCGGAGATCCAGGCGGCCATGCTCAACGCGGCACTGCGCGCGGCGGTCGAGCACTACGCCTGGCGCACCGACGCGGACGAGCCCGGCCCGGAGACCGCGCACTCCGAGGTGACCGCGACCGTCCGTTCGGCCCTCGGCGTGGCGGCGCGAGGTATCTCCTGACCCGAAGCACCGAAGCACCGAAGCACCGACCCGCCGACCCGCCGGTACGGCGACGGCCGCGACGCGGACTCCGTCGCGGCCGCTGAGACGCCTCGGACTCTCCAGGGTCTGTCGTCCTCACTCCTTGCGGTAGCTGTACGCCTCCGCTGCCGCCGCCTCCACCGCGGCGAGGTCGCCGCCGGCCGACGCCGTGACCACCGCGGCCACCGCACCCTCGACGAACGGGGCGTCCACCAGGCGGGTGTTGTCGGGGAGTTCGTCGCCTTCGGCGAGCAGCGCCTTGACCGTCAGCACGGCGCTGCCCAGGTCCATGAGCACGGCCACGCCGGCGCCTCCGTCGACGGAGGCGGCCGCCGCGGCGATGAGTTCCGAACTGGTGCCGAGACCGCCGTCCGTCGTGCCGCCCGCCGCGGCGACGGGAGCGGTCGTGCCGCCTCCGGCCAGGCCCGTCGCCAGCTCGGCGACGGACGACGCGACGGCGGCACTGTGGGAGACCAGCACGACGCCCACGAGTTTTGCGGTGGTCTGACTGGTGTTCGTGGTGTCACTCACCGGCCGCCTCCACGAGTGCTCCGATCAGCAGCGACGCGGATGTCGCGCCGGGGTCCTGATGGCCGATGCTGCGTTCGCCCAGGTAGCTCGCCCGGCCCTTGCGCGCCTGGAGCGGAGTCGTCGCCGCCGCGCCCTCCTCGGCCGCCGCCTTCGCGGCCACGAACGACTCGCTCAGCGCGTCGACGGCGGGAACCAGCGCGTCGATCATGGTCTTGTCGCCCGGCGCTGCTCCGCCCAGCGCCATGACCGCGTCGACGCCCGCGCGCAGCGCGTCCGCGAGCTGTTCCTCGCTGACCTCGCCGGTGTCCCCGAGCGCCTTGCCGGTCCGGCGCAGCAGCGTTCCGTACAGCGGCCCGGACGCGCCACCGACCGTCGAGATCAGCGTCCTGCCGGCCAGCGTGAGCACGCCGCCGGGGGTGTCCGGGGCCTCCTTCTCCAGCGTGGCCACCACGGCGACGAATCCGCGCTGCAGATTGCTGCCGTGGTCGGCGTCGCCGATCGGCGAGTCCAGGTCGGTGAGCCGCTGTGCCTCGCGGTCCACGGACGCGGCGGTCGCCGTCATCCAACGGCGGAAGAAGTCGGCGTCGAGCACGGAATCTCCTTGCGTGGTGCGGAAGGTGACGTGAAGTCGGCCGCTTGACCCCCGGTGGCGGCCGACTTCCTGTTGACCGGGTTCACGGCCACCGGGGCGGTGACCGGGTTGTCGGGCTGCCCGGTTGTCTGGCGGCCTGTCCTCATCGTGCCGACCGCGTTCACACGCCCCAGCGCAGGCCCGGCGTCTTCACCGGCGCGTCCCACAGGCGCAGCAGCTCCTCGTCGACCTGGCACAGCGTCACCGAGGCGCCGGCCATGTCCAGCGAGGTGACGTAGTTGCCGACCAGCGTGCGGGCCACCGCGACGCCGCGCTCGGTCAGGACACGCTGCACCTCGGCGTTGAAGCCGTACAGCTCCAGCAGGGGAGTGGCGCCCATGCCGTTCACCAGGACCAGCACCGGGTTGCGCGGCGTGAGGTCCTCCAGGATCGCCTGCACGGAGAAGTCGGCGATCTCCCGCGACGTCATCATCGCGCGCCGTTCCCGTCCCGGCTCGCCGTGGATGCCGACGCCGAGCTCCAGCTCCCCGGCCGGCAGGTCGAAGGTCGGACTGCCCTTGGCCGGAGTCGTGCAGGCGCTGAGGGCGACGCCGAAACTGCGCGAGTTCTCGTTGACCTGCGTGGCCAGCGCCTGGACACGGTCGAGGGGCGCGCCTTCCTCGGCGGCGGCGCCCGCGATCTTCTCGACGAAGAGGGTCGCGCCCGTGCCGCGACGGCCGGCCGTGTACAGGCTGTCCGTGACGGCCACGTCGTCGTTGACGAGCACCTTGGCGATCTGGATGCCCTCGTCCTCGGCCAGCTCGGCCGCCATGTCGAAGTTCAGGACGTCGCCGGTGTAGTTCTTCACGATGAAGAGCACGCCGGCGCCGCTGTTCACGGCCGCCGCCGCCCGCAGCATCTGGTCCGGCACCGGCGAGGTGAAGACCTCGCCGGGACAGGCCGCTGACAGCATGCCGGGTCCCACGAATCCCCCGTGCAGCGGCTCGTGCCCGGAACCACCGCCGGAGACGAGGCCCACCTTTCCCGCGACCGGGGCGTCCCGGCGGACGATCACGCGGTTCTCGACGTCCACCGTCAGCTCGGGATGAGCCGCCGCCATGCCCCGCAGCGCGTCCGCGACCACCGTCTCCGGCACGTTGATGAGCATCTTCATGGGAACCTCCTGGTGAGAAGAGTCGCTGGGCTCCTTCTCCCATAATGCCCACGTTTGGGGCAGGTCCGTCGGTCGGGGGCCGCGGCGCGGCCCCGCTCGGGCCGACGCGGGCCGGAGGGGACCGGCCCCGCCCGCCGCGAACGCGCCCGACCGGCCGGCCGTCCCGGCCGGCGAGCGGATCGGCGGTGCGAGGAGCTCACCCTCGGAAGTATCGGCGCTGGGACGGCGATGGTCACGTGCGCGGACGTCCTTCGGTGCACGCGACGTACACCGGCACCGGTCCGGCACGCTTCCGGTACGCCGTCCTCGCGTCCGGCGGGCCCGGGCACGCCGGACGGGCCGAGCCCTACTTCGTCGCGTTGCGCACCTGGAGGGTGCCGCGTTCGCTCTCCTTCAGTCCGCGGCCGATGATCAGGCGCTGGATCTGGTTGGTGCCCTCGAAGATCTGCATCACCTTGGCCTCGCGCATGTAGCGCTCGACCGGGAAGTCGCGGGTGTAGCCCGCGCCGCCCAGCACCTGGACCGCGTCGGTGGTGACCTTCATGGCGTTGTCGGTCGCGATGAGCTTGGCGATCGAGGCCTCGGACTGGAAGGGCAGACCCTCGTCCTTCAGCCGGGCGGCGGCCAGCGTGGTGGCCCGTGAGGCCTGGACCGCGGCGGCCATGTCGGCGAGGACGAAGGCGAGGCCCTGGTGCTCGATGATGGGCCGGCCGAACGTCTCACGCTCCCGTGAGTAGCGCAGGGCGTGGTCCAGCGCGCCCTGGGAGAGGCCGGTGGCCACCGCGGCGATGCCGAGCCGTCCGCAGTCCAGTCCGGCGAAGGCGATCCGCAGGCCCTCGCCCTCCTCGCCCAGCCGGCGGCCGGCGGGGACCCGGGCGTTCTCGAAGCGGACCGTGGCGGTCGCGGACCCGGTCAGGCCCATCTTCTGCTCCGGGGGATCGGCCACCACGCCCGGTGTGTCGGCGGGGACGAGGAAACACGAGATGGCGTGCGAGCCGGAGTCCGAGGTGCGCGCCATGACCGTGTAGAAGTCCGCGTGGCCGCCGTGGGTCGTCCAGGCCTTGGCGCCGTTCAGTACGTAGTCGTCGCCGTCCCGTACGGCCCGGGTGCGCATCGCTCCCGGGTCGGAGCCGGCATGCGCCTCGGACAGGCAATAGGCGCCGAGCAGCTCGCCGCCGAGCATGTCGGGCAGCCACTCCTTCTTCTGCTCCGCGGTGCCGAACGCCGCCAGCGCGTAGCAGGACAGCGCGTGCACCGAGATGCCGACGGCCACGCTCGCCCACACGGCCGCGATCTCCTCCAGCACCTGGAGGTAGACCTCGTACGGCTGGTCGCCGCCGCCGTACTCCTCGGGGTACGGCAGGCTCAGCAGTCCGGCCTGCCCGAGCGTGCGGAAGACGTCACGGGGGAAGCGTCCCTCGGCCTCGGCCTCGGCGACACGCGGCGCGAGCTCCTTCTCGGCGAGCTCGCGCGTCAGGGCGATCAGGTCGACGGCTTCCGGTGAGGGGAGCGTGCGGGTCGCGGGCATGGGACGTCCTCGGGGGTGCGGTCCCGCGCTGCGGGATTTTGATACTCCAGGCGATACAAGAGTATCGTTTTTGGTACCGCTCGGCCATGGGTGACCGCACCCGTGTGCCGGGAGGCTGATCCCGGGTGTCGAGGGCCCGGGTGTCGAGGACCAGGGTGTCGAGGGTCGGGGTGTCGAGGGTCGGGCGGACCGGTGTCCCCGCGCCCGCCCGTCACCACCGGGGTCCCCGCTGAGCGCTCGCCGCCGGGTCGCCGGGCGGGCTCCGCCGTGCCCCGCCGCTCCCTCCCAGGGGTGACGGTTGTCTCCCAGGGGGAGCGGTTACGCTGAGATCATGCCGTCCCCTCGCCGCACCGCGCGTCAGACCGACCTGTTGGAACGGCTCGTCGCGCTGCTGGTGGCGGAGGGGTTCGCGGCCTTCACGCTCGACGAGCTGACCGAGCGGCTGCGCTGCTCGAAGACGACGCTGTACCAACTGGCCGGCAGCAAGCAGGAGTTGGTGCGCGAGGCGGTGAAGCACTACTTCCGCGAGGCCGCCCAGTGCGTCGAGAAGCAGGTCGCCGACACCTCCGCGCCCTCCGAGCGGGTGGTGGTCTATCTGAGCGCGGTCGCCCAGCAGCTGAGGCCGCTGTCCCGTCGGTTCCTCGACGACATGGCCGGGTTCGAGCCGGCCCGCGAGGTGTACGAGGCCAACACGCGCCTCGCCGCGGCCAGGATCCGGCAGCTGATCGCGGACGGCGTCACCGCGGGAGCCTTCCGGGACGTCCACGCAGCCTTCGTCGGCGAGGTCGTCGCCGCCACCATGCAGGAGATCCAGCGCGGCGAGGTGGCCGCGCGCACGGGGCTGAGTGACGCCGAGGCGTACGCCGAGCTGGCGTCCCTGATCGTCCACGCCGTCTCTCCCTGACGGGCGCCCCCGCCCCGGCGGAATGGTGAGCGTCCGCGCCTCAGGAAGTCCCGTCCCTGACGGGCGCCCACGCCCCGGCGGAACGGTGAGCGCCCGCGCCTCAGGAAGTCCCGTCCGTCGTGGCCGGCGCCCGGGTCGGCGTGCGCAGGTCGTCCGCCTCCGGCAGCCCCGCCACGTCGACGCCACGCACCTGCGCCAACTCGTGCTTGAGCGCGGCGAGTTCCGTGCCACCCGCCATGTGGTGGGTGAGGTCCTCCAGGCTCACCTCGCTGCGGGCGGCGCTGAGTTCGAGGGTGCCGAGGCGCAGCACGCTGAAGTGGTCGCCGACCATGTAGGCGTGGTGCGGGTTGTGGGTGATGAAGATGACGCCGAGGCCCCGCTCCCGGGCGGCCGCGATGTACTTCAGGACGACACCGGACTGCTTGACGCCGAGCGCGGCGGTCGGCTCGTCGAGGAGGAGGACACGCGCGCCGAAGTGGACGGCGCGGGCGATCGCCACGGACTGGCGCTGGCCGCCGGAGAGCGTGCCGATCGGCTGGTCGAGGTCGTCGAGGGCGATCCCCATGGTGCGCAGTTCCTCGTCCGCGGTCCGCCTCATCCGCGCGATGTCGAGACGGCGCACGGGCCACGGGCCCTTCGTCAGCTCGGAGCCGAGGAAGAAGTTCCGCCACACCGGCATCAACGGCACCGTCGCCAGGTCCTGGTAGACGGTCGCGATGCCCTTGGCGAGCGCCTCGCGCGGAGTGCCGAAGCGCACCGCCGTGCCGTCCACGAGGAACTCGCCCTCGGTGTGCCGGTGCAGCCCGGAGATGATCTTGATGAGGGTGGACTTGCCGGCGCCGTTGTCGCCCAGGACACAGGTCACGCGCCCGGGGTGGACGGTCAGGGAGACCCCGTGCAGGGCGCGGACGTTGCCGTACGACTTGCCGGCCCCGCGCAGTTCGACGATCGCGCCGGTGCTCTCCTCGGGCGGGGTGTCCGGGAGGACCGCGCCCGATGCTCCGGGTCCGTTGGCTGTCATGGGTCGGTTCACCTCCGGGTCGCCGTGCGGCGGACCAGCAGATTGACGAGCGTGGCGCCGAGCAGCATCACGCCGAGGAAGGCCTTGAACCAGTCGGGGTTCCAACCGGCGTACACGATCCCCTGGTTGACCATGCCGAACATGAAGGCGCCGAAGACCGGGCCGATCGCCGAGCCGTAGCCGCCGGTGAGCAGACACCCGCCGATCACAGCGGCGGCGATGTAGATCAGCTCCTGGCCGACGCCTTCACCCGACTGCACGGTGTTGAAGGAGAAGAGCTGGTGCATGCCGACGAACCAGGCGCCGAACCCGACCGCCATGAACAGTGTGATCTTGGTGAACGTCACCGGGACGCCGACCGCGCGGGCGCTGCCCTGGTCACCGCCGACCGCGAAGACCCAGTTGCCGTACTTGGTGCGCAGCAGCACCCAGGTGGCCAGCGCGGCGAAGACCAGCCACCAGACGACGGTGATCTTCACCTGGACGCCGCCGACGTCGAAGGACGAGGCGAAGATCTTCTTTGCCTGGCCGAAGCCGTCCATGGTGCTGATGTCGTCGGTGGCGACATTGCCGGTGACCAGCTTGGTGACGGCGAGGTTCACGCCCTGAAGGATGAGGAAGGTGCCGAGCGTGACGAGAAAGCTGGGCAGCCCGGTGCGGACCATCATCCAGCCGTTGAACGCCCCGATCGCGAGCGAGGCGACGAGCGCGACGATCACACCCACCCATATGTTCATGGTGAGTTCGTAGCTGAGCATGCTCGCGGTCAGCGCCGAGGTGATCACCGCGACGCCGGACGACAGGTCGAACTCGCCGCCGATCATCAGGAGGGCGACGGGCAGGGCCATGATGCCGATCGTCGACGACTGGTAGAGCACGGTCGCCATCGAGGCGCCCGAGCGCACCGGCGGCGCAGCGATCAGGAAGAAGACGAACACGGCGGCCGCGCCGAGGAAGACCCCGACCTCCGGGCGGGCGAGCAGTCGCAGGGTGAGGGGGCGTCGCGCGCTGTGCCCCTCGGTCTGCGGGGGGCCGGGATCCGGCGGCGCGCTCACCGCCGGTTCGGCCTGTCGGGCGCCCATCACCTGGTGCCCTTCGTGGCGAACCTGGCCACGGAGTCGGCGTTGTTCTTGTCGACGAAGGCCGGACCGGTCAGGGTCGGCTGCTCGCCGCCACCGCTGTAGTTGCCGTTGTTCTTGTAGAGCCACAGCGAGTCCACCGCCAAGTAGCCCTGCAGATAGGGCTGCTGGTCGACGGCGAACTCGATGGTGCCTTTGCTGATGGCGCCCGTGAGTTCCTTGTTGAGGTCGAAGGTGGCGATCTTCGCCTTGCTGCCGGCGTCACCGACCGACTGCACGGCGGTCAGGGCGTAGGGGGCGCCGAGCGTGACGACGTAGTCGATCGCCGTGTCCTGCTTGAGTTTCGCGGTGATCGTCGATTTCACGGACGGCATGTCGGTGCCGTTGACGTAGAGCGTCTCGGTCTTCCCGCCGAACGTCTTCTTCACGCCGTCGCAGCGCTGGGTGAGCCCGACGTTGCCCTGCTCGTGGACCACGCAGACGGCCTTCTTGGCGCCCTCGGCGTTCAGCCGCTTGCCGAGGGCCTCGCCCGCGACGGTCTCGTCCTGGCCGAAGAACTCCATCAGCCCGAGCTGCTTCCAGTCGCTGACACCGGAGTTGAGGCCCACGACCGGTATGCCGGCCGACGTCGCCTTGCCCACCACGGCCTTCATGGCGCCGGGCTTGGCGAGGGTGATCGCGATGCCGTCGACCTTCTGGTCGATCGCGTTCTGCACGAGGTTGGCCTGACTGCCGGCGTTCGGGTCGGCGGAGTAGACGAGCTTGATGTTGTCCTTGGCGGCGGCGGCATCCGCCCCCTTGCGGACGATGTCCCAGAACGTGTCCCCTGGAGCCTGATGGGTGATCAGGGCCACTGTCATGCCTGGGGTGTCGGCCTTGCCGGCTGCGGCGCCGTCCGCGCTCTCCTCGGCCTTCTTGCCACCCGAGCCGCTGGAGCAGCCGGCGGCGAGCAGGGCGGAGGCGGCGGCCAGGGCCACGAGGGGAGCGATTCTCCGTGAACGGGGGTGGGGCGTGCGATCCATCTTTCCAGCACCTCACTGTGCGGCCGGGGAAAGGGAACGGGGCGGCGCCGGGAGCGGGGCCCGTACGGGACCCGGACGGCGAGGTCCGGGCGTGAGCCGGTGGAGCGGCGGTTCGTTGGGACGGGATACAAGCCCCTGGAGCACCCGGCTGTCAAGACTTTGTTAAGACATCATTTCAGAAGCAGGTCCGAATGTCCGTACAAAGTCTTGACAGTGGAGAGCCACGGGTCCTAGACCTGGATCCACCGGGCGTCCCGTCGCCCCGTCCTCCCCATCGGGAGCGTCACGCCGGCCCGGGCCGGCCACCCCCGGCCCGCCACCGAGGCGCGTGTGAACGGGCTGACCGACGCCACCCCCGAACGGAGCCCGACGTGAGCATCACCATCCCCGACCTCGTCACGGTGCGCGCCCGCCACCCCGAGGCCATCGCCGAAGCGGCCGCCCGCCGGACCCGGCGCCCCCTCGTCGGTCCCACCGGACGCCTGATGATCGTGGCCGCCGACCACCCGGCGCGCGGTGCCCTCGGCGTCGGAGACCGCCGGTTCGCCATGGCCAACCGCGCCGACCTCCTCGAACGGCTCTGCGTCGCGCTGTCCCGGCCCGGCGTCGACGGCGTGCTCGCGACCGCCGACATCCTGGAGGACCTGCTGCTGCTCGGCGTCCTGGAGGACAGGGTCGTGATGGGTTCCCTGAACCGGGGCGGACTCGCCGGTGCCTCCTTCGAGTTGGACGACCGCTTCACCGGCCACCGTCCCGAGGACATCGAGCGGCACCGCTTCGACGCCGGCAAGCTCCTGCTGCGTATCGACCACGAGGACCCCGGCTCGTTGCGGACCCTGGCCACCGCCGCCGGCGCCGTCGACGCCATGGCGTCACGCCGACTGCCGCTGTTCGTCGAGCCGTTCATCACCCGCCGGGCGGCGGGCGAGGTCCGCAACGACCTCGGTGCCGAGGCCGTGACCCGCTCCATCGCCATCGCCTCGGGACTCGGCGGCACCTCCGCGTACACCTGGCTCAAACTGCCGGTCACCAGCGACCCCGACGACATGGCCCAGGTCCTCGAGACCTCGACCCTGCCCGCCGTCTTGCTCGGCGGCGAGGTCGGCAGGGACCAGGAGGCCGCCTACGAGCGATGGCGCAAGGCGCTGCGACTCCCCACCGTGCAGGGCATGGTCGTCGGCCGCTCGCTGCTCTACCCCGCCGAGGGCGATGTGGAGACGGCGGTCGACACCGCGGTCGCCCTGCTCTGAAAGTCCGTACGCCCTGTGCGCCAAAGCGGGTACGGGTATCCCGGGCAGGTCGCGGACCCGCACCGCTCCGGCCCGACCCGCGGACCCTCGCGAACGCACCTGCCCCGGAAGGAAGTCACCCGCCACCGAAGCCCCACCGAGCCGCAGCCACTCGTACCGCGACACCACGCGCACCCCGTACAGGAGCCACCCGATGACCACCGCACACCATCTGCCCGCCGGAAAGACCGGCACCGACGTCTACGCCGTCGAGGTCTCGCCCGCCTCGGCCGGCTGGGCCCACTCGTCCCTGCGGGTACTGGAACTGCCGCCCGGTGGCCGCCACACGTTCGCCACCGGCGACAGCGAGTGGATCGTCCTCCCGCTCGCGGGCGGCTGCGCCGTCGTGGTCGACGACGACACCTTCCCGCTGGCCGGGCGGACCGGTGTGTTCGAGGGCGTGACCGACTTCGCGTACGTCCCGCGCGACGCCCAGGTCGCGATCACCTCCCGTGACGGCGGCCGGTTCGCGTTGACCGGTGCCCGCTGCGACCGCCGGCTGCCGGCCCGTCACGTTCCCGCGTCCTCGGTGCCGGTCGAGCTGCGCGGCACCGGCACCTGCTCGCGGCAGGTCAACAACTTCGGCGCGGCGGGGGTCCTCGACTGCGACCGGCTCATCGCCGTCGAGGTGATCACACCGGGCGGCAACTGGTCCTCCTTCCCGCCGCACAAGCACGACGAGCACCGGCCCGGCGAGGAGTCCGAGCTGGAGGAGATCTACTACTTCGAGTTCGCCGCGCACGAGGGCATCCCCGGCCTCGGCTACCAGCGGGTCTCGCCCTCCGGTCACGGCACCGGAACCGACGTCCTCGCCGAGGTGCGCGACGGTGACGTCGTGCTCATCCCGGACGGCTGGCACGGCCCCTCGATGGCCGTACCGGGCCACCACATGTACTACCTCAACGTCATGGCGGGCCCCGATCCCGACCGCGCCTGGCTGATCCGCGACCACCCCGACCACGCCTGGATCCGCGCCACCTGGCCCGACCAGTCCGTCGACCCCCGACTGCCCCTCTACACCGCCCCCGAGAGGTCATGATGAGCACGACCACCCGCCGGCTGACGACGGCCAGGCACTCGTCCGCTTCCTGGCCGCGCAGTTCAGCGAGCGCGACGGGGTGCGCCGTCGGCTCATCACCGGCACCTGGGGAATCTTCGGCCACGGCAACGTGGCGGGCATCGGCCAGGCGCTCCTGGAGGCCGGCGAGGACGTGATGCCGTTCCACCAGGGCCGCAACGAACAGGCCATGGTGCACGCGGCCGTCGGTCACGCCCGCCACCTCAACCGCCTCTCCGCCCAGGCCGTCACCACGTCGATCGGACCCGGAGCCACGAACCTCGTCACCGGCGCGGCCCTCGCGACGATCAACCGTCTCCCCGTCCTGCTGCTGCCCGGCGACTACTTCGCGACGCGCCCCGCCGACCCGCTGCTCCAACAACTGGAGCACCCCGTCGAGGCCGACCTGTCCGTCAACGACACCCTGCGTCCCGTGTCGCGGTACTTCGACCGCGTCACACGCCCCGAGACGCTGATCCCGTCCGCGCTGAACGCGATGCGCGTCCTCACCGACCCGGCAGAGACGGGCGCCGTCACCCTCGCCCTGCCGCAGGACGTGCAGGCGCAGGCCCACGACTGGCCCGAGGAGTTCTTCGCCGAACGCGTCTGGCGGGTCCGCCGTCCCGCGCCCGACCCGGTCGAACTCGCCGCGGCCGTCGGGGCGATCCGCAGGGCCCGGCGCCCGCTGATCGTGGCCGGCGGGGGAGTGCACCACAGCGAGGCCGAGGCGGCGCTCCAGGCGCTGGTCGACGCCACCGGCATCCCCGTCGCCTCCACCCAGGCGGGCAAGGGATCCCTGCGGCACGACCACCCCGCCGACCTCGGCGGCATCGGTCACACCGGCACCGCCGTCAGCGACGACTTCGCCCGGACCGCCGATCTGGTCATCGGCGTCGGCACCCGATACAGCGACTTCACCACCGCCTCGGGCACCCTCTTCCAGCATCCTGCCGCCCGGTTCGTCAACCTGAACATCACCGCCCTCGACGCCCACAAGCTGGCCGCCCGCCCCCTCGTCGCGGACGCCCGGACCGGCCTCACGGCCCTCGCCCAGGCACTGTCCGGCCACCGCGTCGAGGCCTCCTACGAGGCCGAGTACCGCGCGGGACGGGCGCGTTGGGACGCCGTGGTGGACGCGGCCTACGCGGCCGAGGACTCCGCGGTGCCCACCCAGACCCAGGTCCTCGGCGCGCTCGACGCGGTCGTCGGCGACGACGACGTGGTCATCAACGCGGCCGGATCACTCCCCGGCGACCTGCACAAACTGTGGCGGACCCGCAGCCCGCGCCAGTACCACCTGGAGTACGGATACTCCTGCATGGGCTACGAGATCCCGGCGGCCATCGGTGTCCAGCTCGCCGCCCCGGACACCGCCGTCTGGTCCCTCGTCGGCGACGGCACGTACCTGATGATGCCGACCGAGATCGTCACCGCCGTGCAGGAACGACTGCCCGTCAACCTGGTCCTCGTCCAGAACCACGGGTACGCCTCCATCGGCGGCCTGTCCGAGGAGACCGGCGGCGAGCGCTTCGGCACGGCCTACCGTTACCGCGCGGCCGACGGCACCTTCACCGGTGACCCGCTGCCCGTCGACCTCGCCGCCAACGCCGCCAGCCTCGGCATGGACGTCATCCGGGCCAAGACCGTGGGGGAACTGCGCGAGGCGCTCGCCGCGGCCCGTGCCTCGGACCGGCCGACCTGCGTCCACGTCGAGACCGACCCGGCGCCCACCGCACCGCCCGCGGCGGCCTGGTGGGACGTGCCCGTCGCCGAGGTCGCCTCGCGCGAGGCCGCGTCGGCCGCCCGCGAACGCTACGACCGTGAGGTGGCGGCCCGCCGCCACCACCTCTGACCCCGGTGCGTACGGAGCGCCTCGCGCACGCACCGCCCGCCCGCCCGCCCGGAGTGAGCCTTCACCCGCCGACGGCGACCCAGCCGCCCGACGCCGCGGAGCGTGCCATCGCGTCGAGCGCCGTCGCGCTGCGGACGGCGTCGTCCGGCGTGGCGCCGTAGGACACGCCGTCCGCGATGGACCTCAGGAAGGTGTACGCCTCGATGACCTTGAGGTCGTCGTAGCCCATGCTGTTCGCCGCGCCCGGCTGGAACGCGCCGTACTCCCCGGCGCCCGGACCGACGTACACGGTGCTGACCGGCTGGTCCTGGTAGCCGGTGCCGCGGCTGACCCCCAGTTCGCCCATGCGGCGGAAGTCCCAGAACACCGCGCCCTTCGTACCGTGGACCTCGAAGCCGTAGTTGTTCTGCTCGCCCACCGAGACCCGGCACGCCTCCAGGACACCGCGGGCCCCGGAGGCGAAGCGCAGCAGGCAGTTGACGTAGTCCTCGTTCTCCACCGGCCCGAGGTCACCGCCGGTCGCGCGGGCGTGGCCCGCCGTGGCCCCGGCGGGACGGGGCCGCCGGGGCACGAACACCGCGGTGTCCGCCGCCAGCGCCTCGATCTCGCCGAGCAGGAAGCGGGCCAGGTCGACGCCGTGCGACGCCAGGTCGCCGAGGACTCCGCTGCCGCCCCGCTCCCGTTCGAAGCGCCAGGTGAGCGCCGACTCCGGGTGTGCCGCGTAGTCGCTGAAGAGCCGCACGCGCGCGTGCGTGACGTCGCCGAGCTCGCCGGAGGCGATCAGTTCACGGGCGGCCACGACGGCGGGCGCGCAACGGTAGTTGAAGCCGACCGTGCCCCGGACCCCTGCCGCGGCCACCGCCTCCGCGACCGCCCGGGCGTCGTCGGCGTCCCGTCCCACCGGCTTCTCGATCCAGAGGTGTCTGCCGGCCTCCGCCACGGCCGTGCCGATCTCACGGTGCAGGAAGTTCGGCGCGGTGACGCTCACGGCCTCGACCCGGGGGTCGGCGAGGATCTCGCGCCAGTCGCGGGCGGCGATGGCGAAGCCGTGGCGCTCCGCCGCCTCCTCGGCCCGGCCGGGCACCTCGTCGGCGACAGCAACCAGCGCGGGCCGCAGGGCGAGCCCCGGGAAATGGTGCGGCACGCGCGCGTAGGCCCGGGTGTGCACCCGGCCCATCCAGCCGAACCCCACGACGGCGACGCCGAGCGTACGCATCACGACTGCCCCTTCCTCGGACCGGTCCGGCACCCGCGTCGCACGGCTGGGCGGCGCAGGGTGTGTCAGCGGTCGCCGAGGGTCTTCCACGACCGGTCGGCCGTCATGCGCTCAGGCCAGCCTCTTCAGCAGCTCCGTGGCGAGCGGGGCGGCGGAAGCGGGGTTCTGACCGGTCACGAGGTTGCGGTCGACGACGACCTTCGGGGCCCACGCCTCGCCCTCCTGGAAGTCGACGCCGGCGTCGACGAGCCGGTCCTGGAGCAGCCACGCGGCCTTGTCCGCGAAACCGGCCTGCGTCTCCTCGGCGTTGGTGAACGCCGTCACCCGGTAGCCCGCGAACGCGTTGGAGCCGTCGTCCCGGGTCGCCGCCAGCAGGGCCGCCGGACCGTGGCAGACGACGCCGAGCGGCTTGCCCGACTCCAGCGCCGCGGTGAGCAGCCCGCCCGAGTCGGTGTCGACCGACAGGTCCTCCATCGGACCGTGGCCGCCCGGGTAGAACACGGCGTCGTAGTCGTCGAGGTCCACCTCCGACAGCTTGACCGGGTGCTTCAGCTCGCTCATGGACGCGACGGTGCGCGCGACCCGGTCGGAGCCCTCCTGGCCGCCGTTGAGCTCGGGCGCCAGGCTGCCCTGGTCCATCGTCGGCTCCACCCCGCCCGGCGTGGCGACGACCACGTCGTGACCGGCGGCCCTGAAAGCCTCGTACGGGGCCGCGGCCTCCTCGGCCCAGAAGCCGGTGGGGTGCCGGGTGCCGTCGGCGAGCGTCCAGTGATCGGCGCCGGTCATCACAAAGAGGATCTTCGACATGGTGCGTCCTTCCGGGTGTGCGGACCCTGCTGGGCCGTGGTTCCGGCTACCCGTCCAGGTGTTCCGCACACGGATCGTCGGGGGCGGTTGCCTCCTCGACCGTAGGCGGGGAGGCCGTGGGAGACCAACCGGGGTGCGCCGGGCGATCCCGGACGACCACCCGCGCCACGGACGCCCTACCGCGGCACGGACGCGCGGCGTTCCAGGACGAGCAGCGCCTGTTCCGCCCACGCGATGTTCGCCTGCTCGAAGGCGCGTCCCCCCAGGAGGGTGAGGTAGGGGCCGACACGCTCGGCGGTGGCCAGGTACACCTCCTCGGTCCGACCGTCGAGCAGGCGGGTGCCGATCCGGTCGTAGTGCGCCAGCTTGGCGCGCGCCGTTTCCAGCCGCTCGGCGATCGCCGCCCGTACGGCGTCGGCGTCCCCCTCGTCGAGGGCGTACACCTTGACCATCAGCTCGTCGCGCAGGGCGGTGGGCCGCGCCGGCGCCGCGGTGAAGGAGGCCAGCGTGTCCAGGCCCGTCGCGGTCAGGGAGAACACCCGTTTGTTGGGCCGGCGCTCCTGGCGTACCAGCCGGGCCTCGATGAGCCCCTCGGACTCCATGCGGTCCAGCTCGCGGTACAGCTGCTGCGGAGTCGCCATCCAGAAGTTGGCCACCGAGGCGTCGAACCCCTTGGCCAGGTCGTACCCCGACGCCTCGCCCTCCAGGAGCGCGGCCAGTACCGCGTGTCGCAATGCCATCCGCCAAGGCTAGACGGCATACACGGGCACGACTAATCTTATCCGCACCTAATCAATTAGTTGACTATGAGAGGTGGGCGTGATGAACGCGTTCCGCAAGGCCGTGGAGGCCGGGGACCTCGCCGCTGTCGAGGAGCTGCTGGCCGACGACGTCGTGTTCACCAGCCCCGTCGCCTTCAAGCCCTACCCGGGCAAGCCGATCACCGCGGCCATCCTGCGGGGCGTCTGGCGCGTCTTCAGCGACTTCCGCTACGTGCGGGAGATCGCCGGGGCCGACGGCCGGGACCACGCGCTCGTCTTCACCGCCAAGGTGGGCGACAAGGAGATCAACGGCTGCGACTTCCTGCACTTCGACGAGGACGGCCGGATCGACGAACTCACGGTGATGGTGCGCCCGTTGTCGGCGGCTCAGGCGCTGTCCGCCGCGATGGGCGCGGAGTTCGAGCAGATCTCCCGGGAGGCGGCCGGCGCGTGAGGCATCCCTCCCGCGCCGTTTGAACCGACTCCCTGCGGCTACACGGTTGTTGTGACTTCCACGACATCCCAGCAGGAGCTCTTCCGCTTCCTGGAGGACCGCTTCGTCTGCGCCCAGGCCTGCAGCCAATGCGCCCGGGCCTGCGCGCTGCGCGCGAGCCTCATGAATCCCGACGGGCCCGAGGACCAGGCTCTCGTACGGCGCAAGGGCGTGCTGTGCGCGGAGGTCTGCGAGGCGACCTGCCACCTGCTCTCCCGGCAGGTCGGGCAGGACGAGCGCGACGTCCGGGCCCAGTTGGAGTGGTGCCGTGACGTCTGCCTGGAGTGCGCGGAGGTCTTCGACGGCTTCCCCGGCGCGGAGGGCTCGGCCAAGACCTGCCGCGAGTGCGCGCAGGCCTGCGCGGACTTCCTCGCCACCCTGAGCTGACCGCGCGGACGCGCCGGCTCAGGCCCGTCCGTCCAGCGGGCGTCCCGCGCGGACGTTCCACCGCCCCGCGCGCCCGCTGAACTCCGTGGCGGTGAGCGGCGCCACGTCCACCCGCCAGAACGCCGACTCCGGCGCGCCCAACGCCCGTACCAACAGGGCTCGTACAACCTCGGGCTCCACCACCGCGACGATCCTGCCGTCCTGCTCGGCGGCCCGCTCCAGGCACCCCGCCACCCGGTCGCAGAACGCCCGCACCGACTCCCCGCCGTGCGGCGCCGACGCGGGGTCCGCGAGCCAGAGCGCGACCGCCTCCGGCTCCGCCGCGCTCACCTCGCCCAGAGTCGCCCCGCGCCAGCGGCCCACCTCCAGGCCGGCCAGCTCCGGCACGTCGACGGCGGCGTCGAGACCGAGCGCCCCCGCGGTCTGCCGGCAGCGCACGCCGGGGGAGACCCACAGCCGCTCCCCGGTCGGCACGGCACCCGCGGCGGCCACCGCTCGCGCGGCCCGCAGACCCGAGACGTCCACCGGACTCCCGTCGTCGAAGCGGGCCTCGCGCAGCGCCTCACTGATCGCCGCTGAGATCAGCGTCACTCGGCTCGTCATGCCATCACTCTCACGCGTCCTCGGACCCCTGCGGACGCAAGAACCCTGTCCCGTACGGGAATTGCCCCGTCGGCCGGCCGACGGCCTGCCGCACCCGGTCGCGCCACCCTAAGGCCCACCGTGCCGCACCCCGTACGCCCCGGACCACCACGTGCCCGCGTCATCACCATTCCCCATTTGTGAAACACGTTCTACCGTGTGCGCCGTCAGGTCGGCCCGGGAAGGCAAGGAGGCACCGTGCATCTCGAATACACGCCGGAGCAGCAGCGGTTGCGGACCGAACTGCGGGACTACTTCGCCGAGCTGGTGCCGGACAACGCCTACGCGCGCTACGGCGATCCGGCGGCCCAGAAGCGCTTCTACCGCGAGACCGTCCGACGGCTCGGCACGGACGGCTGGCTGGGTGTCGGCTGGCCCGAGGAGTACGGCGGGCGCGGCCTGGGCCCGATGGAGCAGTTCATCTTCTTCGACGAGGCCGCCCAGGCCGGCGTACCGCTGCCGCTGATGGCCCTCAACACCGTCGGACCCACGATCATGCAGTTCGGCACCGACGAGCAGAAGGCCTACTTCCTGCCGCGGATCCTCTCCGGCGAACTCGACTTCGCGATCGGCTACAGCGAGCCCGACGCCGGGACCGACCTCGCCGCGCTCAGGACCAAGGCGGTACGGGAGGGCGACGAGGAGACCGGCCACTACACCGTCGACGGACAGAAGATCTGGACCACCAACGGCGACACCGCCGACTGGGTGTGGCTCGCCGTCCGCACCGACCCCGACGCCCCGCCCCACAAGGGCATCACCATGCTCCTCGTCCCGACCTCCGACCCCGGCTACTCCTGCACCCTCATCAACACGCTCGCCTCGCACGACACCACCGCGAGTTACTACGAGAACATCCGCGTCCCCGCCACGCGCCGGGTCGGCCGGGAGAACAAGGGCTGGCGGCTGATCACCAACCAGCTCAACCACGAGCGCGTCACCCTCGCCGCGCACGGCACCATGGCCATCCGCGCCCTGCACGACGTCCAGCGCTGGGCCATGGAGACCAAACTCGGCGACGGCCGCCGCGTCGTCGACCTCCCCTGGGTCCGCCGCGGTCTCGCCCGCACGCACACCCGCCTCGACGCCATGAAACTCATGAACTGGCAGATGGTGAACGCCGTCCAGCAGGGCACCCTCACCCCGCAGGACGCCTCCGCCGTCAAGGTCTACGGCTCGGAGGCGCGCCGGGACGCGTACGCCGCGCTCATGGAGATCGTCGCCGCACCGGGCGTCCTCAAGGAGGGCTCGGCCGGAGCCGTCCTGCACGGCGAACTCGAACGCGGCTACCGGTCCGCGGTGATCTTCACCTTCGGTGGCGGGAACAACGAGATCCAGCGGGAGATCATCGCCTGGATCGGACTGGGGATGCCCCGGGTGCGTCGCTAGCGGATGGGACCCGATACGCGACATATAGGTCAGCGGCGTATATTTCGACAGGAGAAGCCGTCGGTGACGGCCTGAGCCGCAGCCGCGGCCCTTCCACTGCTGACGAAGTGACGGTCATGGTGCTGGCGAGTTGGCGTGACGGCGGGACCAAGGACGCGATCGTGGACTTCGTGCGTCGCGCGACGAGCGAAGGGCCGGACTTCGTCCCGGTGGCCGATCGGATCGCGGCGTTCGACAACGACGGCACGCTGTGGGTGGAGCAGCCGTTGCCGCCCCAGTTCGACTTCGTCTTCCGGCACTGGGCCGAAGAGGTCGAGGCCGACCCCTCGCTCGCCGAACTCCAGCCGTACAAGGCGCTGATCGAAAAGGACGCCTCGTTCCTGCGGGGAGTGGCGACGCAGGATCCGCCGGTGATCGAGTCGCTGCTGAAGGCGTTCTCACGATCCTGGGCCGGTACCACCCCGACCGAGTTCGACGCGCAGGTCCGCGCCTGGCTCGCGACGGCCGAACAGCCGAAGCTCGGAGCCCTCTACAAGGACCTCGTGTATCAGCCGATGCTCGAACTGTTCGACCTGCTGAGGGATCACGGGTTCCGGATCTTCGTGTGTTCCGGCGGGGGCCGGGACTTCATGCGGGTGTTCGCCGAGGAGACCTGGGGGATCCACAAGGAGAACGTCATCGGTTCGGCCGCCGAGTACACGTACGCCGACGGCACGATCGTGCGCGGCGAGAAGATCCTCGGCACCCTCGACCTGGGCCCCGGCAAGCCCGAGCACATCTTCGCCCAGACCGGCCGCCTGCCTGTCTTCGCCGGTGGCAACGCCGACGTGGACATCGAGATGCTCGGTTCGGCGCGGTTCGCCCTGCTGGTCAACCACGACGACGCCGAGCGCGAGTTCGCGTACACCGCGTCCGCGGAGGCGTCCCTGGCGAAGGCCGAAGAGCTCGGCTGGACCGTCGTGAGCATGAAGGACGACTGGAGCACCCTCTACGGGAAGCCGGAGCAGCGATGAGCGACACCGTCGAGCACCTCAAGATCCCTCAGTCTGAACCCTTCGACGCCTTCGATGTCCACCCGGCCGCCCTCGCCGTCTACCAACTCGGCGACAACGGCACAGCCCGAACCCTGCTCACGTCCTGGCCCCTGCACGGCTGAGCAGACAGAAGCGTCGACGCCTGCCTGCCCGGGTCCGCGTCGCGCCACCGCCGGTCCGAAAAGTGCGGTCGCGCCTGGATAGGCGCCCTTTGCGGCTGGCAAGTCCCTGCCATGGCGAGGACTTGTCGGCGGCCTGCCTTCCCGGGGGCCTCAACCGCCCGATAGACCCAGGGCATGTCCTCTCCCTCCCAGTCCTCCGCTGCTCGACGCAGACGCTGGCGGCTGATCTCCGCCGCCACCGTGGCGCCGTTGCTGGCGTCGGGGCTCGCGGTTCTGCAAGAGCCCGCACTGGCCGCTCCGAGCAAGCCCCCCGTTCCCGCGAAACCCACGGCGACCCATGAAGTCACGCTGGTCACCGGCGACGTCGTCACGGTCACCACGATGGCCGACGGCAAGCAGATCGCCGACGTCGACCGACCCGACAGCGCCGTCGGTGGCGTGAAGATGCAGACGGTCGACGGCGATCTGTTCGTCATTCCCGACGAGGCTGTCCCGCTGTTGGGCGCGGGCAGGCTGGACCGGCGGCTGTTCAACGTCACCGACCTCGTGGCGATGGGCTACGACGACGCGAAGACGGCCGCCGTGCCGCTCATCGCGACCTACGGCACGTCCAAGTCCGGTGCGCCCGTCGAGCCGACGGCCCCTCGCGGCAGCAAGCTGACCCGCAAGCTCAAGAGCATTCGCGGTGCCGTGCTCAGCACCCGGAAGACCCAGGCCCGTACCTTCTGGAACACCGTCGCGCCGCGGGACAGCAAGGCGATGGGCGCGGGTGTGGCGAAGCTGTGGCTCGACGGCCGCGTGAAGGTCAACCTGAAGGAGAGCGTGCCGCTGATCGGCGCGCCCGAGGCATGGAAGGCCGGCTACACCGGCAAGGGCGTCAAGGTCGCGGTCCTCGACACCGGCATCGACGTCAACCACCCCGACTTCGCCGGCGTGATCGACGGCACGGAGAGTTTCGTGCCGGGTGAGGCCATCACCGACCTCAACGGGCACGGCACCCATGTGGCCAGCACGATCGTGGGTTCCGGTGCCGCGTCCGGAGGCGACTACAAGGGCGTCGCTCCTGGCGCCGACCTGTACGTCGGCAAGGTGCTCAGCGGCGCCGAGGGGTACGGCCAGGACTCCTGGGTCATGGCCGGCATGCAGTGGGCCGCCGAATCCGGCGCCGACGTCGTCAACATGAGCCTCGGCGACTCCTACCCGACGGACGGCAGCGACCCGATGTCGCAGGCGGTCGACGCACTGTCCGCGAAGTACGGCACGTTGTTCGTCATCGCCGCCGGCAACGCGGGCCCGGAGAGCATCTCCGCCCCCGGCGCGGCCGCCTCGGCACTGACCGTGGCCGCCACGGACAAGCAGGACCAGCTCGCGTCCTTCTCCAGCACCGGCCCGCTGGCCACCTCGGGCGCCATGAAGCCGGACATCTCGGCACCCGGCGTGGACATCACCGCGGCCCGCTCGCAGGAGATGACCGACGGCGGCGAGGGCATGTACCGCACCCTCAGCGGCACGTCGATGGCCACCCCTCACGTGGTCGGCGCGGCGGCGATCCTGGCCCAGCGGCACCCGGACTGGACCGGCGCGCAGCTCAAGGAACACCTGATGAGCACGGCGAAGGGCCTGGGCGAAGGGTATTCGCCGTATGAGGTCGGCACCGGCCGCGTCGACGTGGCCGCCGCCGTGCGCACCGAAGTCCGCGCCACCGGCTCGCTGTTCTTCGGTAACCACACGTGGCCGCACGAGGCGAGCGACAAGGCCGTCACCAAGGACCTGACCTTCACCAACACCGGATCCTCCGACGTCACGCTGAACCTGGACCTGACCAACGAGGACGGCACGTTCACCCTGGGCGCGGCCAAGGTGACCGTACCGGCGGGCGGCACCGCCGCCGTCCCGGTGACCGGGGATCCCCAAGCCGCCTCCGTAGGACGGCATGTCGGCTACGTGACAGCGACCGACGCCGCCACCGGAAAGCCGGTGACCCGCACGTCCGTGGCGCTGCTCAAGGAGGAGGAGCGCTACGACCTGAACATCGAGCTGGTCGGCCGGGACGGCGAGCCCACCTCCGGCTGGGTCAACATCAACCTGGCCGGCGACACCCTGCCGTGGTCGGTCTACGTCGACGGCAACACCACCATGCGCATGGCTCCCGGCCTCTACACGGTCGCGGGATACCTCGACGTGGCCGGTGAGAAGGCGGACCGCTCGGGTCTGGCCGTGCTGGTCGACCCGGAGACCACGCTCAAGGACGGCCCCGCGGATGTCGTGCTGGACGCGAGCAAGGCCCGTCTGCTGCAGACCGAGGCGCCCCAGCGCACCGAGGACCGCCAGCGCAAGGTCGACTTCAACGTCCACTACGAGGGCCAGGACCCGTACACGGACTACCGCAGCGCGTACGTGCTGCCACCGACGTACGACGACGTCTACGTCGCGCCGACGATGCCGATGAAGCACGGCGAGTTCGTGCTGACCACCCGTTGGCGCAAGGGCGAGCCGCCACTCGCTCTGAGCGCGCTCGGCGGCCGCCTCCGGTTCGACGCACTGGTGCAGCCGGGCAGCGCACTGGGCACTGCCACCGACCGGCGCGACGTGGTCTACGCGGGCAACGGAGCGGCTGCGGCCTACGAGAAGATCAAGGCGAAGGGCAAGCTCGCCGTCGTCAGGCGCAGCGACGAGGTCTCGCCGCAGGAGCGCGCCGAGGCCGCGGTCGCGGCCGGCGCAAAGGCGTTGATCGTCGTCAACGACGATGCCGGCGCTCTCACGGAGTACGTCGGCGAGGCGGCCATCCCGGTCGCCACCGTGCACCGCGACGCCGGCCGGACGCTCATCGCGATGGCCAGGTCCGGCATTCTGAAGCTGACGGTGAAGCAGACCCAGTACACGCCGTTCGTCTACGACCTGACCCGCGACTACCCGGGTCAGGTGCCGAACCGCGCCCTGGTCTACAAGCCCACCAAGGGCGATCTGGCCCGGATCGACGCCCGCTACTACTCGGCCACGGACGGCAAGTCGGCGGAGGGCTACCGTTCCGACTTCACCCTCAGCCCGTCGTTCAACCTTCCCGAGAGCGAGTGGCACCCGGGCACCCGCACCGAGTGGGTGACTCCGGGACAGGTCTGGAGGGAGTTCCACACACAGGGCGTCGACGGATCCCTGCCGTGGTCGATGGTGTCCGGAGACAACACCTACTCCAAGGGCACCACCACGCGTCTGGACTGGTTCGCTCCGGCGACGCGGCCCGGGCAGAGCGAGTCCTTCGGTGTGTACAACTCCCGTTGGCAGAACTACATGACCTGGAATGTCCAGGCCTGGGCTTCCGCCAGCGACACCATGCGGCTGGGCGGCTATCTGCCGTGGGGCGAGACACCGTCGCACCTGCAGATCTTCCAGGGCGACACACGGATCTACGACAACCCCAACAGCGGCGACATGCAGTGGGAGGAGGTCCCGGCGGGCAGGCTGCCCTACCGCGCCGTCCTCGACGCGGAGCGGCCCGGTGACGTCTTCCGGCTGTCGACACGCACCCACACGGAGTGGACGTTCCTGTCCGACACCGTCGACTCGGACTTCTTCGAACCCTTCTCGGTACTGAACCTGAACTACAAACTGGACTCGGACCTGCACGGCGACGTCAAGGCCAACACGGCCCAGGAGATAGGCCTCAAGCCGGTGTCGATGGACGGCGGCACGGTGCCCGGCAAGGTCACCACGGTGAAGCTCGACGTCTCCTACGACGACGGTGCGACCTGGCAGAAGGTGAGCCTGACAAAGGGCGCGGGCGGCTACTGGAAGGGATCGTTCAGGACGGCCAAGAAGCCGGGTGGCTTCCTCTCGATCCGCGCGAGCGCCGGGACGAGCAGCGGCTTCGGTGTCAAGAACGAGATCGTCCGGGCGTACGGCCTGCGATGAACCGCACCACCTCGCCCCGGGGAGGCGACTCCCCGGGGCACCACCCGTCCCACCTGCTCCCACCAGGGGCTATTCAAGGTCTGCCGCCATGGCGCATACTCTCCCCGCTGCGACAAGCGGAAGAGAGTCGGTCGCCGATGCTGGATGTTCTGGGCCTCGAACCGGATGACGAGCAGGTCTACCGGGCCCTCCTTGGACGGCCCGACTCCACCGCCACGTTGCTGGCGGACCTGCTCGCCCTGACGCAGGCTCAGGCCGACAAGTCCCTGTCTCGCCTGGTCGCTTGGGGACTGGTGATCAGGTCGGCGGACGAGCGGTTCACCGCCGCGCCGCCCGCCATGGCGCTCGGCGCCCTCATCAGCCAACGCCGGGACGGGCTGCGCGCGGCCGAGCACGCGCTGGTGACCTTCGCGGAGGAACACCGGGCAGCCACGACCGCCGGCAGCATCGACGACCTGATCGAGGTCGTCACGGGCGCCGACGCCATCCGCCATCGCTACCTCCAGGTACAGCAGGCGGCCCGCACCCAGGTCCGCACCTTCATCACCGCACCGTTCGTCGCCCTGCCGCCCGAGGAGAACACGGCCGAACCCATGGCCCTCGGTCGCGGCGTGCGGTTCCGCGCTGTGCTGGACAGAGCCGTGCTGGCCGAGCCCGGCATCATCCACGACGCGATCGACTCCCTGCGCAACGGTGTGCGGTTGCGCGTCGCCGACCAACTCCCCATGAAACTCATGCTGGCCGACGCCGAACTCGGCCTCGTCCCGCTCGCGACCACGCCGACCGGAGAACCCGGGGCGGTACTGCTGCACCGCAGCGGCCTCCTGGACGCGATGGACACCCTGTTCGAGACCGTATGGCGCACCGCCCATCCGCTGGAACTGCCGGCCACCGGCGACGAAGCCCGATCCATCGTCGAACTGGGCCCGGAGGGACCGACCGACCTCGACCGAAGGATCATCGCGCTCCTGCTGGCCGGAGTGACGGACCTGACGGTCGCGACACAGCTCGGCCTGTCCCCACGGACGCTGCACCGACGCCTACGCCGCCTCATGGACGTAGCGGGAGTTCAGACCCGGATGCAGCTCGGCGGACACGCCGTCCGTCACGGCTGGGCAGAGCCCGGGTCGGCTGAGCCGTCCGGGTAGGCCGGGGGACGGCCGACACGGTCACCCGCCTCGGCGTCCGTGGCAGTCGGTCACCGGCCCACTGCGCCGTTCAGGGGGGCACAGCCGTGTCCCCTTGATGAGCGCGGCGCGCCAGCCGTCCGCCCGGGCTGCCGCCGACGAGTGTTGACCATCGACGCAGAGTCGAGGCGAACGACGGGAGACAGCAGTGAGCTCAGCTGTGGGCGCGGGGCAGCGGCCGGTGCCGCAGATTCTCCGCGGACAGAAGGCCCTGGTGACCGGAGCCAACTCCGGCATCGGCAAGGCGACGGCGATCGGACTGGCCCGGGCCGGTGCCGACGTGGTCGTGAACTACGTCTTCGGTCCCGAGGCGGCCGAAGAGGTCGTCGCCGAGATCAAGTCCCACGGCGTTCAGGCCTACGCGCACGAGGCCGACGTCTCGCAAGAGGACCAGGTCGTCGCGATGGTCGACCGTATGGTCGCGGAATTCGGCACGATCGACATCATGGTGGCCAACGCCGGGCTGCAGCGGGACGCCCCCATCGCCGAGATGAGCATGGCACAGTGGCAGAAGGTGCTGGACGTGAACCTCACCGGCCAGTTCCTGTGCGCCAGGGAGGCGGCGAAGGAGTTCGTCCGCAGGGGCGTCGTGTCGGAGGTGTCCCGCTCCGCGGGAAAGATCGTCTGCATGAGCTCGGTCCACCAGATCATCCCCTGGTCAGGCCACGCGAACTACGCCGCGTCCAAGGGCGGTGTCCTGATGCTCATGCAGACGCTGGCGCAGGAACTGGGCCCCAAGGGCATCCGGGTGAACGCCGTCGCGCCCGGCGCCATCAAGACCCCGATCAACCGCAGTGCCTGGGAGACCCCGGAGGCGGAGCGGGACCTCCTGCGGCTGATCCCCTACCGGCGGGTCGGCGAGCCCGAGGACATCGCGACCGCCGTGACCGTACTCGCCTCCGATCTCATGGACTACGTCGTCGGCACCACCTTGTTCGTCGACGGCGGGATGACGCTCTTCCCCGGCTTCGCCACCGGAGGCTGATCACACCGTGGAAGACCACGTGACCCCTCGCCGAGTCGTGATCCTCGGCGGTGGCTTCGCCGGCCTCTTCGCCGTGCGGGCCCTGCGCAGCGCCCCGGTCGCGGTGACGCTGGTCGACCGCTGCGCCCACCACCTGTTCCAGCCGCTGCTGTACCAGTGCGCCTCCGGCATCCTCTCCGAGGGCCAGATCGCCCAGCCCCTGAGGGCCGTCCTGCGCCGCCACCCGCAAGTGCGGTGCCTGCAGGCCACGGCCACCGACGTGGACGTGGCCAGGCAGGTCGTCCACGCACAGCCGACGGACGGGGACGCGCTGGAACTTCCCTACGACGACCTGATCGTGGGGATCGGCGTACGGCAGTCCTACTTCGGACACGACGAGTTCGCACCGTACGCGCCCGGCATGAAGACGCTGGCCGACGCCCTGGCCGTACGGACCAAGATCTACCGGGCCTTCGAGCGGGCCGAGGCGAGCGAGGACCCGCAGGAACGTTCCCGGTGGCTCACCTTCGCCCTCGTGGGAGGTGGCCCCACCGGAGTCGAACTCGCGGGGCAGATCCGGGAGATCGCCGGCCACACCCTCGACCGGGAGTTCTCCACCATCGACCCGGGCCAGGCACGGGTCCTGCTCTTCGACGGCTCCGACGGCGTTCTGGGCGCCTTCGGCCCGGTGCTGTCCCGCAAGGCCGCCCGAACCCTGGACACTCTCGGTGTCGAGACGCACCTGCGGTCGATCGTCACCCACGTCGACGACAGCGGCCTGACGGTGCGCCGCAAAGACGGTGACACGGAGCGAGTCGAAGCCCGAACCGTGCTGTGGACGGCCGGGGTCGAGGCGCCACCGCTGGCGACGGCGCTGGCCCGGGCGACGGGCGCCGAGCAGGACCGTGCCGGACGCATCAAGGTCGAGCCCGACCTGACCATCGCCGGTCACCCGGAGATCCGGGTGGTCGGCGACCTGATGAGCCTGGACAAGCTGCCCGGACTCGCCGAGGTCGCCATGCAGAGCGGCGCCTACGCCGGCCGACGGATCCGTCACTCCATGGAGGGCCGGACCAGGAAGCCACGTCCGTTCCGCTACCTGGACCTCGGCAGCGCGGCGTACATCTCACGAGGCCGGGCCGTCGTGAAGATGGGCCGCTTCCACGCCTCGGGACTGATCGGCTGGCTGATCTGGCTGTTCATCCACATCGCCTTCCTCACCGGATTCCGCAGCAGGATCGGCGCGCTGCTCAGCTGGGCGGTGGTCTTCGCCTCCGGAGCACGCCGCGAACGCGCCTACACGGCGGCGGTTCCCCACGCCGCCGTGCCTGTCACCTCCCCGTCCGGCCCAGCGGCCGACCCCGTCGACCGGCACGAACCACCGAGGCCCGCATGAACACCGCCGCACACTTCCTGGCGAACACCCCCGCGCAGCTGCTGCCCGCACGAGAACTCATGGCCTTCACCCTGGGCTGTCACATCATGCTCGTGCCGTTCGGTGTCGCACTGCCCTTCATCACCCTGGTCATGCACCACCGGGGCCTCCGGAAGAACGATCCGGTCGCGCTGCTGCTGGCCCGGCGCTGGTCGGCCGTGATGGCGGTCCAGTTCGCCGTCGGCATCGTCACCGGCACCGTCCTGTCACTGGAGTTCGGCCTGCTGTGGCCCGGCATGATGGGCCGCTGGGGCGACGTCTTCGGTCTCGGCTTCGGCGTCGAGGCGTGGGCGTTCTTCCTTGAGGCGATCCTGATCGCCATCTACCTCTACGGCTGGCGCCGGTTGAAGCCCAGGACGCACTTCTGGCTCGCTGTCCCGCTGCCGTTCGCGGCGCTGATGGGCGCCTTCGGCATCATCGCCGCCAACTCCTGGATGAACACCCCGCACGGCTTCAGCCTCGACGCGAGCGGGAAGCCCGTGGACGTCAACGTCCAACAGGCCATCTTCACACCGATGTTCGGCCCGCAGTACTGGCACTTCGTGGTGGCGATGTTCCTGACGGCGGGCTACGTGGTGGCCGGCGTGTACGCGGTCGGATGGCTGCGCGGCCGTCGTGACCGCTACCACCGTCTGGGATTCACCGTGCCGTTCACCGTCGCGGCGATCCTCACCCCCGTGCAGTTCGTGCTCGGTGACGCCATCGCGCGGGCGGTCTTCCACAAGCAGCCCGTCAAGTTCGCGGCGACGGAACTCGTCTGGAAGACCGACACCCATGTACCGGAGTACATGTTCGGCCGCCTCCAAGAGGACGGGAGCATCAAGGGCGGAGTCAAGATCCCCCAACTCGACTCCATCCTCGCCGGGTTCAGTCCCAAGACCAAGGTGACCGGGCTGACGTCGGTGCCGCCCTCCGATCGCCCGACCGTGACCCAGGCGACGATCGCGCACTGGGCCTTCGACATCATGGTGACCATCGGCAGCCTGCTGATCGTACTCGCCCTCTGGTATGCCTGGTGCTGGTGGCGGCGCCGGGACCTGCCGACGTCCCGATGGTTCTTCCGCTGCGCAGCCGTCGCCGGGGTCGCCAGCGTGATCACGGTGGAGTGCGGCTGGATCACCGCCGAGGTAGGCCGTCAGCCCTGGATCGTCTACCAGAACATGCGGGTCTCCGAGGCGGTCACCCCGACGGCGGCCGCCTCGCTGTGGACCATGTTCGGCATCATGGTCACGGTCTACGTGTTCGTCTTCGGGGCCTTCCTCACCGTGCTGCTCAAAATGCGCACTCGCTGGCGCCTCACCGACGCCGCAGCGGGCTCTGCCGCCAAACACGCCGAGGATCCCGAGTCGGACACACCGTACGGCCCGCGCCCGGAGCCGGTCGCCGCGGCCGCCCCCGGTGACCACCGAGCACCCGGGAGCGACCTGTGACCGCCACCGTCGTCGCCTGGATCCTGCTGCTCGCCGTCGCTGCCTACGCCTGTAGCGGCGGCGTGGACTACGGCGCCGGCTTCTGGGACCTGCTGGCCGGTGGCGCCGATCGGGGCAAACGCCCCCGCTGGCTCATCGACCACGCCATGGCACCCGTCTGGGAGGTGAACAACGTCTGGCTGATCTTCATCCTGGTCCTCATGTGGACCGGCTTCCCGGTCTTCTTCCAGACGGTGTTCACCGCCCTGTGGCTCCCGCTCGCGCTGGCGGCCGTCGGTATGGTCCTGCGCGGCGCCGGCTTCGCGCTGCGAAAGCCCACTCGTCGCCTCGCCGAACGCCGCGTCTACGGAGCCGTGTTCGCGATCTCCTCGCTGCTCACGCCGTTCTTCCTGGGCGCGGCGATCGGCGCGGTGGCATCGGGGCGGGTCGCCCCCGGCACCACCGCCTCGGCCGATGTATGGGCCCACACCACCTCGATCATGGCCGGTCTGGTCACCGTCGCCGCGACCGCCTTCCTCGGCGCTGCGTTCCTCGTCGCCGACGCGCGCCGCTTCGAGGCCCACGACCTCGTCGGCTACTTCCGGCTTCGCGCCTGGATCGCCGCCGCCGTGCTGCTGGTCCTCGTCGTGATCGGCCTGACCGTGACCGATCCGCACGCCAGCTACGTCCACCACGGGCTCACCCACGGCACCGGACTCGCCCTCGTCATCGTCGCCGCGGTGGCCCTGGCGGTGACGGCGTGGCTCGTCTCCGGCCCGGCCGCGGGCTGGGCACGGTACAGCTCCGTGGCCGTCGTGGCGCTCCTGATCGCCGCCTGGGGTTTCGCCCAGCGGCCCTACCTGGTGCCCACTTCGCTGACCGTCCAGCAGGCCGCGGGCGCGAGCGCACCGCTCCAGTGGATGCTCATCGTCGCCGCCGTCGCCCTCGTGTTCATCGCCCCCGCCCTGGTGGTGCTCTACCGGCTCGACACGAAGGGCGTGTTGCAACCCGTTCCCGAAGAGGACGGTGCCGAATGAGCGGTGACGACGGCCGACGGTCACCGTGACCCGGTCGGTCAGGACGGCACACCAGAAGGGGACGCAGTGACATCGAGCGAGATCCTGCTCGGCATCGGGCTGATCGTGGGCCTCGCGGTCGGCTGCCAGCTGGTGGCGAGCCTGCTGCGGCTCCCGGCGATCCTTCTCCTGCTGCCGGCCGGGTTCGTCGCGGGCGCGCTGACCGACGACGTCAACCCCGAGAAGCTCCTGGGCGCCACCTTCTCACCCCTCGTCTCGCTGGCCGTCGCGGTGATCCTCTACGACGCCGGCCTCGGTCTGAACCTGCGCCGCCTCACCGGCCACACCCGCCGGATCGTGGTCCGGCTGATCTGGCTCGGCGCGCTCGTCACCTGGGTGGCCGCCGCGCTCCTCGCGATCCCCATCGTCGGCATGTCCAGGGGCGCGGCCGTCATGCTGGGCGCCATTCTCGTCGTGAGCGGTCCGACCGTCGTCGGGCCCCTGCTCAACTACGTGCGACCGACCGAAAGGCTGCAACGGGTCCTCGTCTGGGAGGGCTCGCTGATCGACCCGATCGGCGGCATCCTCGGGGCGTTCGTCTTCCACGGCGTGCTGGCCGGCGCACAGCACGGCTTGGGCAGTCAGCTCGGCAAGTTCAGCGGAAGCATCGCGGTCGGGCTGGCCGGCGGCGCCGTCGGCGCGGGTCTCCTGTGGCTGCTGCTGCGCCGTCTCACCCTCGACGAGGTGCTCGCCACGACCGTGCAACTCGCCGCGGTGGTACTGGTGGCAGCGCTCTGCGACGCCTTCCGGGACGACACCGGACTCATCGCCGCCGTCGTCATGGGGATGGCGCTCGCCAACCTCCCGGGACTCGACATTCCCGCTCGGCGGCCCTTCTTCGAGACGATGGTCTCGCTCATCATCGGTGTGCTGTTCATCTCGATCTCGGCCACCGTCACCCCGCAGTCGCTGCGCCATGTGGCATTGCCGACGCTCGGCCTGGTCGCCGCGCTCGTCCTGGTGGTCAGACCCCTCGTGGCGTTGCTCTCGGCCGCCCACACCGATGTCCCGTTCCGCGAGCGGTGGTTCATCGGCTGGATGGCTCCGCGCGGCATCGTCGCCGCGGCCACCGCCTCCACCTTCTCCGTCTCCCTCGTCCAGGCCGGTATCGGTGGCGCGCAGAAGATCCTCCCCGCCACTTTCGTGGTGATCGTCGCCACCGTGATGGTGTACGGCCTGACGGCGCTCCCGGTGGCCCGGTGGCTCGATGTGCGACGTTCGGCGCGTTCACGTCCGCTCCTGGTCGGCGGTGACCCCTGGGTGATCGAACTGGGACGGGCGCTGCGCTCGGCAGGCCTGGACGTGCTGATGTGGGCAGGGCTCGACCGTGAGCGTCGCAGCATCAAGGACGCCGGACTCGATCTGGCGCCCGGCGAACTGCTCGCGGCCGCCACGGGCGCCGGCGCCGAGTTGGAGGGCATCACCGACGTCCTCCTGCTGACCGACGAGGACGACTTCAACGCCCTCGCGTACATGACCCTCAAGGAGACCGTGGAGGGGCCCGTTCACCGGCTGGCACCTCCGACCCGCAGCCACGGTGTCGTCGCCCCGTACACCGGCAGCGAGTCGTTGTTCGGCGAGGGCCTCAACCGCCCCGAACTCGCTCAACGGTACGAGGAGGGCGGCCGCATCGTCACCCACCGGGTGGAGGAGGCCGTCCCGGCCGGGCACGAAGTGCTCTTCCTGGTGAAGCCGGACGGTCGGCTCACCGCGGCCACCGAAACCACCACGCTGTCGCCGGACGACGGCGACATCGCCATCCTGCTGACACCCCCCGGCGAGCCGTCACGGTAGGAGCCGCCGGGGCCGCGTTCCCTTTCAGCCGAGCCGCTCCGTGATGTGGTCGCCCACCCGAAGGGCGTTGGCGATGGCGGTCAGGGACGGATTCACCGCTCCGATGCTCGGGAAGAAGCTGGTGTCCACGACGTAGAGGTTGTCGAGGTCGTGGGCCTTGCAGTTGACGTCGAGCGCGGAGGCCGCCGGGTCGGTGCCGAACCGGACCGTGCCGGCCTGGTGCGCGGTGGCACCGATCGGCATTCCCTTGTGCAGGTAGAGGCTGTGGGGGAGGAGGTGGTGCGGATGCATGCCGAGTTTGCTCAGCATGCCGTGCAGCTTGTGCTGCAGCCGCTTGAGACCCTCGATGTTGTTCTTCTCGTCCAGCGCGAGGTGGATGTCACCGTCGTCGTCCAGCGTCACGCGGTTCTCGGGCTGCGGGAGGTCCTCCCCGCACAGCCAGAAGTCGACCGCGTGGTGGGCCAGCACCTCGAACGGCATGTCGGGTGACGCGAGTCCGGCCCATCGCGGTGCCTCGCCCTTGATCTGGTCGGAGTCCGACTTGCCGAGCATCTGGATCCCGCCGAGCGGGTAATCCCAGTCGTCCGCGCCCAGGTACCAGTCGTTGAGGGCGAGGGTCTTCTGGAACTGGGTGTCGTTCGGCTCCTTCGAAACCGCCATCAGCGCGAGGTTGTTGTGCCGCATGTAGTGGCGGCCGACCGTGTCGGAACGGTTGGCGAGACCGCCCGGGTGGTGTTCGTTCGCGGAACGCAGCAGCAGCGCCGCGGAGTTCACAGCCCCGCAGGCGACCACCACGATGTCACCGCGGAAGTGTGCCTCCGAGCCGTCGTCCATCTCCGCGACCACGCCCGTGACGGTCCGCCCGGTGCTGTCGGTCTCCAGCCTCCGGACGTTGGCGCCCGTGACCATGCTCACGTTGTCGTGCTCCAGCGCCGGCTCCACACAGATCACCTCGGCGTCGGCCTTGCCGCGCACGAGGCAGGGGAATCCGTCGACCCGGTTGCAGCGGATGCACACGCTCCCGTTGGCCGCACCGCCCTCGGCGTCCTGGGTGAGGTTGACGCCGATCGGCAGGTGGAAGGGGTGCAGGCCGTGCTTCTCCAGGTCGTCGCTGAGCTGCTGGATCCGCGGTTCGTGCCGCACCGGCGGATGCGCGTACTGCGCGCTGGCCGGTCCCTCTCCCGGGTCCTCGCCGTGGTGGCCGTGCACGAGGTAGAGGTGTTCGGCCTGGGTGTAGTACGGCTCCAGGTCGTCGTAGCCGATCGGCCAGGCCGGGGAGATGCCGCCGTGGTGGCGGATCTCGCCGAAGTCCTCGGGGCGCAGCCGGAAGAGGGCGGCGCCGTAGAACTTGGTGTTGCCGCCGACGTAGTAGTTGACCTCGGGCGGGAACTGCTCGCCGTGCTTGTCGTACCAGAACTCCGGGGCGCGGTACTTGCCCTTGACGAAGACGGCCGTCGATTCCCAGTTGTCGCGTTCGCGGGGGAGATAGCCGCCGCGTTCGAGGATCAGGACGCGCTTTCCGGTGGGGGCGAGGCGGTGGGCGAGCGTGCCGCCGCCGGCTCCGGTGCCGATGATGATGACGTCGTACTGCTGGTCGTCGGCCATGTCGGCCACCTTGGTGTCGTCGGAGTGGTGGAACGTCGCGTACCACCGCGTCGGAGGAACGCGATCGGGTTCACCGGATACCTGGTGGCCTGTGGAAGGCCCAAGGGCGCGATGGCACGGAGGACCGAGCATCGGCGTCCCTGCTCGCGGGGTGCACCGGATCGCCACGACAACGCGCTCCGGCGTGACGACGCCCGGCGAGCCATGGGCGTCGCACGGGACTGTCAGTCGCGCTGCCGGTCGAGGGCCTCGTCCAATGTGCTCGCCGCCATGATCAGCGACAGGTGGGTGAACGCCTGCGGGAAGTTGCCGAGTTGCTCACCGCTGGGGCCGACCTCCTCGGCGAACAGGCCGACGTGGTTGGCGTAGGTCTGCATCTTCTCGAACGTGTACCGGGCGGGCCGCAGCCGACCGGCCCGGGCGAGTGCGTCGACGTAGAGGAAGGTGCAGAGGCTGAAGGTGCCCTCGGAGCCGCGCAGACCGTCCGGTGAGGCGGCCGGGTCGTACCGGTAGACGAGGCTGTCCGACACGAGAGTGCGGTCCATCGCGTCCAGGGTGGACAGCCAGGACGGATCGCGCGGGGCGACGAACCCGACGCGGGGCATCAGCAGCAGCGAGGCGTCCAGGACCGCGTCTCCGCCGTAGTGTTGGACGTACGCCTTGGCCTCGTCGTTCCAGCCGTGTTCCATGACCTGCAGCAGGATGGCGTCGCGTGCCTTTGTCCAGCGCCCGGTGTCGGCCGGCCGCCTGAAGTCGGCGGCCAGACGCAGGCCGCGGTCGAAAGCGGCCCAGCACATGACGCGACTGTAGGTGAAGTCCTGGCGACCGCCGCGGGTCTCCCAGATGCCCTCGTCGGGCCGGTCCCAGGTGTCGGCCAGCCAGTCCAGCGTCCTGCTGAGCACCTTCCAGCCCTGATAGCCGGCTTGGCTCGCGACCTCGTGTCCCTCGGACAGGGCATAGAGGGCTTCGCCGTAGATGTCGAGCTGCAGTTGGTCGGACGCGGCGTTCCCGAGCCGGACGGGCGCGGAGCCGCGGTAGCCCTCCAGGTGGCTGAGGATCTCCTCACTCACGAGGGGTTGCCCGTCGACCCGGTACATGATCTGCAGGGGCTCGCCGTCCTTGCCCGCCGACTCACGGAGCCGGTCTCCCAGCCAGTGGGTGAAGTCGGTGGCCTCCTCGACGAAGCCGAGGTCGAGCAGGGCGCGCACGGAAAGCGAGCCGTCGCGGACCCAGGTGTAGCGGTAGTCCCAGTTGCGCTCGCCGCCGACCTGCTCGGGCAGACCCATGGTGGCGGCGGCGACGGGTGCGCCCGTCGGCCGGTAGGTGAGCAGTTTGAGAGTGATCGCGGACCGGTTGACCATGTCCGGCCACCGCCCACGGTAGTTGGAGCCGTGCACCCATTTCTGCCAGAAGTCGGCGGCGTCCCACAGCTCTTGGGTGATCCCGTCGACGGTGGGAGGCGGAGGCGCCTCGCCGTCGGCGTCACAGACGGTCAGTACGACGGCTGCCGTCTCGCCGACGTCCAGCGTCACGGAACCCCGCAGATCGTCGCCGTCCCGCTCCAGGGGGAAGGTGCCCTGGACGTACGCGCAGATACCGGGCGCCCGAAAGACAGCGGCCTCCGGACGCAGGTCCAGATCGTGGGTGGCCCTGCCGTAGTCGAACCGTGGACGGCACTCCATGTCGAAGCGCACGGTCCCGCGCACCGTGCGCACGACGCGGATCAGGGTGTGCCGGTCGGTCGGGACGCGGCCGGTGTCCGGCGGCATCCAGTCGATCACCTCGCCCACGCCGTCGGGGGACATGAAGCGGGTGACGAGGAGGGCCGTGTCCGGGTAGTACAACTGCTTGCAACTGGCGTCGGGATCCGCCGAGGTGATCTGGAAGTAGCCGCCGCGGTCGTGGTCGAGCAGCGCGGCGAAGATGCTGGGGGAGTCGAAGCGGGGAGCGGCGAACCAGTCGACCACACCGCGCGAGGTCACCAGCGCGGAGGTCTGCAGGTCACCTATGAGACCGTGCTCTGCGATGGGCGGGTAGCGATCCATGTGTATCCCCAGTTCAGAGTGATCTTAGGATTCACTATCCGCCTGGACCACCGGATGTGCCTGTTGTGCCGACAGAGCACCAACAGCCTGGTTCTCCTCGAAACTCTCAGACTGGCGCAACACCGCGCGGCGTTGCCGTGGAGGGTGGTTCCCCGTGAGGGATCCTGCCCAGGGTCGGCAGCGCGCCGGTGCACTGAGTCGGGTGGAGGTTTCGGATTGGACCTGATCCATGTCCGTGCGGTGAGCCCGTCGGACCTCACCGGCCCGGTCGTCGAATTCCTTTCGGGCCACCCCTCGGTCCTGAACCTGATCGTGCAGCGCGGTGCGGCGCGCAACCCGGACGGCGACGGCATCGTCTGCGACGTCCTGACCGGCGCCGCCAACGAGGTCCTGCGCGCCTTGCGCGCCCTGCACCTGGACGACCGGGGCTCCATCGTCATCGAGCCGGTCGACATGGCCTTCGTCGGCGGGAGCGCCAAGGCGGCACGCGAACTCGGGACTCGTACGCACGCGCCCGTCTGGGATCAGGTCGAGGCACGGATCCGATCCGAGGGGACGTACGCGCCGAGCTTCTACCTCTACCTGGTCATCGCAGGGCTCATCGGCGCGGTGGGGATCGTCACCAACTCGCAGATCCTGATCGTCGCGGCCATGGTCGTCGGTCCCGAGTACGGGGCGATCGTCAGCGTCGCGCTGGGCATCGACCGGCACAACGGAGCGCGCATCCGTCAGGGACTTCGCGCCCTGTTCCTGGGATTCCTGCTGGCCATCGTCACGACCTTCCTCTTCGCCCTGCTGATCCGCGCGTGTGACTTCGAGTCAAAAGCCTTCAGGCTGGGGGTGCGACCCGTCTCCCAGCTGATCAACACGCCCAACTTCTTCTCGTTCGCCGTCGCGGGCCTCGCCGGAATCGTCGGTGTCATCTCGCTCACCGAGGCGAAGACGAGCGCGCTGCTCGGCGTGTTCATCTCCGTCACGACCATTCCGGCGGCCGCCGACATCGCGGTCTCCGTCGCCTTCAGCAGTGGGAGCGAGGCCTGGGGCTCGTTCGTGCAGTTGATGGTCAACATCGTCGTGCTGATCGTCGTCGGGACGGCCACGCTCCGCTGCCAGCGTGCGGTCTGGCGGCGGGTCGCCCTCCGCCGCGCGGGCACGCACAGGCCGTGAAGGGCCCTGTCGCCCGGCCGACCCTGCGGTGGCTGCGCCGTCACGGCCGGTCCGCGCTTCCCGGGCCGGGTGGAAGGCTTGCGCGACGTGAGTGTGCCGTCCGCGGCACACGGCCTCACAATGGTCTGGTATGTGGCTTACCTACCGGATCGGGAGACATCCGTGAAGGACCTCGAATTCGAGCAGAAGCGGTCATTGACACGCCTCGAAGCCGCCGACCAGCTCGCGGCACTCGCGGACGCCTTGCGCCATGGCGGCCGCGCCGAACTCCAGCTCGGCCCCGGCAAGCTGAGCGTGCACATTCCCGACGAGCTGCTGAGCGAGGTCGAGGTGGAGGTGGGAGACGACCAGATCGAGCTGGAGATCGAACTCAAGTGGTCGACAGCACGGTCCGACGAAGCGAAGGCGTAGCAGACGCACGGCACCGGCCCGGCCGGTGAGCCGGGACGGTGGACGAGCCCGCACAGGGCCTGGCGCACAAGGGCTGCGGACTGCCGTCCACGCTGTACAGCGGCTCGCAACTCTCGGACGTGGACAGGAGAGTGGCCGCCTTCAGACGTCCTCAAGGTATGCCGTTCCTGCGCATCCCCGGACCGACCCGAGGTCCTGCGCACGGCTCCCGATCGCGAAGAGATGGGATCGTCGCATGACGAAAAGAGACGTTGGGACCCTGTTCGGAAACCGTTTCCTGACCGAGCCCGCTCCCTCGAAGACGTTCCCCGAGGAGGGTATGACCGCGACGGACGCCATGAGACTGCTGGGCGAGGATCTCGCCCTGGAGGGCGACCCGCAGCGCAACCTCGCCACGTTCGTCACCACCTGGATGGAGCCGGAGGCGCAACGGATCATCGCCGAGAACCTCCACCGCAACTTCATCGACCACGCGGAGTACCCCATCTCCGCCGAGATCGAGCAGCGTTGCGTGCGCATGCTCGCCGACCTCTTCCACGCACCGGGCAAGACCACCGGCTGCCGGACCCAGGGCTCGTCCGAGGCGATCATGCTCGGCGCGCTGTCGCTGAAGTGGAAGTGGCGGGAGCGCCGCCAGGCGGCGGGCCTGTCGATCGACCGGCCCAACCTGGTCTTCGGCGGCGACGTCCACGTGGTGTGGGAGAAGTTCTGCCGCTACTTCGACGTCGAGCCGCGGATCGTGCCCCTCGCCGAGGACAAGTACACGATCGGTCCGGAGGACGTGGAGCCCCACGTCGACGAGAACACGATCGGTGTCGTCGCCGTCCTCGGCACCACGTTCACCGGTCACAAGGACGACGTGGTCGGGATCGACAAGCTCCTGCGGGACATTCGCAAGGAGCGGGACCTCGACATCCCCATCCACGTCGACGGTGCCAGCGGTGGCTTCGTGTGGCCCTTCCTGTATCCGGACTCGAAATGGGACTTCCGGCTCGAACAGGTCCGCTCGATCAACGTGTCGGGACACAAGTACGGGCTGGTCTACCCGGGCGTCGGCTGGCTGATCTTCCGCGAGGAGACCGACCTGGCCCAGGACCTCGTGTTCTACGAGAACTACCTGGGCAAGACCGACGCGACGTTCACGCTGAACTTCTCGACCGGCTCGGCGATGGTGCTCGCGCAGTACTACAACTTCGTGCGGCTGGGGCGCCAGGGCTACACCTACGTCATGGAGACGATGCAGAAGAACGCCCGCGCGTTGGCGGCCAACCTGCTGAGCAGTGGCCGTTTCGAAGTGATCGGCAGCGACCTCGAACAGCTGCCGCTGGTCGCGTTCCGCCTCGCCGGCGAGCATGCCTACGACGAGTCCGACATCGCCTGGCAGCTCTCGGCCGAGCGTGGGTGGATGGTGCCGGCGTACACGCTCCCGCCCAACGCGGAGCGCGTGAAGATCCTGCGGGCCCTGGCCAAGGAGACTCTGAGCCGCGAACAGATCGACCGTCTGACCCAGGACATCGCCGACGCGTGCGCCACGTTGGACCACAAGGGTGCGACCACGGCGGTGGAGCGGGACCAGGTCAAGCGCGGCACCGGCTACTGAGGCCGGTGACCGGCACCCTCGGCGGGGTCGAGGAGGCCTGCCCCTGCTCTGGAGAAGCGCTGATCCGCTCCGACGGGCTGGGCTGTCGGAACGACATTCGGTGAATCGCCGGACAGTCACGGACCCGGTGCGGCCGGCACGCCGTGGTGCGGTGGTAGGACGGGCTGAGGCCTGTCGATCGACGTGCGCGGGCGGCTTCCGACGCTGAGGAGACCATGAGTATGTCGGCCACCCCCGTCGGGCCGTCCGCAGCGACACCACCGGATCCGTTCGCCCTCGTCCGCAGCCGCAAGTACGCGGTCCTGCTCGTCTTCGCGGCCCTTCTCGGCATCCCGATCTCGGCGGTCGCCTTCGGGTTCCTCGCACTCGTCTCCGAGCTTCAGTCCCTCACCTACACCGACCTGCCTCGCGGCCTGGGTTTCGACACAACGCCCTCGTGGTGGCCGATCCCGCTGCTCGCCCTGGCGGGACTGCTGGTGGCGCTGAGCATCCGCTACCTGCCGGGGGAGGGGGGACACAAGCCGGCCGAGGGTCTTGTGGCCAAGGGAGCGCCTTCGGCGGCCGAACTCCCCGGAATCGCACTCGCCGCGGTGGCGTCCCTGGGCGCCGGAGTGGTCCTCGGACCCGAGGCGCCGCTCATCGCGCTCGGCGGTGGCCTGGCCGTGTTCTCGATCCGGTCCCTGAAACGAGACGTGCAGCCGAACGCGATCGCCGTACTGGGCGCGGCAGGGAGTTTCGCGGCTGTGAGCACGCTGCTGGGCTCCCCCTTGCTCGGCGCGTTCCTGCTGATGGAGGCCGCCGGCATCGGCGGCGTGATGATGGGGGTCGTCCTGGTGCCCGGGCTGCTCGCGGCCGGGGTGGGCGCACTGATCTTCACCGGACTGGGGTCCTGGACCGGTCTGGGCACGTACTCCCTGGTCATCCCTCACGTGCCGCACGCCGACCGCCCCGACATCGCCGGCTTCGGCTGGGCGGTCGCCATCGGCGTGGCGGCCGCCCTTCTCGGCGCCGCGATCCGCCGGCCCGCGCTTCTTCTCCAGGCCCATGTCGATCGCCGACGGATTCCGCTCACCGTCCTGACCGGCGCGCTCGTGGGAGTGGTGGCCCTGGTGTACGCCGAGTGGACGGGCAAGGCGGCGTCCGGAGTGATGTACTCCGGACAGAGCGCGCTCGGCCCGCTGCTGGCGGACCAGGCCGGATACACGGCCGGAACCCTGGTGATCCTCGTGGTCTGCAAGGCGCTGGCCTACAGCCTCTCCCTCGGCGCCTTCCGCGGCGGACCGGTCTTCCCCTCGATGTTCGTGGGCGCCGCCGTCGGACTGGCCATGGCCCATCTCCCCGGTCTGGACGTGACGTCCGGTTTCGCGATGGGCGTCGGAGCGATGTGCGTCGCGATGCTGAAGCTGCCGATGACGGCCGTCCTTCTGGCCACGCTGCTGCTGGGCACGGAAGGCGTCACCGTGATGCCGCTCGTCATCGTCGCGGTGGTGATCTCCTACGTGCTGTCGCTGCGCCTCACTCCTGCGCCCACGCCGTCACCGGTTCCGGACCCGGGACCACGGTGAGCCGTGCCGTGACATCTCCACCGAGCCCGCGACCGGACTCGCGCCGACTTCGATGAGACGTCTTCGCCCTCGGCGAGCGGCAATGGCGCGCGTGACGGCAGTACTCCCGTCCCGCACAGCGGTTCTTGGAGGGTGAGCGGAGGGCCGTCTGTGTGCGGCCGCCCCACGGGCCGCCCCGGTGGCAGCCGCCGTGTGCCGGACCTACGATTTCCTTGCGCAGCGTGCCGAACACTCGGCGTGGACCGACCAGGGCTGTGCCACGGGCGACGCGCAGGTGCGTGCGCCGCATGGGCCCCTGGCCGGCCCGGCTCCCCGGCGAAGGCGCGGCAGGCCAACGTCCCGCACGATCCCAGAGGTTGCCTCCTGAGCGCCGGCCGCTCCGCCGCACCATGTCCCACCTGCCCGGCCGATGCACGGCGGGGTCGGACGAGGAGGACTCACCATGCCGGTCAACGAGTACAAGTCCGGAAGTGCCTTTCCCGGAGTGATCGGGCGGACCGCCGATGTGTCCAGTCCGGCTTGGCCCGAGCAGCCGCGGGCGGTGCCGGGTGCGCCGAACATACTGATGATCATCTTCGACGACACCGGGTACGGGCAGTTCGGGTGTTATGGCAGCCCGATCCGGACGCCCCATCTCGACTCGCTGGCCGCCGGGGGTCTGCTGTACAACAACATGCACACCACGGCGCTGTGCTCGCCGTCGCGCTCGTGCATCATGACCGGCCGGAACCACCACTCCAACGCGATGGCGGCGATCACGGAGATGGCCACGGGGTTCCCCGGCTACAACGGCAACATCCCCTTCGAGAACGGGTTCATCTCGGAGATCCTGCTCCAGCACGGCTACAACACGTACATGATCGGCAAGTGGCACCTGATGCCCTCGGAGCAGGGATCTCCGGCCGGCCCGTACAACCGATGGCCGCTCGGCCGCGGCTTCGAGCGGTTCTACGGCTTCCTCGGCGGCGACACCGACCAGTACTACCCGGAGTTGGTGAGCGACAATCACCAGGTCGATCCACCGGCCACCCCGGAAGAGGGCTATCACCTCACGCAGGATCTGGCGGAGCGGGCGATGACGTTCATCTCCGATGCCAAGCAGGCCGCCCCGGACAAGCCGTTCTACCTCAACTTCTCGACCGGGGCCACGCACGCCCCTCACCACGTGCCCAGGGAGTGGGCGGACCGCTATCAGGGGGTGTTCGACGACGGCTGGGACGCCTACCGCGAGAAGACGTTCGCCAACCAGAAGCGGCTCGGCGTGGCGCCCCCGGACGCGGTGTTGTCCCGCCACGACCCGGACGTCCCCGAGTGGGACTCGCTGACTCCCGACGCGCGCCGCCTGGCCATCCGCATGATGGAGGTCTACGCCGGGTTCCTGTCCCACACCGACCATCAGGTCGGACGGTTGCTGGACTACCTCAGGGAGATCGGCGAGTTCGACAACACGCTGATCATGGTCGTCTCCGACAACGGGGCCAGCGCCGAGGGCGGCGTCACCGGAACCACCAACGAGGCCCAGTTCTTCAACAACGCCGCCGAGCCGATCGAGGAGAGCATCAGGGCGATCGACGAGCTGGGCGGTCCCGACCACTTCAACCACTACCCGTGGGGCTGGACCTGGGCGGGCAACACCCCCTTCCGCCGCTGGAAGAGGGAGACCTACCGCGGCGGCGCCAGCGATCCCTTCCTCGTCCACTGGCCCGCCGGTATCCAGGCCCGTGGCGAGGTGCGCACCCAGTACGCCCACCTGGTGGACATGACCCCGACCATTCTTGACGCGCTGGGGATCGAACCGCCCGCGACCATCAACGGCGTCGCCCAGTCCCCGATGCACGGGGTCAGCTTCGCCCACACCTTCGACGACCCGAACGCGCCGACACGGCACCACACGCAGTACTTCGAGATGCTCGGGCACCGTGCCATCGACCACGACGGCTGGCGCGCCGTATGCCCGTGGCCGGGGCAGTCCTTCAGCGAGGCTGAGCAGCCGTTCGGCACACCCATCACCGCCGACACGCTTTCCCAGCTGGATGCGCACGCCTGGGAGCTGTACCACGTGGCCGAGGACTTCGCCGAGACCCGCGACCTGTCCGCCGAGCATCCCGACAAACTCACCGAGCTGGTGACGCTCTGGTACAGCGAAGCCGGCAAGTACGGGGTGCTGCCCATCGACAGCAGCACCCTGGCCCGGATGGTCGTCGAGCGGCCCCAGATCAGCAAGGAGCGGACCAGCTACACCTTCCGGCCCGGGACCCAGTCGCTGCCGTCGTCCGTCGCGCCCCGGATCCTCAACCGCCCGCACAGCGTCACCGCCGATGTGGACCTCCCCGACGAAGGTGCCGAGGGCGTTCTCATGTGCCAGGGCTCGGGGGCCGGCGGCTGGAGCTTCTACATCAAGGACGGCAGGTTGGCCTACGTCCACAACTACCTCTCCCGGGCTCTCCACACCGTCTCGACGCCTGACACGGTGCCCGCCGGTCGCCACGAACTGCGCTTCGAATTCCAGCCCACAGGTGAGCCCGACCTCGTCCACGGCAAGGGCACACCAGGAGTCGCGCAGCTCTACATCGATCGCCGGCTCGTCGCGGAAGCCGAGTTCCCGGTGACCACGCCGATCATGTTCAACCCCGGCGACATGACCTGCGGCGCCAATCCCGGCCATCCGGTCACCGCCGAGTACCACTCGCCGTTCCGGTTCACCGGCACGCTCCACACCGTCACCATCGACATGTCCGGCGACCTCATCACCGATCCCGAGAGCGAGATGCGCATGCACCTCGCCCGGCAATAGCCGCCCCGGACCGCGGTCAGACCCTCTCCCGTGCCGGTGGGTGCGCGTACCTCGGGCTGCCGAATCCTCCGGGGCGGGACACGATGGTGCTGACCGCTGGACTGCCAGGATCGAGGAACGTGTCATGGCGACTTTCGAGCGCGGCCCGGTTGGCCGCAGCCGTGGCATGCGAGGCTGCTTTGGGGGAATCCGTGACGCGGCCGGTGACCTCGTGTGGGACCTGGCGTGGTTCTCCTTCGTCGAGGCCGGAGAGCCGGCCCCGGACTCCGTGCACCCGAGTCTGTGGCGGCAGTCGCAGCTCATCACCGAGGCCGGTCTGTACAAGGTGTCGGACCGCATCTACCAGGTGCGCAACCACGACCTCGCGAACGTGACGATCATCGAGGGTGACGGCGGCCTCGTCGTCGTGGACACCGGCTCCAAGGCCGAGTGCGCGAAGTTCGCCATGGACCTGTACTACGCCAACCGGCCCGAGCGGCTGCCCGTGGTCGCGGTGATCTACACCCACACCCACATCGACCACTACGGCGGCATCACCGGCATCGTCAGTCCCGAGGACGTCGCCGCGGGCAAGGTCGCGATCCTCGCACCTGGTGAGAACTTCGAGAAGTACGCGCTCGGCGAGAACGTCGTGTGCGGCAACGTCATGTCGCGCCGGGCGGCGCACGCCTTCGGCACCCTGCTGCCGCACGGCCCGCTGGGCATGGTCACCGACGGCTGCGGGCCGGCGCTGCCTCCGACCGGCACCTTCGCCTACCTCCCGCCCACCGACACCATCACCACCACCGGCGAGAAGCGGACCCTGGCCGGCCTGGAGTTCGTCTTCCAGATGGCCCCGGACTCCGAGGCCCCCGACGAATTCCACTTCTACATCCCCGAGTTGAAGGCGCTGACCTGCGCGGAGAACGCCAACCACGCACTGCACAACATCCAGACCCTTCGTGGCGCCCGCACCCGCGACGCCGCGAACTTCGCCGCCTGCCTCGACGAGGCGATGGAGTTCTTCCCCGACGCGGAGATCCACTACGGCCCGCACACCTGGCCCGTCTGGGGCAGGGAGAACGTGCGCACCTTCCTCGGCTCCCAGCGCGACGCCTACAAGTACCTCCACGACCAGGCCCTGCGCCTGGCCAACCACGGCCTCACACCGATCGGGATCGCCGAGACGCTCGACCTGCCGCCTGCCCTCGGACAGGCCTGGTGGAACCGGGGGTTCCACGGCACCGTGAACCACAACCTGAAGGCCGTCTACGCCAAGGAACTCGGCTGGTACGACGGCAACCCCATGCACCTGCACCCGCTGCCGCCCGCCGAGAGCGCCGAACGCTACGTGGCGGCCATCGGCGGCGTCGACAAGGTGGTGGAGCTGGCCCGCGACGCCTTCGAGGCCGGTGACTACCGATGGGTGGTCGAACTCGTGGGCCAGGCCGTGTTCGCCGACCCGGGCAACCACATCGCCCGGGGCCTCCAGGCGGACGCCTACGAGCAGCTCGGGTACCAGTCCGAGGGCCCGCAGTGGCGCAACCTCTACCTCACCGCGGCGCAGGAGCTGCGCGACGGCGTCCCCACGACCGGCGTCCAGAGCACCGGCAGCGTCGAGACCGTCATGGCGATGCCCCTCGACCTGTTCCTCGACTACATCGCGGTGCGGCTCAACGGGCCGAAGGCCGCCCGACACCACGGTGACGGTGAACCTCGACCTCAGCGACGGCGACCAGCTCGGCCCGCACAGCCTGGAGCTGGCCAACGGTGTCCTCCACCACCGGCCCCGGCACACCGAGGGTGCGGGCCTGACCCTGCGGCTGAACAAGGCCCAGCTCGCCGGCGCTCTGCTCAAGCCCGGTGCGCTGCGGGCGGCCGTCGACGCCGGACAGATCGAGGCCGACGGAGACGTCGCCGTCTTCGAGGCCCTCACCGACCTCCTGGACGACTTCTCGCCGTACTTCGCCCTGACCAACTCCAACGCCTGAAAGCGGGCCGGGGACACCGAGCCGGTGGCCGGTGATCGTGATGGTGCCCAAGCTGGGACGGAGGCGGTGGAAGGGACTGCTGCCGTGAGTGGTGGAGAAAGTGGACTTCCCCGGCTGCTGACGGCGGCCGAGACGGCTGCGCCGGTGGATGCCGTGGACGTGGTCGCGGAGGACCTGCGGCGGCGGTTCGAGGCCACGGGGGTCTCCTTCCTCATCGTGGACCTGACGGGGAGGGCGGTGGCGCGGCTGTCCACCGCCGGAGCGGTGGAGGGCGGGCGGGAAGCGGAGCGCATCCCGATGTTCGGCAGCGTCTACGAGCAGGTGATCCGCACGCAGCGTCTGTACCAGGAGGCCACGGGCCGGGGGCAACGGGTGATCGTGCCGGTCACCAACCGGGGTGACGCCATCGGGCTGCTGGAGCTGCTCCTGCCCGCCGCGCCCGGTGACGACGTCCTCAAGGCGGTCGGCGAGGCCGCCCACGTGCTGGCCTATGTCGTGATCGCCAACGGGCGCTTCACCGATTTCTACACCTGGGGCAAACGCTCCAGGCCGCCCACCCTGGCGGCCGAGATCCAGTACCAGCTGCTGCCCCCGTCCCTGTCGTGCGAGGCCGCGCAGTTCACCTTGTGCGGCAATCTGGAGCCCTCCGAGAACCTCAGTGGCGACACCTTCGACTACACGCTGGACCGGGACACCCTGCACGTGTCGGTGACCGACCCGATGGGCCACGACATCGGCGCTGCCCTGGCCGCCACGGTCCTCGTGGGCGCCCTGCGCGGAGCCCGGCGCGCGGGAGCCGACCTGGTCGAACAGGCACGCGTCGCCGACCGGGCACTGGTCGCCCACGACCACGGTCACGCCACGGGGCAGCTGCTGCGCGTCGACCTGTCTACCGGGCGGGCCCACCTCGTCAACGCCGGTCACCCCTGGCCCCTGCGCGTGCGCGCGGGGGTCGCGGAGGTGATGGCCTGTGAGGTGGACGAGCCGTTCGGGATCGGGCTGTCCGGTGACGTGCCGCACCCCTACCGCGTCCAGGATGTCGATCTGCGGCCGGGTGACCGTCTGCTGATGCTGACGGACGGCATGTTCGAACACCGCGGCGAGGAGGTCGATCTGCCGGCTCTCCTGGAGGCCACCCGCGACCTGCATCCGAGGGAGGCCGTGCTGATGCTCACGTCCGCGGTCCGTGAGGCGGCCGGCGGCCGGCTCCAGGACGACGCCACCGCGATGTGCCTGGACTGGCACGGTCCTCAGGAGACCCAGCGGCACGTCAGCTCCGGCGCGGACGTCCAGCAGGCCTCCGCCGAACGTCGGAGGCGGCGGAGGTGACGGGACGCGGCGGCGTCGGCGTGTGCCGACCCGCGCTTCGGGGCATACCCGATCCGATGGAGCCCGACGGACACGGCGACCCCGGCCTCTTCGGCCCCGGCTCGGTCACCTGGCAGCTGCACGGCGACCCCATGATGTGGGTCGCCGGGATCCGCGCGCTCTACCTCCAGGCGCTGCACCCCCGCGCCGTACGGGGCGTCTTCCAGAACTCGGACTTCCGGCGCGACGCCTGGGGCCGGCTGATGCGCACCGCCCACTTCGTCGGGACGACGACGTACGGCACGACCGCTGCCGCCGAGAAGGCCGGTGCCCGGGTGCGCGGGATCCACGGCAGGCTCACGGCAACCGACCCGGACACCGGTGAGGCGTACCGGGTCGACGAGCCGGAGCTGTTGCTGTGGGTGCACTGCGCGGAGATCGACTCCTACCTCCACGTGCTGCGCCGCTCCGGATTCCGCCTCACGGACGCGCAGGCCGACCGGTACGTCGCGGAGAACCGGGTCGGCGCCCGCCTCGTCGGGCTCGACCCCGCCGGAGTCCCGGCGGACCAGGCGGAACTGGCCGCCTACTTCGAGAAGACACGCCCCGAACTGGCCGCGGGCACCGAGGCCCGTGACGTGGACGACTTCCTCACGCGCCCGCCCGTCCACCCGCTGCTCGTACCGGCGCGTGCCCTGCTGTGGCGGCGCGTGGCCCGGCTCGCGTACGCCGCTCTGCCGCCGTACGCCCACGTGCTGTACGGCCGGCCGGCCCCGTCGCCCGCCTCGGTGACCCGGAGCCTGCGCACCACGGGCACCACACTGCGCCTCGTGCCCGCGACGCTGCGCTGGCAACTCCCGCCCAAGCACATTCTCTCGGCCGTGTCACGGCTCGGCCCCGGGTCCCGCCCGGCGGCGTACAAAGTCGGCTGACCACTCGCCATACTGGACGGGGCCCGGGGGAGGGCCGGGAGTTGAGCAGTGACGGGGGCGATCACACGCGATGGCGGAGAGCAGGCTGATCCAGGGCCGGTACCGGCTGCTGGAGCTCATAGGGCGCGGCGGCATGGGGGAGGTGTGGCGGGCACGCGACGAGTCGCTGGGGCGCCACGTGGCCGTCAAGTGCCTCAAACCGCTCGGACCGCACCACGACCAGTCCTTCACCGGCGTCCTGCGGGAGCGGTTCCGGCGCGAGGCCCGGGTGGCGGCCGCCCTCCAGCACCGCGGGGTGACCGTGGTCCACGACTTCGGCGAGGCCGACGGCCTGCTGTATCTGGTGATGGAACTGCTGGAGGGACTCAACCTCGGCCAGGCGCTGGAGGAGAACGACCATCGCCCCCTCGCCGTCGACGAGGTGATCGACATCGCCGGGCAGGTGACCGCCGCGCTCGACTACACCCACCGGCAGGGCATCGTGCACCGGGATCTGAAGCCGGCGAACATCATGCGGCTGAACGACGGCACCGTGAAGATCTGCGACTTCGGCATCGCCCGGCTCGGGCACGACATCGGGTTCACCTCACGGCTCACCGGCACCGGCATCGCGATGGGCACCCCGCACTACATGTCACCGGAGCAGATCAGCGGTTCGGAGGTCGACGAGCGCAGCGACCTCTACTCGTTCGGCTGCGTGCTCTACGAAATAGCCACCGGGGCACCGCCGTTCGACCTCGAAGACGCCTGGTCCGTCCTCGTCGGGCACCGCGACACCGCGCCCGAGCCGCCCCGCCGCCGTCGCGCCGAACTGCCCGAGTACCTGGAGCGGATCATCCTCGACCTGCTCGCCAAGGAGCCCGAGCAGCGCCCGCGGGACGCGCGGGAACTCGCTCATCGGATCGACGCCGGGCGCAGCACACCCCTGTACGTGCCGACGGTCGTCACCCCCGCCGTCAGGCCGTCATCCTCCGCGCAGCGGTCGTCCCGGTCCGTCACCCCGTCAGGTCCGGAGCAGTCCTCCCGTGCGGCACGGTTGCCGTCCTGGACCCAGGGCATGACGACCGGTATCAAGGCCACCGGCGCGGGACTGCGCACCACCCCGCCGGACCCCTCGGCCGGACTCACCGGCGAATGGACCGCCCGCCCGTCCGCCACCGTCACCGTTCAGCGGTCCGCCTCCGAACGGCCCGCACCGTCGCAGGAGTCGCTCACCGCCCTCGCCGGGCGGCACGACGCCGGACTGAGCCTCGGACGGCTCGGCCGGTGGACCGAGGCGGGCGAGGTCCACCGCTCCGTCGCCGCCGAACGCGAGCACCTCCTCGGGCCCGACCACCCCGACACGCTCACCAGCCGCTACGAGGTCGGCTTCACCCTCAGCCGCACCGGCCGTCCCGCCGAGGCACTGGGCGAGTACGCCCGGGTCGCGCAGGCCCGTGAGCGCGTGCTAGGCGCCGAACACCCCGACACCCTCGCCGCCCGGCAGGAAATGGCTTACGTGCTGGGCCAGTTGGGCCGCCACTTCGAGGCGCATCAGGCGTACACGTCGGTGCTCGCCGTCCGCGAACGCGCCATGGGCGCCGACCATCCGGACACCCTGCGCTGCCGCCACAACCTCGCCTTCAACCTCAGCCGGCTCGGACGCCTGGAGGACTCGTACCGCATGGCGAGCGAGGTCGCCGCCGCCCGCGGCCGGGTGCTCGGCGCGGCGCACCCCGACACCCTCGTCACCCGCTTCGAAGTCGGTTACGCACTGGGTCAGTTGGGGCGCTGGACCGAGGCGCTGCAGACCTACCAGGAAGTCGCGGAGACCCGCTCGCGGGCGCTCGGCCCCGACCACCCGGACACCCTCGCCGCGCGTTACGAGGTGGGCATCAGCCTCGGACGGCTCGGCCGCAGCGCCCAGGCACTGGACCTCTACAGAGCGCTCGTCGACGACCGCACCCGGGCGCACGGCCCCACCCACCCCGAGACCCTGCGCGCCCGCCACGGCCTCGGGGTGAACCTCGGCCGCATGGCCCGCTGGGAGGAGGCGCTCGCCGAGTCCCGTGACGTGTGCGCACTGCGCGAGCGCGTCCTCGGCGGGGACCACCCCGACACCCTCGTCAGCCGTCGTGAGGTCGCCGTCGGCCTCGGCTGGCTCGGCCGCTGGGCCGACGCCCTCACCGAGTACCGCCGCGTCGCGACCGCCCGCGAGCAGGTGCTGGGCGCCGACCATCCCGACACCCTGGCCAGCCGCAACGACGAGGCGCACTGCCTGGAGCAGTTGGGCCACCGCCAGGAGGCCACGGAGCTGTACCGGAGGGTGGCCGTGCTGCGGCAGCAGCGGGCGGCCGGAGGACGCTAGAGCGGTCTTTCCTGCGGGCCGGGTCCCGGTCCGCGTCCGGACCTGGATGGGGTTCGGACCCGGGCTCCGCTCGGGGTTCGCACCTGCGCCAAAGCCCCCGGGGAGGGCTGCCACCCGCACGTCCGGCCGCCCGCCGCCTGCCGCGCACCCCTGGCCGACGTAGATCATCACGTGCTACGAAGAACCATGCCTGCACACGAGGGATACGACGCCGTGATCGTCGGCGGGGGCCACAACGGACTCGTCGCCGCCGCCTACCTGGCCCGGGCCGGACAGTCCGTGCTGGTGCTGGAGCGGCTGGGGAACACCGGCGGGGCCGCCGTCTCCACCCGGCCGTTCGCCGGAGTCGACGCACGCCTTTCGCGCTACTCGTACCTGGTGAGCCTGCTGCCCCGGAAGATCGTGCGGGACCTCGGCCTCGACTTCCGCGTCCGCGGCCGCACGGTCTCCTCGTACACGCCCGTCGAGCGGGACGGGCGGCCCACGGGACTGCTCGTCGGCGGGGGCGAGCGGCGTACCCGCGAGGCGTTCGCGCGGCTGACCGGCTCGGACCGCGAGTACGAGGCGTGGCAGCGCTTCTACGCGCTCACCGGGCGCGTCGCGCGGAACGTGTTCCCCACCCTCACCGAACCCCTGCCCACCCGCGAGGAGCTGCGGGCCCGCGTCGACGACGAGGAGGCCTGGCGGATCCTGTTCGAGGAGCCCGTCGGCGCGGCCGTCGAGGAGTACTTCACCGACGACCTCGTCCGCGGCGTCGTCCTGACCGACGCGCTCATCGGCACCTTCGCCGACGCCCACGATCCGTCCCTGCGCCAGAACCGCTGCTTCCTCTACCACGTGATCGGCGGCGGGACCGGAGCCTGGGACGTACCCGTCGGGGGCATGGGCGCGCTCACCGACGCGATCGCCGGTGCGGCCCGCAGCGCCGGCGCGGTCATCGCCACCGGGCACGAGGTGCTGCGCATCGACACCGACGGCGAGTCCGCCGAGATCGGCTACCGCACGGCCGACGGGGAGGGCGTCGTCGCGGCCCGCCACGTCCTGGTGAACGCCTCACCGCAGGAACTCGCGCGGCTCACGGGCGACGAGCCGCCCGCCCCCGCCGAGGGCGCGCAGCTCAAGGTGAACATGCTGCTGAAGCGGCTGCCGCGGCTGCGTGACACCTCCGTCGACCCGCGCGAGGCGTTCTCCGGGACCTTCCACATCGCCGAGGGGTACGAGCAGCTCGCCGCCGCGCACGCGCAGGCCGCGTCCGGGGAACTGCCCGCCGCGCCGCCCTCGGAGATCTACTGCCACTCGCTCACCGATCCCAGCATCCTCGGCCAGGACCTGGCCGAGCAGGGGTACCAGACCCTCACGCTCTTCGGACTCCACACGCCGGCCCGGCTCTTCGAGCGCGACAACGTCGGCGTACGGGAGGAACTGCTGAAGTCGACGCTGGCGCAGTTGGAGGCGCACCTCGCCGAGCCGCTCGCGGACTGTCTGGCCACCGACGCGGACGGCAGGCCGTGCATCGAGGCGAAGACCCCGCTGGACCTGGAGCGCGACCTGCGGCTGCCGGGCGGCAACATCTTCCACCGCGACCTCGCCTTCCCCTACGCGCAGGAGGGCACCGGCCGTTGGGGCGTCGAGACGCGGCACGCCAACGTGATGCTGTGCGGTGCGGGCGCGGTGCGGGGCGGCGGGGTGAGCGGGGTGCCGGGCCACAACGCCGCGAAGGCCGTACTGGAAGCCCTGGGCGCGGCAGGCTAGACGGCGGCGGACCGGTTCCGCCCTCGCCCCCTCCCGCCGGCGGGGCGAGGGCGGAACCGGCGTCGAGCGGTGGGGCGCGGCCTCAGTCCCGGGAGGGCACCCAGCCCGCCGGTGTGATCCGTGCCGCGTCGGCGGGGCGGCTCTCGTCGAAGACGACGCGCCTGCCCGAGGCCACCCGCAGGGCGTCGACGTACACGCCCCGGCCGACGTACAGCGTGTCCGTCGTATAGCGCCAGCGCAGCGTGAGCGTACGGTCGGCCGGCAGCTCCGCCCCGAGCCGGTGCCACACCCGGCCCGACCAGCCGGTGGCCGTGCCCGCCGGATGCCCCTGCGGGTCCTCGGACCCGCGCCGGGTCGTGAACGGGACGGGTTTCCAGCTCGCGCCGCCGTCGGTGGACGCTTCGAGGACGAGCAGGTCCGAGCCGGGCTCGGTGTCCCACCACAGGGCGCAACCGAGGCGGGTGGAACCGGCGGTGGTGTCGAGCGGGGGCAGCGTCAGGGTCGCCGTCGTGGCGCTCGCGGTCCCCGCGAACCAGGACGTACGCCCGGACACGGGACGCACCGGGACGGCACGCGCCATGTCGGTGCCTGCGGCGACCCGGGGAGCGGAGCCGGATCGCCAGGTGCGCACGGGATGGACGGAGTTGCCGAGCACGATCAGGAACGAGTCGGTCGTCGGGTCGAGGACGATCGAGGTCCCCGTGAAGCCGGTGTGGCCCGCCGTGCGCGGCGTCGCCATCGCGCCCATGTACCAGTGCTGGTAGAGCTCGAAGCCCAGGCCGTGCTCGTCACCCGGGAAGGCGGTGTTGAAGTCGGTGAACATCAGGTCCACCGTCTCCGGCCGCAGGATGCGGGCCCTGCCGTAGGCGCCGCCGTTGAGCAGGGTCCGACCGAGGACCGCCAGGTCCCAGGCGCAGGAGAAGACGCCGGCGTGACCGGCGACCCCGCCGAGGGAGTACGCGTTCTCGTCGTGGACCTCGCCCCACACCAGCCCGCGGTCCAGTCCCGACCAAGGCAACCGGGCGTCCTCGGTGGCCGCGATCCGGGGCTTCCAGGAGGCGGGCGGGTTGTAGCGCGTGCGGTCCATTCCGAGCGGGCCGGTGATCTCGTCGCGCAGGAGCACGTCGAGGGTGCGGCCCGTGAGCTTCTCCAGGACCAGTTGGAGCGAGATGAGGTTCAGGTCGGAGTAGAGGTAGGCGGTGCCGGGCGGGTTGAGGAGCGCCTCGTCCCAGACGAGCTGGAGCTTCCCCTCCCGGGTCGGCGCGTTGTAGAGGGGGATCCAGGAGCGGAACCCCGAGGTGTGGGTCAGCAGTTGACGGATCGTCACACTCTGCTTGCCGCCGCCGGCGAACTCCGGGAGGTACGAGGCGACGGTGGCCTCCAGTGCCAGGACGCCCCGTTCGATCTGCTGCACGGCGAGGATCGACGTGAAGAGCTTCGAGACCGACGCGAGGTCGTAGACCGTGTCGCGTGTCGCCGCGATCTGCTCGTCGGCCGGGAACTCCACGCCCGAGTCGGTGCTCTCGTCGTAGCCCGCGTACCGCACGGCCTTGCCGATCGGCTGGTGCAGGGCCACGGTGGAGCCCCGCCCGGCGAGCAGGACGGCACCTGCGTACCAGGGGTGCCGGGGTGAGGGGCCGAGGAACGCCTCGGCGTCCGTGACCAGTTGGCGCAGGGGTCCGCCGAGCAGGCCGGCCTCTTCCGGTGTGCCGTGCCGCAGGGTCCGCCGGCCGTCCGCCGCCGCGGCCGCCGCGGGGCCCGCCGGGAACGGGCCGAGAGCCAGCGCTCCGCCCACCGCCAGCACGCCCGCGCCCCATTGACGGCGCGTCAGCCCGCCCCGGGTTCTGTACCGCTCCTCTGCCGTTCCGTCCTTCGCGCCTTCGGTCATCGGGGATCCTCCCGCTCGGGCCGTCTGAAAGTATCTTTCCGGACCTGCCGTGCCGAGTGAAAGTTTCCCGTCGGGTGTGCGTGTGTCAACCCCGCCGCGATGGGCGCGCGGGCGTCCAGAAATCTGACGGAGCATCAGAAAAAGGCTTCCCTCGTCCGGAGGTCTGCGGCATCCTGCGGCCATGCAGACGGAGCTGAGCAAGAGACTGGGAATCGAGCACGCCATCTTCGGCTTCACGCCGTTTCCCGCCGTCGCCGCGGCCATCAGCCGCGCCGGCGGACTCGGCGTGCTCGGCGCGGTCCGCTACGCCGACCCCGACGAACTCGAACGCGACCTCGACTGGATCGAGGCGCACCTCGACGGCAGGCCCTACGGACTCGACGTCGTCATGCCCGCGAAGAAGGTCGAGGGGGTCAGCGAGACCGAGGTCGAGGCGATGATCCCCGAGGGTCACCGGCAGTACGTCAAGGACACCCTCGCCAAGTACGGCGTGCCCGAACTCGCCGAGGGCGAGGCGTCCGGCTGGCGCATCACCGGCTGGATGGAAGAGGTCGCCCGAGGTCAGCTCGACGTCGCCTTCGAGCACCCGATCAAACTGCTCGCCAACGCGCTCGGTTCACCACCCGCCGACGTCATCGAGCGCGCGCACGCCCAGGGGGTGCTCGTCGCGGCCCTCGCCGGCAGCGCCCGGCACGCCCGCAAGCACGCCGAGGCGGGCATCGACATCGTCGTCGCGCAGGGCTACGAGGCGGGCGGACACACCGGGGAGATCGCCTCGATGGTGCTCACGCCCGAAGTCGTCGACGCCGTCGACCCGTTGCCCGTCCTCGCCGCCGGCGGCATCGGCAGCGGGCAGCAGGTGGCGGCCGCGCTCAGTCTCGGAGCCCAGGGCGTGTGGCTCGGCTCGATCTGGCTGACCGTCACCGAGGCCGACCTGCACGCGCCCGGCGTCACCCGCAAGCTCCTCGCCGCCGGATCCGGGGACACCGTGCGCTCGCGGGCCCTGACCGGCAAGCCCGCGCGCCAGCTCCGCACCGAGTGGACCGACGCCTGGGACGACCCGAACGGCCCCGGCACGCTGCCCATGCCGCTCCAGGGACTCCTGGTCGCCGACGCCGTCTCCCGCATCCAGAAGTACGAGGTGGAGCCGCTGCTCGGCACACCGGTCGGGCAGATCGTCGGCCGCATGAACAGCGAGCGCGCCGTCCAGGAGGTCTTCGAGGACCTGACCCGCGGCTTCGAGCGCGCCGTGGACCGCATCAACCGCATCGCCGGCAGGGAGGACCACGCATGAGCACCGCCCCGAACGGCTTCTGGGCCCAGGCCGCGGCCGACCCCGACCGCGTCGTCCTCGTCACCCCCGCGGGTGAGGAGTGGACCGCGGGACGCCTGCACGCCGCCGCCAACCGGCTCGTCCACGGACTGCGCGCCGCGGGTCTCACGCGCGGCGACGCGTTCGCGGTCGTCCTCCCGAACGGCGTCGAGTTCTTCGTCGCCCACCTCGCGGCCTCGCAGGCCGGCCTCTACCTCGTCCCCGTCAACCACCACCTCGTCGGCCCGGAGATCGCCTGGATCGTCTCCGACTCCGGCGCCAAGGTCCTCATCGCCCACGAACGGTTCGCCGACGCGGCCCGGCACGCCGCCGACGAGGCGAAGCTGCCCGGCGACCGGCGCTACGCCGTCGGCGCGATCGACGGCTTCCGCGCCTACGCCGAACTCCTCGACGGACAACCGGAGTCGGCGCCGGACGACCGCACGCTCGGCTGGGTCATGAACTACACCTCCGGCACCACCGGCCGCCCGCGCGGCATCCGGCGCCCGCTGCCCGGCAAGCTCCCCGAGGAGACCTACCTCGGCGGCTTCCTGGCCATCTTCGGCATCCGCCCCTTCGACGACAACGTGCACCTCGTCTGTTCGCCGCTCTACCACACCGCGGTGCTCCAGTTCGCGGGCGCTTCCCTGCACATCGGCCACCGGCTGGTCCTGATGGACAAGTGGACGCCCGAAGAGATGCTGAGGGTCATCGACGCGCACCGGTGCACCCACACCCACATGGTGCCGACGCAGTTCCACCGGCTGCTGGCCCTCCCCGAGGAGGTACGGGCACGCCACGACGTCTCCTCCATGCGGCACGCCATCCACGGCGCGGCCCCCTGCCCCGACCATGTCAAGCGCGCCATGATCGAGTGGTGGGGCCACAGCGTCGAGGAGTACTACGCGGCCAGCGAGGGCGGCGGGGCCTTCGCGACCGCCGAGGACTGGCTCAAGAAGCCCGGCACCGTCGGCAAGGCCTGGCCCATCAGCGAGCTCGCCGTCTTCGACGACGACGGGAACCGGCTGCCGCCCGGTGAACTCGGCACCGTCTACCTGAAGATGAGCACCGGCGGGTTCTCGTACCACAAGGACGAGAGCAAGACGCGGAAGAACCGGATCGGCGACTTCTTCACCGTCGGGGACCTGGGCTACCTCGACGAGGACGGCTATCTCTTCCTGCGCGACCGCAAGATCGACATGATCATCTCGGGCGGCGTGAACATCTACCCGGCCGAGATCGAGTCCGCACTGCTCACGCACCCCGCGGTCGCCGACGCCGCGGCCTTCGGCATCCCGCACGACGAGTGGGGCGAGGAGGTCAAGGCGGTGGTCGAACCCGCCCCCGGCCACGAACCCGGCCCCGCCCTCGCCGAGGCCGTCCTCACCCACTGCGCGACCCTGCTCGCCGGCTACAAGCGCCCCAAGAGCGTCGACTTCGTCGAAGCGATGCCCCGCGACCCCAACGGAAAGCTCTACAAACGCCGCCTGCGGGACCCGTACTGGGAGGGGCGGACCCGGGTGGTGTGAACGGGCGGGGCGCCCGCGGGCCGCCGTCCGTCGGTGCCGGGGCGCCCCGGTACTTGACCTCCCCGTTGTGTGGATCGAGGATCACGTGTCATGACGTCTGGACACGGCAGTACGGTTGACGGGGTGCTGCGGCGCAGTGCCCGGCGGACTCCGGCGCGGCGCGCGGTCGACTACCGCGAGCGCTCGTGGACGTACGCGGAACTCGACGAGGCCGTCTCCCGCGCGGCGACCGTGCTGCTCGGCGAGGGACTGGCCCCCGGCGACCGGGTCGGCGCCTACGGCCACAACTCGGACGCCTACCTCATCGGCTTCCTCGCCTGCGCCCGCGCCGGCCTCGTGCACGTGCCGGTGAACCAGAACCTGACCGGCGACGACCTCGCCTACATCGTCGGGCAGTCGGGCAGCGCCCTCGTGCTGACCGACCCCGACCTCGCCGGTCGGCTCCCCGACGGCGTACGGACCCTGCCGCTGCGCGACGCCGACGACTCGCTCCTCGTGCGCCTGGACACGGCCCTGCCGTACGACGGGGACGAGCCGCGCGGCGACACGCTCGTGCAACTGCTCTACACCTCGGGCACCACCGCCCTGCCCAAGGGCGCGATGATGACGCACCGGGCCCTCGTCCACGAGTACCTGAGCGCGATCACCGCCCTGGACCTGAGCGCGGGGGACCTCCCCGTCCACTCGCTGCCGCTCTACCACTCCGCGCAGATGCACGTGTTCCTGCTGCCGTACCTCGCGATCGGCGCGACGAACACCATCCTCGACGCGCCGGACGCCGGGCAGCTCTTCGACCTGATCGAGGCGGGCCGCGCGGACAGCCTGTTCGCCCCGCCCACCGTGTGGATCGGCCTGTCCAACCGCCCCGACTTCGCCGACCGCGACCTGAGCGGACTGCGCAAGGCGTACTACGGCGCCTCGATCATGCCGGTGCCCGTCCTGGAACGGCTGCGCGAGCGGCTGCCGAAGCTGGCCTTCTACAACTGCTTCGGGCAGAGCGAGATCGGCCCCCTCGCCACCGTCCTCGCCCCCGACGAGCACAAGGGCCGGATGGACTCCTGCGGACGTCCGGTCCTGTTCGTGGACGCGCGGGTGGTCGACGAGAACGGCAAGGACGTAGCGGACGGGACCCCCGGTGAAGTCGTCTACCGTTCACCGCAGTTGTGCGACGGCTACTGGGACAAGCCCGAGGAGACGGCCGACGCGTTCCGCGACGGCTGGTTCCACTCGGGCGACCTCGCGGTGCGCGACGCCGACGGCTACTTCACCGTCGTGGACCGGGTGAAGGACGTCATCAACTCCGGTGGCGTCCTGGTCGCCTCACGCCAGGTCGAGGACGCCCTGTACACCCATGAGCAGGTCGCCGAGGTCGCGGTGATCGGGCTCCCCGACGAGCGCTGGATCGAGGCCGTCACCGCGGTCGTCGTCCCGCGTGGCGAGGTCACCGAGGCCGAACTCATCGCCCACGCACGGGAGAAGCTCCCGCACTTCAAGGCGCCCAAGCGGGTCCTCTTCGTGGACGAGCTGCCCCGCAACGCCAGCGGGAAGATCCTCAAGCGCGAGCTGCGCGACCGCTGGGGGTCCTGACCCGACACCGGGACCCAGGGCCGCGCGAGCCGTGGGGTCGGTTCGGGGACGGGACCTGCGTGCGGTCCCGCACGATGATCTTGCCGGTGTTCGCCCCGCGCAGCATGCCCAGGAACGCGTCCACGATGTTCTCGAACCCGTCGACGACCGTCTCGTCCGGAGCGAGCCGGCCGCTCTGCAGATGCGGCACCGCGAACTCGTACAACTCCTCCTGCAGATCTCGATAGTTGCTGACCAGGAAGCCCTCCATGCGGATGCTCCTCTCCACGATGTCCGCGTAGTCGAAGCGCGGGGGCGGCGCGTCGGGGGTGTTGTACTGGCTGATCGTGCCGACGCGGACGATGCGCCCGTACGTGCGCAGCGCGCCCACCGCCGCGGCCAGTTGCTCGCCGCCGACGTTGTCGACGAACACGTCGATGCCGCCCGGTGCGGCCTCGCCGAGCAGGACCGCCGCGGGCCCGTCGTGATAGTCGAAGGCCGCGTCGAAGCCCACCTCCTTCGTGAGGTGGGCGGCCTTCGCCGCCGAGCCCGCACTGCCCACGAGCCGTCCGACGCCCAGCAGCCGGGCGAACCGTCCGGTCGCCGTGCCGACCCCGCCCGCGGCGGCCGACACGAACAGGTCCTCTCCTTCTCGCAGCCGCGCGATCCGGGTCAGGGCCACGTAGGCGGTCAGGCCGGTGCCGCCGAGGGTGCTCAAGTACGCGGTCGGTGGAACCCCGTCGAAGCGGGGCAGCCGCCGGACCTCTTCGGGGGTGACGACCGCGTGGGTGCGCCAGCCCTGCCGGTGGAACACGATCTCGCCCTCGGTCAGCAGGGGAGTGCGCGAGGCGATCACCCGCCCGAGGGCGCGGCCCTCCAGCGGCGCGTCGAGGGCGAAGCCGCCGGGCACGTCGTCCATCATCTCGCGGTGGTACGGGTCGACGGACCAGTAGAGGTTCTCCACGAGCGCGCTGCCGGCGCCGGGGGCGGGAAGCGGCGACTCGACGAGGGTGAAGTGCCCGGCGGTGGGAAAGCCGTGGGGGCGGGCGGTCTGGTGCACGGTGAGCGCGGTCTCGTTCATGACCGGACCGTAGGGCGGGAATGCGCCTCGCGGGCAGCCCGTTGGGCTCATGCGACGCACCGTTCCATGAGCAGTTCTCATACGTGAGGTGAGCGCCCCGTGGCCCGCACGACCGACTCCGATCTCCTCCCGCAGGAACTGCGCGTCCTGGTGGCGGTCGCGGACACCGGCGCCTTCTCGGCCGCCGCCGGCACACTCGGCACGACCCAGTCCGCCGTCTCCCACTCGGTGCGTGGCAGCGAGCGCAAGATCGGTGCCGTCCTCTTCGAACGCGGCCGCGCCGGAGCCCGCCCCACCCCCGCCGGCGAGAGGGCCGTCGCACACGCCCGCCGGGTCCTGCGCCTGCTGGACGTCCTGACCACCGAGGCGCGCGAGGCGGCCCGGCCCGACGCCGCGCGGGGGGAGCTGCGGATCGCGGCGTTCCGCAGCGCGGCACTCCACCTGCTGCCGGAGGTCCTGGGGAGGCTGCGCGCCCGACACCCCGGGATCGAGCCGCGGGTGCGGATCGTACGCGAGCTGGGGCGCGGCACCGCGGGCGAAGTCGCCGACGGGAAGGCCGACATGGCCATCGCCACACTGGGCGGCTCCGTTCCGCTCCCACCGGGTCTTGTCGCGCGGGAACTCCTCGAAGAGCCGTACGCCCTGGTGCACGCGACGGGTCACGGTTCCCCGCGCTCACTGCCGCTGGTCGACTGGGCCGAGAACTGCGGCTCGTACACCCGCGACTGGTGGGCCGCGCAGGACTGGATCCCGAGGGCGACCGTCGAGGCCGAGGACGACGGAGCGGTGCTCTCCCTGGTGGCCGGAGGGCACGGAATGGCGATCATGCCCGCGCTCTCCCTCGTCGGAGCACCGGACTCCGTCGGGATCACCGATCTCGGCCCGCAGCGTCCGACACGCCGGGTCGGCTATGTCACCACCTCCGAACTGGCCGCGACCGCCGTCGTGCGGGCCCTGGTGAGAGAGCTGCGGGCCACCGTCCCCTGGGTGTGAGCCTTCCCGGCGGCGCTTCCCGATCCTCTCGCCGGCGCCAAGTGGCATACGGTGCAAGGAAGTTCGCGGTGCGGAAGTCCGTACAACCCTCTCGCCCCCCGAGGGGTCGTACGGGGCATCAGGACTTCTGAGGGGGATCCGGGTGGATCGCGGAGGTTCTGATCCTTCGTGACGGAAGACGCCCACGTCGCCCCTGAGCCGGACGACAGTCGATTCGGGGGCGGATTCCGTGCTGCGCATCCACTTCACGCCCGAGGACCTCACCCGTATCCGGGTGGCGGGCACGCCCGATCCGCTCTGGGAGATCGCCTGCAGCCTGCACCGGCTCCAGACCACGCGCGGACGGTGGGCGTACGCGGACTGGTACCGCACCACCCGGGACACGCTCGCGGGCACCGGACTCGGCGCGGCGGTCCGCCGGCTGCTCATCCCGGTCCTGCCCCGCGCGTCGTACTTCCCCGACTGCCTCACCCCGTACGAGGCCGCCGACGGGCTGGACAGGGGACTGGCCGCGATCGTCGACACGCCGCCCGCCCGCGTCGCCCACGAGGTGAGCAGGCTCGACCGGCTCGGCGGAGCCCCGTCCTGGGCTCCCCGGCTGGTGGAGCGCGGCACCCGTGAGGAACTCGCCAGAGCCTTGCGCGCCTACCACGACGCGGTCATCGCGCCCCACCACGACCGCATCTGCGCGGCCATCGCCGGGGAGCGCGCACTGTGGGCACGCCGGACCCTCGACTCCGGCATCGACGGGCTGCTCGCCGGACTGTCGCCGGTCATGCGCTGGCACTCCCCGGTGCTGCACGTCGACTACGTGGAGGACCGGGACCTGTATCTCGGCGGCCGCGGTCTGCGCCTCGTCCCGTCCTACTTCTGCTGGCAGTTACCGATCTCGATGGCCGACGGCGCCCTGCCTCCGGTGCTGGTCTACCCCCTGAACAACTCCCGGCCGCCCGCCGCCGCCCCGGCCGCGGACGCTCCTCTCGCCGCACTGCTGGGCGGGACCCGCGCGGCCGCGCTGCGGTCCCTGGCCGTCGGCGCCACCACCTCGGAACTGGCCCGCTTCCTCGGGGTCTCGCCCTCCACCGCCACGCACCACACCACCGTGCTGCGCGACGCGGGTCTCATCACCAGCCGGCGGTGGCACAACATCGTGCTCCACACGCTCACTCCGCTGGGGGCGGCGGTCCTCCGCCGGACCACGGCGGTACCGGGAGGCTCGTCGGCCACAAGCGTCGACTTTCGGTCATGACAGCGTCCGCGGCAGGCGAAGCGTGTCCCTGTGGTCCCACCGGGACCACAGGTCGCACGGACACCGCTGGAGCAAGGGCATCCGCCGCCTGGCCGGGCACTTTCGAGGACGGTCGAAGGCCGTGGTCCGCACGGGCCCGCTCTGCGAGCGTCTGCGGCGTGCACCCGGACGTGGCGTCACCGCCCGTCCGGAACCGCGGTCCTGCCCACGCGTTGGGCACGGCCGAAGACCGGAAGACCGAAAAAGGGGAAGCATGACCAGAGCCATTGCCGCCGGCGCGTTCGCCCTCGTCTCCGCAGCGACCTGTCTGACGTTCGCTCCCGCGGCCTCCGCCGCTCCGCAGGCCTGCGTGACCTCGACGCTCACCACCGGGGGCAACCAGGGCGTCGGAACCATCCGCAACAAGTCCGCCACGAGCAGCTGTGGCGACCTCAACCTCACCTACTCGGACGACTCGACCTCCCCGTACGGGGACTACTACGCCGGCCGGCTGCGCAACTCCAGCGGTGTCTGGCACACCTGCAGCAAGGGCTACGTCTGGGCCTCCGACGGCAGTCACAGCGTCAACGACTCCACGTACTGGCTGTGCACCGACGTCTCGGACAACACTCCGTTCACGGTGGCGAGCCAGCTCGACGGCGGCGACTCCGTCAAGATCACGCACTGACCGGAGGCCGATCGTCCGCCACCCGGATCCCACGCGCCACGGGGGTGCCATCGGCCCGAGCCGACCGCGTGCTGCCGGTGTACGAACAGTGGCTGGCCCGCTGGCCGCGCCCCGCCGACCTGGCGAAGGACGCCCCCGGCGAGGC
>NZ_JBEZHO010000041.1:0-78124 GCF_040650615.1 Streptomyces sp. NPDC048643
TCGGATGCGGGGATCCACAACCGGAAGTGGTGGGAGGAGGTCGGGGACTGGTTCTCCGACAACTGGGACACCATCGTCGCGGTGTGCAAGGTCGTGGTCGCGGTGTTGGGGATCATCGCGATGATCGTCGGGGGGCCGATCCTCGGTGCGATCGTGCTGGTCGCGGCGCTCGTCGTCCTGGCGGACACCCTCAACAAGTATGCGAAAGGGCAGGCGTCCCTATGGGATGTGGCCTTCGCTGCGCTGGACTGCATACCCGGCGGCAAGGGGATCACGAGCTTCGGCAAGCTTGCCAAGGGGCTCAAGGGCTTCGGCAAGACCGGCCTCAAGGGCATGGCCATGAGTCTCCGAGGTCTCGGCCCGAAGATGAAGAATCTCGGTCGGCAGATGAAGAAGCTCGTGACCCGCGGCGATCCGATCGACGTGGCCACCGGGCAGATGGTGATGTCGGCGAGTGATGTCTCGCTGGACGGCATGATGCCCTTGCTGTTCGAGCGCCACCACCGCACCGGGGTCCACAGCGGCCGCCTGCTCGGGCGCGGCTGGACGTCGACGCTCGACCAGCGTCTGCTGCTCGACGCCACGGGCGCCCGGTTCATCGTCGACGACGGCATGGTTCTCACGTATCCCGTGCCGGAACCCGACGTGCCGGTTCTGCCGGTGGAGGGCCCGTACTGGCCGTTGGGCTGGGACGGTGGGGACCTGGCCGTTTACCGGCCCGAGACGGGGCACACACTACTTTTCCGGGCGCTGCCCGACCGGTCGCCGTCCGAACTGGCCCTTGCCCGGATCGCAGACCGGAACGGCAACGCCATCGAGGTCTCGTACGCCGTCGACGGCACCCCGGCCGAGATCGTCCATCACGGTGGTTACCGCATCGGTGTGACGTGCGAGGGCGGGCGCATCGTCGAGCTGGCGCTGAACAGCCATCCCGAGCGGCCCGTGCTGGTTCGCTATGCTTACGACGAGCGGGGCGACCTGGCGGAGGTCCGGAACTCCTCCGGTCTTCCGTTGTGCTTCAACTACGACGATCAGCACCGGGTGACGGGCTGGGAGGACCGGAACGGGATCTGGTACCGCTTCGTCTACGACGAGGCCGGCCGGTGCGTGGCCGGACGCGGAGTGGACGGCGTCCTGGACTACACGTTCAGGTACGACGACGCTGCGCGCAGCACCACGGTTGTCGACTCACTCGGTCACGTCACCACGTACGAGTTCAACGACGCCTACCAGCTGATCGCCGAGACCGGGCCCCTGGGGGGTACTACGGTCCAGGAGTGGAACCACCGGGATCAGCTGGTGTCACGCACCGACCCCTTGGGCCGCACGCTGAGGCTGGACTGGGACAACGCGGGGAACCTCACATCCGTGACCCTGCCGGACGGATCCACATCATCGACCGTGTTCAACGATCTCAACCTTCCCGTGCGGACGACCGGTTACGACGGGACGGTGACGCGGCAGGAGTGGGACGAGCGGGGCAACTGCGTCTCGTTGACGGACCCCTCGGGTGCTGTCGCCGCCTTCACGCACGATGCGACCGGAGCCCTCGCCACGCTCACCGATCCGCTGGGCGCGGTCCAGAGGTACGTCAACAACGCGGCGGGCCAGCCCCTTTCCGTGGTCGACGCGCTCGGGGCGGAGACGCGGGTCGAGTACGACGGCTTCGGCCGGCACATCGCGCTCACCGATCCGCTGGGCGCGACCACGTCCTTCGGCTGGACCGTGGAGGGGTACGAGGCCTGGCGTACCGACCCGGACGGGAGCACCGAATCCTGGACGTACGACGGCGAAGGCAATTGCCTCACGCACACCGACGTCCTCGGCCGGGTGACCCGTTACACCTACGGTGCCTTCGATCTGATGAAGACGCGGACCACTTCCGACGGCGTCCGCCACGCGTTCACCCACGACACCGAACTGCGGCTAACCCGGGTCGCCGATCCGCGCGGGCTGGCCTGGGAGTACGTCTACGACGCCGCCGGTAACCTCGCGACGGAGACGGACTTCGACGACCGGACCCTGCGCTACACGTACGATCCCGCCGGTCAACTGCTCTCTGTCAGAAACCCGTTGGGGCAGGAGACCGCTTACGCCTACGACCTCGTCGGCAACACGACCGGGAAGACGGTCGACGGGAGGACGACGGTCTTCGCGCACGACGTGAACGGCCGTCTTCTGCGGGCCACCGGCCCCGACGCCACCCTTGCCTTCGCGTACGACGCGACCGGCCGGCTCACCGGGCAGGAGGTCGACGGTCGCGCGCTGACAACGGCATACGACGAGCTCGGCCGCCCCGTCCGGCGGACCACACCCACCGGTGCCACCGCGCTGTACGCCTACGACGCCACGGGTAACCGCACGCTGCTCAACACCGGTGGTCGCCACCTCGCGTCCGCGTACGACCCGCTCGGCCGGGAGGTGGCCCGCCGCGTCGGGGGTGACGACGGAATCCACCTCACCCAGACGTGGGACACCGACGACCGCCTCACCGGCCGCACGCTGAAGGCGGGGAGCAGGTCCCTGAAGCGGGAAGTCTTCTCGTACCGGGCCGACGGCAGCGTTGCCTCGCTGGACGACTCCTTGCGGGGCCGGCGCACCTTCGACGTGGACGGTGCGGGACGGGTGACTGGCGTGCGCGCCGCGAACTGGACCGAGTCCTACGCCTACGACGAGGTCGGCAACCAGACGCGGGCCGAGTGGCCGGACGCGCGCCCGGACCCCGGTGCGCGCGGTGACCGCGCCTATGCGGGCAATCGCGTCACACGGGCCGGCTCCGTCCACTACGAGTACGACGCCGCGGGCCGGGTCGTCCTGCGGCGCAGGGCCCGACTGTCCCGCAAACCCGATCTTTGGCGCTACACCTGGGACGCCGAGGACTGCCTGACCTCGGTGATCACCCCCGACGGAACGGTCTGGCGCTACCTCTACGACCCGATGGGCCGCAGGGTCGCGAAGCGGCGCCTGGGCCGGGACGGGACGACCGTCATGGAGGAGACGGTCTTCACGTGGGACGGCCCTCACCTCGTTGAGCAGACCACCAGGACGGCCGGCGGAGTGGAAGAGGTCACCCTGACCTGGGACAGGGACGGTGTTCGGCCGCTCGCCCAGACGGAACGCCGTGCCACAGCCGACGACCAGCAGCAGCGCGTCGACGAACGCTTCCACGCCATTGTCACCGACCTGGTCGGTACGCCGACCGAGCTCGTCTCGGAGGGCGGCGCGGTCGACTGGACGTCCTCCGCGACGATCTGGGGGCTGAGCACGTCGGGCGAGGATTCCGGGACCGGGACACCACTGCGCTTCCCCGGCCAGTACTACGACTCCGAGACCGAGCTCCACTACAACTACTTCCGGCACTACGACCCCGCCACCGCGACGTATCTCAGCCCGGACCCGCTGGGCATGGACGCCGGACCCAACCCCCGCGGCTACGTTCTCGACCCGCTGCTGTGGATCGACTACCTCGGTCTGCTGAGCTGTCGGCAGAACGCCAGGCGGCTGCGCAGGAACATGCGGCGCGAGGGGCGTCCGGTCAGCCGGGGGCAGGCGGCCGCCCACCTCGTTCCGTCCGGAGGCAGCGCGGGCCACTGGGTGCCGGGAGCCAGAAGCCGTGCCTTGCTGGATCGGTACGGCGTCGACGTCAACGATGCCGCGAACGGCATCCCGCTCGGACACCCCAGCCCACACAACTTCACCCACCGCGAACCCTTCCTGCAGCGCGTGAACCAGCGACTGGACCAAGTGGTGCAGGACAGGACGGCGCGCGGCTTCGGCGTGCGGGCCATTCGCACGGAACTCCGGCGGGAACTGCGCACCATTGGCCGGGAGGTCGAGGGAGAGCTCTCGACCGGCGTACCTTCACCGACGGCAGTCTGGACGGCACCGTAAATGACCGACACCACCCCGAACCCACGCTCCGTGTACCGCCTGCTGCCGCGCATGGGCGAGTTCAGGACGCTGCTCCTGGGCAGTTCGCTGAGGAAACTCATCCGCTGGCAGATCACGGGGGCCGACTCCGATCTTCCGACCTCGTTCGACGGCACGTGGGACGGCAATCCCGAGTGGCGCAGCAGCGAGTTCCCGAGCGGATATCCGGGCGCCCCCGTCCTGAGCGGGCGGGTCGCCGGCCTCCTCGCCGACGACCTCGCGGAAGCGGGCCGCTTCGTGCCGGTCGCCACCGACGGGGCGGTACTCGCCGATTCCTCCGGGCCGGACGACTACGTCCTCTATCTCGTGGAGAGGATCGTCGACTGCTTGGACACCCGCAGGTCGTCCCGGCCGAAGAAGACCACCGGCGAGATCACGAAGGCGGTCTTCCGCCCGGAGGCGCTCCCCTCCCACCTCGCGGCGTTCCGCGTGCCCGAGTACCGGGGCGGCATCTACTGGAACGGTTGGGCCGTCGGCCTCCTCACCGAACTCCTCGGCGACGAGGTCGAATCCCGGCTCGTCTGGTCGGAGGACCCGTCGCTGCCGGTCCATCCCCATCCTTGGGGGTTCTGACCCCATCCTTGGGGATTCTGACGTCGTGGACGGACTCCGGCCAAGTCGGTCACAGCAGTCCGTCACTGCCGTCCGTAGCCCTGTCTTCGCGGCGGCAGATCCCCCGTGTGGCTGAAACCGCCCACCCCTCCCACCCCACCCGTGAGCACCTCGTGCAGGCCTCGTGCACGGTCCGTGACGAGAGGGGCCGGGGAGGGCGGGGGCGGATTCGCTGGCGCACAGGTCGGAGAGGGGTTCGATCGCCGGGGCCAACAGGGAACCGTGGGGCTCTGGTTGCGCGTCGGTAACGTCGAGTCGGTTGCGCTTCGGGTGTCTTGACGCGCCTTGAGGGGCTTATGTGCGGCTGATACGGTGCCATGGCCTGACACTCGCTCCAGCGTTGGCTATCAGGCCAGGTCGGGCGGTACGTCCCGTAAAGGGGCACGGGGGCGAAGTGTCTAGTTTGGCACGTGAATTGACAGACATTTTCTTGGGTGTACGGGGAGCGGTTGCGTGAAGATCCAAGAGCGTACGGGGGCGGGCAACAACCGTTCCGCCTCGTCGGCTCACCCGGTGATGGGCGACCGTCTTCCCACGCCGCCTCGCGAGCGCAAACCCGCGCTGGCCGCACTCGCCGTCCTCCTCATCCTCGTCGGCGCCCTCGGTGCCACCATGCTGGTGCTGCGGGCCGGCGACCGCGTCGAGGTCGTGAAGGTGACGAGCGACATCCAGGCCGGCGACTCCGTGGGCAACCACGTGGACTCGGTGCTGGTCGCGGACGACGCCGGCATCAACTACGTCAAGTGGAAACAGCTTGGCACGCTCAAGAAGCTCAAGGCGAAGTCGACCATCTACGCCGGGACCCTTGTCATCGGGGAGATGTTCTCCAACGGCGCGACCGTTCCTGACGGCAAGGCATCCGTGGGTGTCTCCCTCAAGGAGGGGCAGTACCCGACGGACATCAAGACCGGTGACACCGTCGCCGTCTACCGGGTCGGTGACGACACCTCCAGCAGCCGGAGTTCGGCCGGCGCCACCGGATCGAGCTCGTCCGGCGCGGACGACGGTCCGATCGTCGAGAAGGCCAAGGTCCTCGCCGTGAAGACGAGTTCGGACGCGACGATAAGCAGCACCAATCTCCCGGTCACGCTCCTCGTGGACATCGGGGACGCCGCGGCTGTCGCCCAGGCCTCCTCGGCCGGCAAGGTCGCCCTCGTCCTCGTTCCCGGCAACTAGAGGCGAGTGAGTAGACAGTCATGGCGCTCATCGCCCTCGCCGCAGACAAGGGCTCCCCCGGAGTCACCACCGCCGCGGTGGCGCTCTCCGCGGTCTGGCCCCGCCGCGTCCTGCTCGCCGAGACCGACCCGGCCGGCGGCGACCTCGTGTACCGCAGCGCGGCGGCCCACGGCGGCCCCCTGAACCCCAACACCGGCATGCTGTCGATAGCGGCCACCGCGCGCCGCGGCCTCGTGCCCGACCAACTCTGGGATCACGTACAGCCGTTGAGCGGCGGACTTGAAGTCCTCGTCGGCCTCGGCATGGCCGAGCAGGCGGCCGGGCTCGCCGGGCTCTGGCCCACCCTCGGACGCGCCTTCGCCCACCTCGCCGACTCCCCGAACGCGCCCGCCGACGTCATCGCCGACTGCGGTCGGATCAGCGGAGACACTCCGGCCGTCGAACTCTTCCCGCACGCCGCCCTGGTGCTCCTGCTCTCCCGCACCGAGCCCGAGGCCATCGCGCGCGTCCGCGACCGCGCGACCGCCCTCTCCGCCAAGCTGCACGGTGGTCCGCGCGGCGCCGCGAGCATGGCCACCCCGCTCATCGGTGTCGTCCTCATCGCCGACCCGAGCGACTCCGCCAAGCTCGTCCACCAGGTCAACGACATGCTCGTGGCCGCGCAGACCGGTGCGCGCGTCGTCGGCACCCTCGCCGACGACCCCGCCGGAGCCGAGCAGTTGGCCGGACGGCGGCGCGGACGCCTCGACAAGTCGCTGCTCATCCGCTCCGCCCGCAAGGTCACCGCGGACCTCTACCAGCAGTACGGCGCCGCCTGGTCCGTACCCGCCGAAGGACCCCACGGCTCGCACGGTCCGCACGGATCCGCCGGGCCGCACGGGCAGCCCGCCGCCGGAGCCGGGCGATGACCGCGGTCGACCACCAGCTCGTCAAGCGGTTCCGGCAGGACGCCGGTGACCGCATCGCCGATCAGCGGCGCGAGGACCAGGTCCGCGGCGTCACACCGATGTCCAACGAGGACGAGCGGCACTACGCGCGCGCCGTCATCGCCCAGATACTCGAGGACCACGCCCGCACCGAGATCAACCTCGGCCGCACCCCGCTCGACGCCGAGACCGAGGAGCAGTACGCGGCCGCCGTGCACGCCGCGCTGTTCGGCGTCGGCCGTCTGCAGCCGCTGCTCGACGACACGGACGTCGAGAACATCGACATCAACGGCTACGACCAGGTCTTCATCGGATACGCCGACGGCCGGGAGGCCACGGGCGACCCGGTCGCGGAGAACGACGAGGAACTGATCGAGCTGATCCAGATCCTCGGCGCCTACTCGGGCCTGTCGTCCCGGCCCTTCGACTCCGCCAACCCCCAGCTCGACCTGCGGCTCCCGGACGGCTCCCGGCTCTCCGCCGTCATGGACGTCACCCGCAGGCCCGCCCTGTCGATCCGTCGCGCCCGGATGGGCAAGGTCTTCATGTCCGACCTGGTGGGCAACGGCACGCTGGCTCCCGAGGTCGCGCACTTCCTCGCCTGCGCCGTCCGCGCCCGCAAGAACATCATGATCGCGGGCGCGACCAACGCGGGCAAGACGACGCTGCTGCGCGCCCTCGCCAACGAGATCCCGCCGCACGAGCGCCTCATCACCGTCGAACGCGCCCTGGAACTCGGCCTCGACACCTTCGCCGACCTGCACCCGAACGTGGTGGCCTTCGAAGAGCGGCTGCCCAACTCGGAAGGCCAGGGCGCCATCACCATGGCCGAGTTGGTGCGCCGCTCGCTCCGTATGAACCCCTCCCGCGTCATCGTCGGCGAGGTCCTCGGCGACGAGATCGTGACGATGCTGAACGCGATGTCGCAGGGCAACGACGGCTCGCTCTCCACGATCCACGCGAACAGCTCCAGCGAGGTCTTCAACCGCATCTCCACGTACGCGCTCCAGGCGACCGAACGTCTGCCCATCGAGGCGAGCCAGATGCTCATCGCGGGCGCGGTGAACTTCGTCGTCTTCATCCAGCGCCGCAACGAGTACGAGTCCGGCGGCCGGCTCCAGCGCATGGTGACCTCCGTGCGCGAGGTCAACGGCGTCGACGGACGGGTGCTGTCCAGCGAGGTGTTCGCCGAGGCACCCGACGGCCGGATCGTCCCGCACGCGCCCATCGCCTGCCTCGACGAGCTCATCGCGCAGGGCTACCGGCTGCCCGGCAGCGGGAATTGGTGACGACGATGACCCTCACGACCGACCTCACGACCACCATCGCCACGTCCGTCGCAACGCCCGTCACGACGACCGGGAGCAAGGACATGACGTCCCTCGCGGCGCTCGACTCGCTCGGTTCCATGGGCGGTCTGTTCTCCACGACCATGCTGTACGCGCTCGGCTGCGGAGTGGCCGTCGGCGGCGGCCTCGCGCTGTTCGCCGTCGCCGTCCGCGGACTTCCGGCCAAGCCGGAGCACGAGAAGCAGAAGGCGACCGAACGGGCCAACGAGCTGATCCGGTTCGTCGGTCAGCGCGGTTCGATCGCGGCGATCGCCGGGCTCGTCGTCCTCCTCCTCACGCGCTGGGCCGTCGCCGGAATCGCCGCCGGCATCCTCGTCTTCTTCTGGGACAAGCTCTTCGGCGGCGCCTCGGAGGAGCGGTCCGCGATGCGCCGCGTGGAGGCCCTCGCCTCCTGGACCGAGTCGCTGCGCGACACCATCGCGGGCGCCGTCGGCCTGGAACAGGCCATCCCCGCATCGGCACGCGCCTCCGCCCCGGTCCTGCGGCCGCACCTCGACGCCCTGGTCGACCGGCTGCGCTCGCGCACCCCGCTGCCCGAGGCGCTCCAGCAGCTCGCCGACGAGATCGACGACGCGTCCGCGGACATCATCGTCGCCGCGCTCATCCTCAACGCGAAGCTGCGCGGCCCGGGGCTCCGGCAGGTGCTCGGCGCCCTCGCCAAGTCCGCGCGCGAGGAGGTCGACATGCGTCAGCGCGTGATGGCCCAGCGCGCCTCGACACGGCGGTCCGTGCAGATCGTCGTCGCGGTGTCCATCGCCTTCGTCCTCGGCCTGTCGATCTTCAACCGTGACTTCGTCGAGCCGTACGGCACCGCGGTCGGCCAGCTCGTGCTCGCCTGCGTCTGCGGCCTGTTCGCCCTCGGATTCTGGTGGCTGCGCAAGCTGTCCACCATCGAGACGCCCGAGCGGTTCCTGGTGCGCGACGAAGCATCCGTGCAGTTCGTACGCCCCCGTACGCCGGTTCCTGGGGATGAGGCGGTACGCCGATGAACCTGACCATGCCGATCGTGATCGGTGCCGTGCTCGGACTGGGCGTCTACGCCCTCGTCCGCGCCCTCATGCCGTCGCGGCGCAGCGCCGTCGCCCAGGTCGCCCGCATCGACGCGATGCGGGCCCGCGGGGCGGCGTACGAGTCCGCGCACCACGGGCGGCAGGACACCGGACGGCTCGCCGGGCTACGCGCCCAAGTGGGCACGCGAGTCTCCGACTTCTATCTTCAGCAGGGCTGGGAGCAGCGTTCGCTGCGTGCCGACCTGGCTGTCCTGGACCGGAGTTGGGAGAGGTTCCTCGCGACGAAGGTGCTGCTGGCCGCGGCCGGCGTGTTCTTCGGGCCGCTGCTGTTCGCGGTCGTGTGGACGCTCGGCTTCGGCAGGAGCCCGATCATCCCGGTCTGGCTGGCGCTGCTCTTCGCGGTCATCTTCTTCTTCCTGCCCGACCTGGAGGTGCGGCGGGACGCGGTGGACAGGCGGCGTGACCTGCGGCGCGTGATCGGCGCGTACCTGGACCTCGTGTCGATGAGCCTGGCGGGCGGCCGGGGTCTGCCCGAGGCGCTGATGGCCGCGGCCGAGATCTCCGACGGCTGGGCCACGCAGCGCATCCGCAACGCGCTCGCCGACGCCCGGATCACCGGCATCAGCCAGTGGCAGGCGCTCGGTTCGCTCGGTGAGGAACTCGGCGTCGAGGAGCTGAAGGACCTGTCGGCCTCGCTGGCACTCGTCGCGGACGACGGCGCCAAGGTGCGCGAGTCGCTCGCCTCGCGCGCCGAGACGATGCGGCACCGCGAACTCTCCGAGATCGAGGGCAGCGCGGGCGAGAAGTCCCAGTCGATGCTCGTGGCCCAACTCCTGCTGTGTGCGGGCTTCCTGGTCTTCCTGATCTTCCCGGCGGCGATGCGCGTGTTCCAGGTCTGAACGTCGAGCGTCCGAACGTCCGCGGTACCGAAAAGCGTCCCACCGCGTCGCAAGCCGACCACCGATACAACTTCGAGAGGACAACTCACCATGAACGGACGGAACTTCAACACCGGGATCCCGGGGGTGGACTTCCTGATCACCTTCCTCCAGGGCCGGGTGCAGCGTGCCCGCTCCGGCGAACTCGACCGGGGTGCGTCCGCGGTCGAGTGGGTCATCATCTCCGCGGTCGTCGTCGCCATCGTCGGCGTGGTCGCCGCGATCATCAACGCCGCGCTGAGCGACGGCGCCAACAAGGTCGGCGACTGCATCAAGGGTGCCGACGCGGGCAAGACCTGCTGAACGCGACGTAGACGGGGATTCGGGTGCGCGCACGTCAAGGGGTACGTCGCTGGGTGCGCCGCAGGGTGGAGGCAGCCTCCGCCCGCGGCGACTCCGGCATGACCGCGATCGAGTTCGTGCTGCTCACCCCGGTGCTCTTCTTCATGATCTTCGCGACGGTGCAGTTCGCGCTGTACTTCTTCGCGGATCATGTGGCGCAGGCGGCGGCGCAGGCGGGTGCCCGCAAGGCCCGAGCGACGGCGGACGCGCAGCCCGGGGCGTGGCGCGGTGACGCGCGGGACGTCGTGGACAGCTATATCCAGCAGCTCGGGCCGCAGTTGGTGCTGTCCCCGGACGTCAAGCTGCTGCAGCCCGACCCGGACACCGTGGGCGTCGAGATCACGGCGAAGATCCCCACAGTGTTCCCCGGCCTGGACCTCACGGTGCACGCGCAGTCGTCGGGCCCGGTGGAACGGTTCGTGGAGGATGAGGGCCCGTGACGGTACCGAAGCCCTCGCCGACCGCTCTCCGCGACCGGATGTCCGGCCGCCGTGGCGACCGGGGCCTGTCCACCATCGAGGTGGTGATCCTCGCTCCCGTGATGATCCTGTTCATCCTGGTGCTGGTGGCGTTCGGGCAACTGGTCGACGGACGCGGTGCGTTGGACGGAGCGGCCCGGGACGCGGCGCGGGCCGGCTCGATCCAGAAGGACCACGGGACGGCGATGGCCGAGGCGCGCAAGGCGGCCGAGGCGGACCTCGGGGACATCTGCTCGGGGCCGGTCACGGTGACGCAGACCAGCGCGGGGTTCGAGCCGGACACGCTGTTCTCGGTCGAGGTGAGCTGCGAGGTCCGGGGCCTCGCGATGATCGGCCTCGACGTCCCGACCACCCTGAAGTCCAGCTTCAGCTCACCCCTCGACCCGTTCCGGAGGACGGCATGAGGCTGAACTCCGCAGTGCACGCCGTGCACGTCGCACGTGCGGTACGCGCCCCCCGCCCGGGCGCACGGGCCCACGCCTGGGTCGCGGCACGCCGGGCCCGCCTGGACGACCGGGGTTCGGGAGCCGGCGCGGTCATCATCTTCGCGCTGCTCTTCCTGTCCCTGTCCGCGTTCGTCATCGACGGCGGCATGTCCATCTCCAAGCGGGAACGCGCCGCCGACATCGCCGAGCAGGCCGCCCGCTACGCCGCCCAGGACATCGACCTCGAGTCCCTCTACGACAACCAGAACGGCCCCGCCCCGATCAACTCCCAGAACTGCGACGCCCGCGTGAAGGCGTTCGCCCGCGAGATGGGCATGTCCGGCCGGGACATCGGCTCCACCCACTGCGTGGCCGCGGACGCCGAACAGGTCGAGGTCGAGGTCCAGTTGACCTACTCACCGGTGTTCACGGGCCTGTTCTACGGCGGCGACGTGACGGTGCACGGGCGCGCGGTGGCGGAGAACGAGGTGGGCTGAGGCGGCCGTCGAGGCCGACTGCCCGGGAACGACGCGGACGGGGGCCTCGGTCGAGGCCGATCGCCGGGGAACGATCCGGGCCTAGGCGGCGTGGCCGTGCCGGTTCGCGGTCGCTCGGACCAAACCGTGCTCGGCCACGGCTACTTGCCGCCCCCGCCCTTCTGCCCGCCGTCCTCCGTCTTCACCCCGTCCTTCACGTCCTTGGCCAGCTTGTCGTCGAGTTTGCGGAACTCGCGGACCACGGCGTCGGACATCTCGGCGAGGGCGTCGAGAGCCTGGCCGATGTCCTCCCGGCCGTCCTCCCAGCCCGACTCGAAGTCGTCCAGGGCGTCGTAGACGGTGTCGTCACCGAGGTCGTCCTTGTAGCTCTCGAAGAGCTTCTTGGTGTGGTTCAGCCGCTTCTTGATGTCCCGCAGCCGCCCGCCGTAGTCCTCCAGCTCGCTCAACGGGAGCGCGAGGTCACTCTTGCCGCCACCACCCATGTCGGTCCCCCTCCTGGGTCCTGAGGTCTCGGTCAGACGAAGCGGAAGGTGCTGGTCACCGCGTCGAAAATGTCGTGGAACGCCTCGGCCAGGTCCAGCACGGGGCTCGCACCGGAGACGAGAACGACCTGGTCGTTGGTTCCCGGGACGGGGATGTAGGTCTGGGTCAACACCATACGAAGGGTACGGGTGTCGCCCTGCGCGACGGGCACGTCCTCGACGCCGAACGTCCGTGCCGCGAGGCCGAGTTCGGGGATCTCGACCGTCGTCACCGTGCGCCAGACGTCGCCTTCGCGTCGAGGCGTGATGGTGCGGAGGCTGTCCGCGATGGCCCGGAGGTCGGTGGACAGCGCCGTACCCTGCTTGTCCTTGGCCCCCACGACGGACACGGTGATCGTCGCCGAGAGGGGGACACCGTCGAAGTTCTCGGCCATGCAGCCCATGTACACGGCCCCGGAGTCGTGCGCGTCCTTGGCCATCCTGCGGAGCATGGTGGCCAGGTCCGACCGGTAGGGAGCGAGCTCCGGGAGCTCACGCACCCGGTCGTCCACGAGCGCCCGAACGGTGGCGTCCCTGCCCTCGGGGCGGATGTCGAACTCCCACCATGACTCCGGAACGGACAGAGAGACGCCGACCGGCAGGGCGGCGGCTGTGGCGGTCATGCGATGAGTCCTTTCACGTGGCTCGGTGCGAGCCGTCGGGGGCGGGCAGCCAATCCAGGAGGTCCTCGGAACGTGTGGGCGGATCGGCGTCCGTCGTCAGGGAAACCGGCAGTTCGAGCTGGGCGAGACTGCTCAACGCACGCGGAGAGAGGTAGGTCCGAGACCCTCGTTGCACATGACCGCTGAGGTCGATCCGGACGTCGTGTCCGCGCAGCTGAACTCCTCGAATCGCCTCGAGAGCAGGTGAGATCAGCTCGACGAGTTTCTCGATGGGGGTGTCGAAGCCCTGATCGGCTTCACCGGTGATCAGGACAGCCCAGCAGCTCTCTCCGGGCCGGAACGAGGCACCGGCCGTCGCCTCTCGGGAGAAGGCCGGTGTGAGGCCCAGTTCTTCCGTGATCTCTCCGGGGACCAGGTCTCGACCTGTGATGAGCAGGGCGGCCTGGGGTGCGCCCCAGGTGGCGAACAGTTCCATGGGAGGTCTCACCGATCGCTGACGCTGGTCGAGATGGTCACGGGCAGGCCGAGAGCCGCGGATCTCCGGACGACATCGGCGGGCAACGTGAAGGTGGCTCCACGGCCGACGAATCCAGAGATGTCGATATGGATCCCGTACCCCTGAGAGGCCAGTTGAGAGAGTACGTGAGAGTGGGGTTCCACCTTGCTCAACAAGGTGCCGAGCTGGTCGCTGACTCCGCCCGGCATTCTGCCGTGAATCTGGACGATCCACAGGCCGTCCCGAATCGAACCCGGATTCAGGGGGTCGATTCCCGGAAGTTGGACAGTCGTCGGATTCAAAGGGATCGACCTGGAGACGAGATCGGCATCCAAGTCCGATTTGCGAATGACCAGCTTCACGGCGGTCTCGACCCAAGGGCCTTCGCTGTGGGTGTACTCCATCGAGCGTCTCTCTCTCAGAGGATTTCACGACATGCCGCCCAGTGTACATTCCCCATACCGGGTTGCAGCAGGTCGGCAATTCGCGTCCGTTCCGCGACAGTTGTGGAATTCTCGAAGACGCTGAAGTTGCCTGCCATCGACGGTGCCGGGGCCGCGAGAGTGTAGTTGGGTATGACGTCGCCCGGATGTGCCGTGTGGAGGGCGCTGCCGGGATATACGCCTGCTTCCACGGCCAGGCCGTCGAGGCCCGGCAATCGCTCGCCGTGATCCACGTAGAAGGAGAGGCTGCTCCCTTCCGGGACGGTGAAGCTGCCGGCCCCGTCCTCGAGGAATCCGTGGCCCGCCAGAACCGTCTCATCGGTCCTGCCGCCCTGGAATACACGCGTCGCGTAGTAGTGGCCCTGTTCGGAGGTGTAGCTCTTCTTGGAGAGCTGGGGATTGAGGTTGCGAAGCGCGTCCTTTATTTCCGCGGGTGACGGCAGCGGGTTTCCGGATCCACGCGCCGATACCCTGCCGAGCCAGGACCCGTCGAATCCACGGAACACATTGCGCGCGGAGCCGCCGAGATTTCGGGCGCTGTTCGCCAGGCCTTTCAGGCCACCCCCGATTCCCTTCAACGCGCCGCCACCCAGTGCGCGCAGCCCGCCCGCCTTCCAGAGCTTTCCCATCTTGGCGAGGCTGGTGAAGCCCTTGGTCGCCGGGATGCAGTCGAGGACCGCGAAGATGAGGTCGCCCCAGCCGGCCTGGCCGTTGAGCATCTTTCTCACCGTGTCGGCCAGGACGATGAGGGCCGCCGCGAAGACGAGCCAGCCGAGCGGGCCGCCCACGATCATCACGATGATGCCGACGATCGTCACGACCCACTTGCACACCGTGACGATCTCGTCCCAGTGGTCGGAGACCCAGTCGACGGGCTCCTCCCACCAGTGCCGGTTGTGGATACCGGCGTCCGAGGCGTCGTGGAGCTTCTTCACCGTGCGGCGGGCGGCGTCCTCGCGCAGTCCCCTGGCATGGGCGGCGAGCTTCTTCGCCGCGTCCAGCAGGCCCTGGGCGTCGTCGACGTTCTTCCGGGCGGCGGTCTGCTGCTCCTTGGCGTGCTGGGCGTTGCGTGTCGCCCGTCGGACGTCGGCCTCGTCCGGTGGCGGAACGTCCTTGCCCTGGTTCCTGCCCGGGTCGTACGAGTCGGCCTTGGCCGTAGCCGTCCGTACCCAGTCGTCGGCGCCGGTCAGCGCGCTCTGCGCGGTGGCGAGTTCGTCCCGCGCCTTGCGGCCGTCGCGCAGCGCCTTGTCCGCCTTCTCCTGGGCGTCGTCCAGGTCGGGCCAGTACGACGCCAGCGCGTCGCCCGCGAGCGTGTAGGACTTCTTGAGCTTCTTCAGCTTGCCGGGGACGTCCTCGAACTCCGACGCGAAAGAGTCAGCCGTCTTCCCGGCCCACTTCAGGACCGCGTCCTCGTTCGCCAGGCCTTTGATGTCCCGGAGGATGTGCGCCACGTCGTCGGCGAAGTCGTGCAGGGAGCCGGCGAGTTTGCGCACCCGCTGCGGATCGCCCGGTGTCGGGTCCCGGTCCAGGTCGAGTATGTGCCAGTCCGCCGGCCTGTTGGTCACGTGTTCCCCCGTAGCACCTGCGACTTCCGCATCAGCACGTACGCAGGAACGTATCGCGCTGATCGTTTTCGTCGGAACGTCGATGGCGGCTTCGTAGAGGGGTTGTTACGCGCCCGGTGCCGTGACCGATCCGGTGCGTATCGCCTCCAGGAGGTGGCCGATGGGTGCCGGGGTCGTGGTGAGGACCGTGGTGGGGTCGTCGGACTCGCGGAGGTGGAGGGTGCTGGGTGTGGAGGCGAGTTCGACGCAGGAGTCGCCGTCGCCCGGGCCGGAGAAGGACGACTTCCGCCAGTTGCGGGGGGTGTTCATCGGTGCCTCACAGCTCCTTCGCCAACCGGTGGATGAAGTCGCGGGACCGCTTGGCGCCCAGCGAAACAGCCTCCACTTTACGGAAGAGCGTTCGATAGGCGTCGAGTTGGGCTTCCGAGTCGATGAAGGCGGCGCCCTGAGGCGCGTCGCGTACGACGGTGTCCAGCTTCGGTACGCGACCTCCGGCGTACGTCATGGCGCTGGTGGCGCCGGCGAACCCCTCCAGGTCGAAGGGGATCACGCTCAGGGTGACGTGGTGCGCCTCGGAGAGTTCGAGGAGGTGCGTCAGCTGGGCCCGGGAGGTGGCGCGGTCCCCGACCATGATGCGCAGTGCCGCCTCGTGGACCACACCGTCGTAGGGCGTCGGGGCCGGCCCTTCGAGGATCACCCGGCGGTGCATACGGTGTCGTACACGCAACTCGACGTCCTCGTACGAGAGTTCGGGAACCCGGTAGGCGAAGACGGCCCGGGCGTAGTCCTCCGTCTGGAGCGGTCCGGGGACGTAGAGGAACTGCACCTCGCGGAGGAACGTGGCGTGGTGTTCCAGCTCGGCGAGGTCGAGGAACGGCGTGGGCAGCAGCCCCCGGTACTCCTCCCACCAGCCCCGGATCCGCTCCGTCGCCATGGCGGCCAGGGCGTCGGCGAACGCCTCGTCCGTGCAGGCGTACTGGGCCGTGAGCCGGCGGAGCCGCTTCTCGCTCACCCCGGCGAGGCCCGCCTCGATCTGGCTGATCTGCGCGGGGTTCGCCCCGAGCAGGATGGCCGCCTCCCGCGAGGTGAGACCCGCCGCCTCGCGCAACCTCCGCAGCTCGACCGCCAGACGCGTCTGCCGCGCGGTCACGTCATGCCTCAGTGCCATGGCATGCCTCTCTCAACGCGCGCGCAGGCGGGCCCGGTCGGGCGCTCAGATTACGTGATCGGCAGATGCTGACTGGGGGAGTCGGGCCGACCGGGCTTTCGAGCCACCCGCCGTGCCCATCCAGCAGATCCACCAGGTCACCGAAGCGATCACCGGGTTCGGGTCGCCGTTCGTGGCGGTGGGGAGCGTGTGAAGGTCCCGTGCGGGGCGGGGGCAGGTGAGGGGTGCAACTCGGGCTTACCGGGCGGGAGGTGGTGTATCGGGCGGTTCCTTCGTGCTGCCCCCTGGGCGGCCTTCGACACCCTCCTTAAGATCTCAGTAGGCTCGGTTCACCCCCCGACCTCACCCCCTCCTCACACGACCCCGGGACACCCGCCATGGCGCGACGCACCACTTCCAGCTCGACGGGCACCTCGCCGAGTCCGAGGAATCGGACGCCGCAGCCCCTGCCCCGGCGTCGCAGGACGTTCGGGGACTTCGTGAAGGCGCTCGGGGCGTTCGTCGCCCTGCTGGTGCTGCTCGTCGGGGTGCCCGGCGCACTCGCCGTCAGCGTGGGGTGGCCGCTGCCGCACGGAGCGCCCCAAATGGACTGGCTCCAGCGGGAGATCTCCGTCAGCACGTTCATCAACGCGCTCACGGTCATCGTGTGGTTCGCGTGGGCGCAGTTCACCGCCTGCGTGCTCGTCGAGGTGAAGGCCGCGCTGTCGGGCGTCGGGATGCCCAACCGCGTCCCGGGCGCGGGCCCCAGCCAGTTGCTGGCCCGCCAGCTCGTCGCGGCCCTGCTCCTCGTCGGGGCGGCCGCCGCCAGCTTCACGCCGGGCCTCTCACAGCTCGGCCAGAGCCTGGAGGGTAACCAGCACGGCTCCGTGGCCGCCGCGCAGCAGACCCCCGGACTGTTCGGGCAGCAGGAGCAGGCCGCCTCCAGCGCCGCCGCCGCGCTCGCGGAGCAGGCCGCCGACGCGGCCGACGCGGCGGCCCACGCGGACGGCGCCGGCGCCGCCGAGCACGGCGACACGAAGTACTACCGGATCCAGCCCCCCGAGGGGCGGCACCACGACTCCCTCTGGGAGGTCGCGCAGCGGCACCTCGGCGACGGGCGCCGGTACAAGGAGATCTACCAGCTCAACAAGGACCGTACGCAGCCCGACGGTTCGAAGCTGTCCGAGGCCAGCCTCATCCGGCCCGGCTGGATCCTGGAGATGCCCGGCGACGCCCACGGCGGCGAACTCGTCGAGATGCCCGACGCGGCGCCCGAGGTCTCCCAGCAGGTCCAGCAGCAGATCAACGACTACGCCAAGACCGGCGACCAGCAGCGGGGCGGCGCCGCCAACCGGCAGAACGACCAGGGCGACCGCGACACCGCGCACATCCACGTGCCCCGGCAGCGGCCCGCCGGCGAGGACGCGGCCGGCGGCGCGGAGCGGCGCGAACCCGTCCCCGCCGAAGCCGCGCAGGCCTCGCAGGGGGCCGAGGGCAGCGGGTTCACCTTCGGGCTGCCGGAGGCACTCGTCGGCGCGCCCCTCCTTGCCGCCGGCCTCCTCGGCGCGCTCGGACGGCGCCGCCGCCAGGCCCTGTGGCAGTCCGCGCTCGGCGCGGTCGGCGGACGGCGCGGCATGGAGCCGCCGGTTCCCACCGGGTCCGCCGCGGACGCCCAGGACGCGCTGCTCGTCGGCGCCGACCCCGAGGGCGTCCGCCTGCTCGACCTCTCTCTGCGCGGACTCGCGACCGCTCTCGCCGCCGAATCCCGCCCGCTGCCCACCGTCTACGCGGCCTGGCTCGGCGGCAACGGCGACCTGCACCTCCAGCTCGCCCAGCCCGCCGGCAAGCCGCCCACGCCGTGGCAGCTCGGGCAGGACCAGACGTTCTGGATGCTGGCCCGCGCGGACGCCGAGCAGTACGAGGAGGTCGACACGGCCGCTCCGTACCCGGGCCTCGTCAGCCTCGGCACCATGGACGACTCGCGGCTGCTCCTCAACCTGGAGGCCGTGCCCGGCATCGTCTCCCTGAGCGGCAGCGCGGCCGACCGCGCGGGCGTGTTCGCCTCCGTCGCGGCCGAGTTGGCCACCAACGGCTGGTCCGACCGCATGACGATCACCCTCGTCGGCTTCGGCGAGGACCTCACCCCGCTCGCCCCCAACCGGCTGCGCCACCTCGACGACGTCGAGGCGCTCGTGGAGACCATGGAGGCGGAGACCCGGCAGCGCCGTGGCGCGCTGGGTGCGGCCGGCCACGACTCCGTCCTCACCGGCCGGACCGGGCCCGCCCAGCACACCCGTTGGGCCCCGCACCTCGTCCTCCTCGCGACCGAGCCCTCCGCCGAGGACGCCGTCACGCTCGCCGAACTCGCGGCCGACGCGGGTCGGTTGGGCATCGGCTACCTGGTCGGAACCGAGAGCGGTGATCTGCCGGGCGCCGCCTGGGAGATGGAGATCACCGGCGAGGGCAAACTGCTCGCGCCGCTGCTCGGTCTCGAACTCGACGCGCAGCTCCTGCCGGTGGCCCAGCAGCGAGCGGTGGTGGAACTGTTCGTCGAGGCCGACCCGGAGCGCGACCCCGACGGGCCGACGACCACCCCGCCGTTCCTCGTCGACATCAGCGAACAGGGGCGGCCCGCCGTCTACGCGCGGCTCGTCGGCTCGTACGAGATCATCGGCCTGGAGACGCCCGACGGCGAACGCAGCCCCCTGCTGCACGAGGCCCTCGCGCTGCTCCTGCTGCACCGTGAAGGGGTTCACCCGCGTGTGCTGTCCGCCGCGCTGTGGCCGCGCGGTGTCACCGAGGACGTGCGTGACGCCCTCGTCGAGCGGCTGCGCGGCTGGCTCGGCGCCGACCCCGACGGGACGGCCCGCCTCGGCACCGACGAGGCCGGGCGGCTCACGCTCGCCAAGTCCGTCGTCTCCGACCTCGACGTGCTGCGCTCCCTCTACCACGAGGCGACCCAGGGCAAGGGGGTCGACAGTCGCGTCGTGCGCGGCCGGTTGCTCACCGACGCGCTGGTCCTGGTCCGCGGTCCGCTGCTCGCCGACCGCCCGCAGGGCCGCTACGGCTGGCTCACGCACGAGATCATCGACGCCCAACTGCCGCTGCTCGTCGCGGACATCGGGCTCGCGCTGTCCGCGTTCCACCTGGAGAAGGACCGTGCGGAGAAGGCGATCGAGGCGCTGAACGCCTCGATGAACTCGGCGCCGCGCGACGAGCGTCTGTGGAACGAGCTGCTGCGCGCGACCCACGCCACGGGCGACACCGACCGGTTGAAGCGGCTCGCCGCCGACCTGGTCACCCGCAGCGGCGCGCGGGGCCTGCCGCCCCGCACCGAGGCGCTCCTCGACGAACTGCTCCCCGCGTGGCGGACGGACGGGGCAGCCGTGGGGTGATCCGGCGCCCCGCCCGCGACACCCCCACCCCGTCGACACCCGGGCCGTGCCTCCTGCCCGCGTCCGTCACGGACCCCGGGCAGGAGGCGCACCGGAGACCGCGGGGCCCGGCGAGCGACGTACCGTCTCCGGACGACGAACGGGGGAGCCCGTCGTACGGGCGGCCCGGCACCCGTCGTACGGTCGCCGGGCGGGGGCGGACGGGCCCGGCACCGGTCGCGAGGCCGCCCGGCACGGGCACGGCGGGCACCGGGCCCGGAGCGACGGGGACGCCCGCCGTCGCCGTACCGACTCTTCCTGGGGGAACGCGTGGATCTCGATCTCTGGACGGCCGTCGCCGCCGCTCTGTGGGGTGCGGCGGCCGGCCTGCTCGTGCCGCGGCCGGCGTACCGCCTCGCCGTCGACCCGGGCGAGCCGTGGCGGGACAGCTGCCCGGACGGCCGGACGATCACCGGCCCGGCGCGCGGCTGGCTCGGGCTCGCGCGGTCGCAGGGCGCCCCCTACGGGCCAGGCACCCTCCTCGTCTCCCTCACCACCGCTCTCCTGTGCGCCGGGCTCGCCCTCGCGACCGGCACCCGGCCCGAACTGGCCGTCTGGCTGCTGCTCGCGCCCCTCGGTGTGCTGCTCGCCGTGGTCGACTTCCGGGTGCAGCGGCTGCCCGACCCGCTGACCCTGCCGTTCGCGGCGGCGGCGCTCGCCCTGCTCGGGGTGGCCGCGGTCCTGCCCGAGCACACGGGGGAGTGGCCGAGGGCGCTGTTCGGGGCGCTCGCGCTCGGCGGCGGCTACTTCGTCCTCTTCCTCGTCAACCCGAACGGCATGGGCTTCGGCGACGTGAAGCTGGCCCTGGGTCTCGGCGCCGTCCTCGGCTGGTACGGGTGGAGCACGGTGTTCCTCGGGACCTTCGCCGGGTTCCTGTTCGGCGGGCTGTACGGGCTGGGCCTGGTCATCGCACGGCGGGCGGGCCGCAAGACGTCGATCCCGTTCGGCCCGTTCCTGATCGCGGGCGCGTACGCGGGGCTCCTGATCGGGGCGTACGCGGCCTGAGGCCGGTCGGCCGGAGCGCGGACGGGTCCGGTGCCGTCGGCCCAGGCACCTCCGCTGAGCGGCGACCGGTCGGCTCGGGGCCCGCACGGCCTGACGTCGGGCGGCCCGGTGTGCTGGCGTAGGCTGGCTTGGTCTGTCCACAACCCTTACGAAAGGGACGCTCCCGGTGACCGAGAAGGCCGACCTCACGTCTGTCACAGCCGTCCTCGACCGTGCCGCCGCGGGTGGACGGATCACTCCGGAAGAGGCGCTCGTCCTCTACCGCGACGCCCCGCTGCACGCGCTCGGCGCAGCCGCCGACGCCGTACGCCGCCGCAGGTACGCGGGTACGGAGCACATCGCGACGTACATCATCGAGCGCAACATCAACTACACGAACGTGTGCGTCACGGCATGCAAGTTCTGCGCGTTCTACGCGGCCCCCAAGGACACCGCCAAGGGCTGGACGCGCGACCTCGACGACATCCTGCGCCGCTGCGCGGAGACCGTCGAGCTGGGCGGCACGCAGATCATGTTCCAGGGCGGACACCACCCCGACTACGGCGTCGAGTACTACGAGAAGCACTTCGCCGCGATCAAGGGCGCGTACCCCGAGCTGGTCATCCACTCCCTCGGCGCGTCCGAGGTCGAGCACATGGCCCGCATCTCCAAGGTGAGCGTCGAGGAGGCCATCCAGCGGATCCACGCGGCCGGCCTCGACTCGTTCGCGGGCGCCGGTGCCGAGCTGCTCCCGGCCCGTCCGCGCAAGGCGATCGCCCCGCTCAAGGAGTCCGGCGAGCGCTGGCTGGAGATCATGGAGATCTCGCACGGGCTGGGCGTCGAGTCGACGTCCACCATGCTGATGGGCACCGGCGAGACCAACGCCGAGCGCATCGAGCACCTGCGGATGATCCGTGACGTACAGGACCGGACAGGCGGCTTCCGCGCCTTCATCCCGTACACCTACCAGCCCGAGAACAACCACCTGAAGGGCCGCACGCAGGCGACGCTCTTCGAGTACCTGCGGATGATCGCGATCGCCCGCCTGTTCCTCGACAACGTGGCGCACATCCAGGGCTCCTGGCTGACCACCGGCAAGGAGGTCGGCCAGCTCTCCCTGCACTACGGCGCCGACGACCTGGGCTCGATCATGCTGGAGGAGAACGTCGTCTCCTCCGCCGGTGCGAAGCACCGCTCCAACCGCATGGAGATCATCGACCTCATCCGCAAGGCGGGCCGCGTCCCCGCGCAGCGGACCACGACGTACGAGCACATCGTCGTCCACGACGACCCGGCGAACGACCCGGTCGACGAGCGCGTGATGTCCCACATCTCCTCGACAGCGATCGAGGGCGGCACAGCGCACCCCGAGCTGAAGCTGCTGGCCTCCAACTAGCCGCGCCGTGCTGACACTTCACGTAGCCGAGCAGTCGGCCGGGACCTCGGTCCTGGTCGACGGGGCGGTCGTCGCCGCCGTCGGCCCGTACGAGGACCTGGCCGCCGCCCATCCGCTCGCGAAGGTGCGGCGCTGGCCCGGCATCCTGACGCCGGGACTGCTCAACCCGTACGGCCCGGAGCTCCTGGAAGCCATGTACCACCCGGACCCGCGCGAGGCCGAGGGCTTCGGCACCGAGCCCATCGGCGGGGAGCGGGCCAAGCGGATCTTCCGCGCCGATCCCGCGCGCGTCGGTGCGAGCGCGCGGCGCGGGATCCAGCGGTTGCTGGCGCACGGCACGGTGGCGGTGGCCGGGGAGCTCACGTCGCGAGCCGTCGTCGACGCGGTGCGCCGATCCGGTCTCGCGGTGGGGCGGCGCCCGGACCGGCTCGCGGGCCCCGCGGCGCTGTCCCCGACCCCGCTGATCCTGCTGCCGGGGCCGACACCCGGCGGCCCCGCCCGATTCGCCGTGTTCGACGTCGCGGACCGCGCCGAACTGGTCCGGCGAGGTGCGGGCACCTGCGTGGCGACCGTGATCGGCGGGCGGCTGGTGTACCGGAGCCGCTGATCACGGCGGTGTGGCGCCGGCTCAGCCGGCAAACGCCTTCGCGAAGGCCCCCGAACCCTGCTTCACGCCGCTGCAGTCGGTGGCCGCGTCGTCAGCGTCCTCGGCGTTGTCGCCGTCCCCGCACTGCTGGTCCCGGAACGTCGACCACATCGACACCCAGGCGATCTTCTTCTTCTCGGCGAACTCCCGTACCTGCGCCGCGTCGTCGAGGCCGAACGTCTCGTTGTCCACGTCGTTGACGCCGATCATCGACGTGAGCGCGAGCCCCTGCCAGGCGCTCGCCGCCGACAGCCCGAAGACCTTCTCCAGCTGCTTGTGCGCGGCCCCGGCCGACGTGATCGCGTAGTCGCCCATGTCGTCCGCGTACGAACTCCCGTAGTTCATGGTCATGATGTTGACGGTGGAGACCTTCACGGCGTGGTCGTTGGCGGACTCCAGGAGCGCGAGGCCGTCCTCGTCGAGGCCGGAGGGCATCACGGGCAGCGTGAACGAGACCTCCAGGTCGCCGCGTTCCTTCTGGAGGAGCGCGATGGCCTCGGAGCGCAGGGCGACCGAGGCGGAGTCGGTCAGTTGGGTGCCCTCCACGTCGAAGTCGGCCTGTGAGGAGCCGGCTTGGTCGAGTGCCTCGCCGTAGGCGTCCGCCAGTTCGCTCGCGCTGTCGCACGTCGACGCCAGCTCCTTGCCGGACGCGCCGCCGAAGGAGACCCGCACGCCGGCACCGGACTTCTTGAGCGCGGCGATCCGGGACTTCACGGCCGCGTCACCGATGGCGTACGTCCCGTTCCACTTCGGCGTGCAGGTGCTGCCGTCCGCGATCACGAAGGCCAGGTTGTACGTCGTCGGGGAGCCCGCCGCGTCCGTCGCGCCGGGCGTCGTGGCGCTCACGTAGGGCGCGTACGACGTGCCCGATCCCGATGAGGCCGCGGAGGCCGACGAGCCGGTCCCGGGAGTCCGCGCCGGTGCCGCGTCCGTGGTGCCGGCGTCGCCCGCGGAACACCCCGCGCAGACCAGGGCGACCAGGCAGGCGAGCCCCGCGGCCGGCTTCAGGAAACTCCTCATTGCGCACGCACCCGCTCTCGTGATGTCTGTCTCATGACGGAAAGAAACTGTCGTTTCCTGATAGGGAATGTGTCACACCCGGACCGTGATGCCGAATGAAGGGCATTCATCGGTATTGCCGCGGAAGAGGGCGGGCGGGAGTGATCGAGAGACGGTTATAGAGGGTCATATGGTGCGTATGAATGGTGCATTTCTCCTGTATCGGGCACGCCTGAGCTGCGCGGATGGCGGTGGATTCCCGCCGTATCGCCTCGGGTCTCATAGAGAAAATACAGCTTGAGTCGTCTCTCATGGGCCGTTCACACGGAAAGCAGAGATTCCGCCACAAGGAGCCGTCCTAATGTCGGGGAAATGCAATCCGAGTCCGCCATCGAAAACCGTGCCCAGGGGCGCGGCCGCCGCCGCGAACGCGGCAGTGGGGCCGTGGACGGCCCCGTGTTCGTTGACAACTCCGGGCGCCGCGCCCGCCTGCTGCGCAGAGTCGGCCTCGTCGTCGGCGCCGGGTGTCTCGGCTACGCCGCCGTGCTCGGCATGGCCTTCATGGGCTGGGGCACCTCGCTGACCCCGTCCTCCCTGCTCCCCTTCGACGCCGACCGGGCCGGCTCCGCTCCGGGCGGCGGGAGGCCCGGCGCGGGCCAGGGCGGCGCCGTTCCCACCGGCGCGCCGACCGGACACCCCGGCGACGCTCCGAGCGGCCTTCCCGGCGGGTCCCCGACCGGTGCCGTCACCGACGCCGCACCCTCGACCGCCTCCGCCTCCGGCGCCTCCCTCTCCGTCCCCACCTCGACCGCCGGGGTGTCCGCCTCCACCGGCGCCAACTGACGGGCACGCACCCACCTTCATGACCACGACGACGCCCGCACGCGGCCGTCGGCGCGCCCCCTCCAGGATGGAGCGGGCCGCCGGACGGGCCGCGGCGTTCCAGAAACCACGAGTCATCCTCGCCCTGCTGCTCCTGCTGGCACTCACCAGCGTGATGCTGCTCGACGGCTATCTGCGCTCCGAGATCGGCAACGACGCCCGGGTCCGCGACGGCGCCGCCTACGACAAGGTCCCCGGCGACATCCTCGACGGCGGCCCCATCCTCACCTTCGACCACGGCACCGCGAAGACCCGCTCCGTGCCGGACAGGACGATCGTGCTCACCTTCGACGACGGACCGACCGCGACCTGGACGCCCCAGGTCCTCAAGGTCCTGGAGGAGAACGACGTCGACGCCACCTTCTTCATGGTCGGCTCGATGATCTCCCGCTACCCGAGCGTGGTGAAGTCGCTGGTGCAGCAGGGCAACGAGGTCGGCATCCACACCTTCACCCACGTCGACCTCTCGTATCAGAGCGCTACCCGACTGCAACGGGAGCTGAAGCAGACGCAGTTGGCCCTCGCGGGCGCAGCCGGCGTCACCACCACGCTGTTCCGCGCCCCGTACTCCTCGGAGATCGACGCCGTCGACAACTACAGCTGGCCCGTCTACCAGGAGATCGGCAACCTCGGCTACACCAGCGTCTTCGTCGACACCGACAGCGACGACTGGAAGAAGCCGGGCGTCTCGAAGATCGTCCGGTGGGCGACACCGAAGAAGAACAAGGGCGCCATCGTGCTGATGCACGACGCGGGCGGCGACCGGTCGCAGACGATCACCGCGCTCGGCACGTACATCAAGAAGATGAAGGCGAAGGGCTACACCTTCACCACCGTCAGCGGCGCCCAGGCCATGCTGGACCGGAACCAGACCGCCGTGGGTCGACAGTCCGGCTCGGTGGGTGCGGGTGTGGGTGCGGGTGCGGGTGCGGGTGCGGGGGCCGGGGGCGACGGCGCCGCGCAGGCCGCCCAGCACCAGGCCGTCGGCGCGACCCTCTACGAGGGCAGGGCGCTCGTCTACGCCGTCGCGGTCGCCGAGTGGGTGGTGCCCGCGCTGTCCTGGGTCCTCCTCGTCGTCGGCGTCGCCGTCATGGGCCGCTTCGGGATGATGCTGGTCCTCGCCCGCCGCCACCACCGGCAGCGCAACCGCAGACGCGGCAAGGGCGCCAGAGGCGGCGGCAGGTTCAGCTGGGGGCCCACGGTCACCCGGCCGGTGAGCGTGATCGTGCCCGCGTACAACGAGAAGGAGTGCATCGCCAACACCCTGAGATCACTGGCGAAGAGCACCCATCCGATCGAGATCATCGTGGTCGACGACGGCTCCGACGACAACACGTCCGAGATCGCCGAGTCGCTCGGCATGCCCAACGTCCGGGTCGTCCGGCAGGAGAACGCGGGCAAGCCGGCCGCGCTCAACAACGGTGTCCGCAACGCCCGTTACGACATCGTCGTGATGATGGACGGGGACACCGTCTTCGAACCGGACGCCGTGCACCAGCTCGTGCAGCCCTTCGCCGACCCGGAGATCGGGGCCGTCGCGGGCAACGCCAAGGTCGGCAACCGCACCACCCTGATCGGCGCGTGGCAGCACATCGAGTACGTGATGGGCTTCAACCTCGACCGCAGGATGTACGACCTGCTCCGCTGCATGCCCACCATCCCGGGCGCGATCGGCGCGTTCCGCCGCGACGCGGTCCTCGGCGTCGGCGGGATGAGCGAGGACACCCTCGCCGAGGACACCGACATCACGATCGCCATGCACCGCGCGGGCTGGCGGGTCGTCTACCAGGAGCACGCCAGGGCCTGGACGGAGGCGCCCGGCTCGCTCAGGCAGCTGTGGTCGCAGCGCTACCGCTGGAGCTACGGCACCATGCAGGCGCTGTGGAAGCACCGCAAGTCCCTCACCGACAAGGGGCCTTCGGGGCGCTTCGGCCGCGTGGGCATGCCTCTGGTCGTCCTCTTCCAGATCGTCACGCCGGTCTTCGCGCCGCTCATCGACGTGTTCACCGTCTACTCGATGATCTTCGTGGACTTCCGTGCCGCGCTCCTCGCCTGGCTGGCCGTCCTCGCCGTCCAACTCGTCTGCGCTGCCTACGCGTTCCGTCTCGACCGGGAGAAGTACCGCTACCTCGCGATGCTCCCGCTCCAGCAGCTCGCCTACCGCCAGATGATGTACCTGGTCCTGATCCACTCCTGCGTCACGGCTCTGACCGGCGGACGGCTGCGCTGGCAGAAGCTCAAGCGCACGGGCGAGGTCGGCACCCCGGCGGGAGCGGGCCGATGAGCTGGGAACACCAGCCGGTGACGACCGCGGAACCCGACCCAGGAACCCGGCCGAGGGGCGGTCATCGCGCCGGGCGAAGGCGGGCGCTCCCGGCCGCACGGGACCGCTACTTCGACTCCCTGCGCGCGGTCGCCCTGGTGCGCGTCGTCGCCTACCACACGTTCGGCTGGGCCTGGGCGGGCCTGGTCTTCCCCTCCATGGGGGTCATGTTCGGTCTGGCCGGCACGCTCATGGCGAAGTCGCTGGAGCGGCCCGCGCCCCAGGTCGTGAGGAGCCGGCTGCGCAGACTGCTGCCCCCGTTCTGGTTCTGGGGCGCCTTCGTGGTCCTGGCGATGCTCGTCCACGGCTGGATGCCGGGCTGGGAGATCGTCTACTGGATCGTGCCGCTCGGTGATCCGCCGGGCAACGCGTGGGGCGAGCAGGCCTGGGAGATCCTCTGGTACCTGCGGACGTACCTGTGGTTCGTCCTGCTGTCCCCGCTGCTGCTGCGCGTCTTCCGGCTCGCCCCGGTCCCCGTGCTCGTCCTGTCCCTCGGCCCGATCCTGGTCCTGAACTTCCTCCGGGACGCGCCGGACAACCGGTTCGGCAGCGCCCTGTGGGACCTGGCGACGTACCTCTTCTGCTGGCTGCTCGGCTTCGCGCATCGCGACGGCGTCCTCCAACGGATGCGGCCGGCCGCGGTGCTCGGGGCATCGCTGGCGGCCCTCGCGTACGGCGGCTGGTTCGCCTTCGCGCACCGGGCGGAGTACGGCACCTACGACCTCGACGAGATCCCCCTCGCCCAGGCCTTCTGGTCGGCGGGTTTCGTGACCCTGCTCCTGTACGCCAAGGCCTTCTTCGACGTCGACTTCGGGTGGCTGACGCGGTTCCGCCGGCTCGGCCGCGCGGTGACGATCTTCAACGGGCGCGCGGTGACGATCTACCTCTGGCACGAGATCGCCCTGATCCTGGCCGTCCCCCTGATCGACCAGTTCTGGAAGGTCCCCGCCTTCGAGGCGTGGCTGCCGCTGGAGAGCCAGTGGTTCCTGTTCGCTGTCGGCTGGGTCCTGATCTGGATCGCGATCTTCCTGTTCGGCTGGGTCGAGGACGTGGCGGCGCGGAAGAGACCGCGGCTGCTGCCGTGACGGGCGCCAGGCTCCGGGTTCCCGGGGGTGGCCGCGGGAGCGCCAGGACCGGGGCGCCCCGGAGCCCGGTGTCGCGGTCGCCGTTCCCGAAGGGGTGCGGGTGAGGGACGTACGGCCGGGCGCCGCCGAGTCGTCCGGCCCGTACTGCCACAATGGGACGGTGACCCGCGCATCCCTGGACAAGCAGCCGCACGAAGTCGCCTCGATGTTCGACGACGTGGCGGAACGGTACGACCTGACGAACGACCTGCTGTCGCTCGGGCAGGACCGGGTGTGGCGCAAGGAGGTCGCCAAGGCGGTCGACGCGCGCCCCGCGCAGAAGATCCTGGACCTGGCGGCGGGCACGGCGACCTCGTCCCTCCCCTTCGCCCGCAGCGGCGCGTACGTCGTTCCCTGCGACTTCTCGCTCGGCATGCTCCGTGTGGGCAAGCGCAACCACCCCTGGCTGCCGCTGACCGCCGGTGACGCCACGAAGCTGCCGTTCAAGGACGACACCTTCGACGCCGTCACGATCTCCTTCGGACTGCGCAACGTCCAGGACACCGACACCGCCCTCAGCGAGCTGTACCGCGTGACCAAGCCGGGCGGACGCGTCGTGATCTGCGAGTTCTCGCACCCCACCTGGGCGCCGTTCCGCACGGCCTACACCGAGTACCTGATGCGCGCGCTGCCCCCGGTCGCCCGCGCGGTCTCCTCGAACCCCGAGGCGTACGTCTATCTCGCCGAGTCCATCCGCGCCTGGCCGACCCAGCCGGAACTGGCCGAGCGGCTGCGCAAGGCGGGCTGGTCGAAGACGGCCTGGCGCAACCTCTCCGGCGGCATCGTGGCGCTCCACCGCGGCTTCAAGCAGGACTGAGCGACCGGGGCCGCCCTTCCCGAGGGCGGTCCTGCCCGCACTCCCGCTAGCTGAGGACCTCGAACGGGTCCCCGGGGCGGTCGAGTTCGCGCCGCATCCCGCCCGACGGCGGACGCGGCGGCCTCGGCTCGCGCACCCCCGCGCCGCCCTCCGCGTCCCCGAGGTCGAACCACACGGTGACGACCGCCCCGCGCGGAACCTCCGCACCGGGCTGCGGAAACTGCCGTACGACGTAGTCGACGACCGTCGAAGGGAAGTCGGGCCGGTCGGGCGCGGCGAGCAGCACACCGCGCGCCTCGGCCGTCTCCCGCGCGTCCACGGCCATCAGACCCACCAGCCGCGGCACGCGCACTTCGGGTGTTCCGGGTGTCCTACGCACAGACGTCACCCCCAGCGGTACCGGCAGGGTATGCCTCGCCCGTGCGCTTCCGGAAGGAGCGGGAGAGCGTGGGAAGGCCCCTCGGCGGCGCCCTGGAGGGCCGTCGTCACAGCACCAGCCGGTAGCGGTGGCCCTCCGTCTTCGAGGCCGGGACGGTGAACCGCTCCGCCAGCTCCATGCCGAGCCGTCTCGTCACCGCGATGGAACGGGCGTTGCGCGCGTTGACCATCGCGACCACGTCCTTGACGCCCGCCGAGCGGACCCGCTCCAGGGTGGTCAACGCCGCCGCCGTGACGTACCCCTTGCCCCAGTGCGCCCGCCCGAGCCGCCAGCCGATCTCGATCTGCCCGGCCGGCCCCCACGCGTACGGCCACGGCTGGGCGCCGGTGAAGCCCAGCACCTCGCCCTCCGCGTCGACCATCGTCCACAGACAGAACCCGTGCTCAGCGTCGTGCCGCCGCTGCCGGGCCGTGAGTTCCTCGTACACGGACAGCTCGGCCGGGCGGCCTCCGTGGAACTCCATGACGTCCGGGTCGGCGAAGACCCGGTGCCACGCGTGGGCGTCCTCGTCGGTGGGGACCCGCAGTCGTACGTCGGGGAGAGCTCGGTTCACGGGGCAGCCCTTCAGCCGGTGATCGGTACCGCTGCATAGACTGCCCATGTCCAGTGCCCGTCGGCACGTTGATTTCGAGCCTTGGGGAGACCCCGCCGTGACCGAGCCCCAACCCCTCTCCGAAAACACCGCCGACGTCATCGTCGTCGGGGCCGGGCCAGCCGGTTCCACCACCGCCTACTACCTGGCGAAGGCGGGCCTCGACGTCCTGCTCCTGGAGAAGACCGCCTTCCCGCGCGAGAAGGTCTGCGGCGACGGACTGACCCCGCGCGCCACCAAGCAGCTCGTGTCGATGGGCATCGACATCTCCGAGGAGGCCGGCTGGCTCCGCAACAAGGGGCTGCGCATCATCGGCGGCGGCGTCCGGCTCCAGCTGGACTGGCCGGATCTCGCCTCCTTCCCCGACTACGGACTCGTCCGCAAGCGGGACGACTTCGACGAGCAGCTGGCGCGGCAGGCGCAGAAGGCGGGCGCGCGGCTGCACGAGCGCTGCAACGTCGGTGCCCCGATCGTCGACGACCGCACCGGCCGTATCACCGGCGTGCACGCGAAGCTCGGCGACGCGGACTCCAAGGAGAAGCGGGAGGTGACCTTCCACGCCCCGCTGGTGGTCGCCGCCGACGGCAACTCCACCCGCCTCTCCCTGGCGATGGGCCTGCACCGCCGGGAGGACCGCCCGATGGGCGTCGCGGTGCGTACGTACTTCACCTCGCCGCGTCACGAGGACGACTACCTGGAGTCCTGGCTGGAGCTGTGGGACCGCCGGGGTGCCGAGGACCGGCTGCTGCCCGGCTACGGCTGGATCTTCGGTATGGGCGACGGCACGTCGAACGTGGGTCTCGGCGTCCTCAACACCTCCGACTCCTTCAAGGAGCTGGACTGGCGCGAGGTCCTCAAGGCCTGGTGCGCCTCGATGCCGGAGGACTGGGGCTACACCCCGGAGAACATGACCGGCCCGATCCGCGGCGCCGCCCTGCCGATGGCCTTCAACCGCCAGCCGCACTACACCAAGGGCCTGTTGCTGGTCGGCGACGCCGGCGGCCTGGTGAACCCGTTCAACGGCGAGGGCATCGCCTACGCCATGGAGTCCGGCCAGATCGCCGCCGACGTGATCGTGCAGGCCCACGCGCGCGCCACCCCGGGCCAGCGTGAACTCGCCCTCCAGCGCTACCCGCGCGTCCTCAAGGACACCTACGGCGGCTATTACACGCTCGGCCGCGCCTTCGTGAAGCTCATCGGCAACCCGAAGGTCATGAAGATCGCGGCCCAGCGCGGTCTGACCCACCCGATGCTGATGAAGTTCACGCTGAAGATGCTCGCGAACCTCACCGACCCCACGGGCGGCGACGCGGCTGACCGCATCATCAACGGCCTCTCGAAGGTGGCCCCGAAGGCCTGACCCGGGACCGACCCGACAGACCTGACACACCTGCCACACCGGACAGACACAGCGAGCGGCGGCCCGATCGAACGGGCCGCCGCTCGCCGTCGTCACCCCCGGCTGCCCGGCTGCCCGGCTGCCCGGCTGCCCGTCAGCCCCGGCTGCTCGTCAGCTCGGACTCCTTGGCGGCGCGGCGGGCCAGGACCTCGTCGCGTCGCTCGGCCACCTGTCGCAGAGCGTCCTTCCGCTCGCGCCGGGCGAGGCGGTCCAGATAGACGCGGCCGTCGACATGGTCGCTCTCATGCGCGAGGCACCGCGCGAAGTACCCCGTCCCCTCGATGAGGAGGGCGTTCCCGTCCTTGTCGACGCCTCGTACGACGGCACGGTCGGGCCGTGGCACGTCCACGACGGCCCCTGGCACGGACAGACACCCCTCACCCTCGTCCAGCAACCGCCGGCCGGACGGCGCGAGGTGTTCCAGGACGGGGTTGGCGATGTGGCCGACGTGCCGGTTCCCGTCGTCGTCCGGGCAGTCGTAGACGAAGAGGCGCAGGTCGACACCGACCTGGTTCGCTGCCAGGCCGGCGCCGTCGGCGACGTACATGGTCAGGAACATGTCGTCGATGAGCGCGGCGAGATCGGGACCGAACTCGGTCACGTCCCGGCACGGCCGGTGCAGGACCTCCTCACCGACCTCGGTGATGCGCCGGACCGCGCCTCGGCGGGCCTCCGGCGTGAGCGGGGGGTACGAGCCGACGGGATTTCCCTGGACGAACACACGGGGCATCGCTGTCTCCTTCGGGTGCGCGGACACCGCGGCCGACGGCGGTCCGCCGACTCCCCGGCGCCGGAGCCCACTGTCCCGCAGACCCGGAACGCACCGCGCCCGAACGGGGTGAAGCGACCGAAGTGCCCGATGTGCCCCACGTACTGAAGCGACTGAAGCGACTGAAGCGACCGAAGCGACCGAACATCCGACAGGGTCGACGCGTTCGAAGCGACGGAGGTGCCCGGACAACCCGAAGGACCGCCTCCCGTCAGGGAAGCGGTCCGCCGAAGGTCACCCGTGGGTCAGAGCACGCGCACCGCGCCCGTCGCCGGGTAGCCCGAGAGGTCCTGGATCACGACGCCCTTGGAGGGGTTGGCCGCGTCGAGGTACTGCCCGCCACCGATGTACACACCGACGTGGTACGCCGAGCCGGCCGAACCCCAGTACAGGATGTCGCCGACCTGGACATCGGACAGCGAAACCGGCGTACCGGACGTCGACTGGGATTCCGAGACGCGCGGCAGGTCGACGCCGACCTGCTTGAACGCCGCCTGCACCAGACCCGAGCAGTCCCACGCGTTGGGTCCGGTGCCGCCCATGACGTACGCGTCGCCGACCTGAGCCTTCAGGAAGGCGACGACGGTCGCGACACTGCCGCTGGCCGGGGCGGAGACGTTCGTCGAGGTGGACGAACCGGCGGAAGCGGACAGAACGGTGCGCTCCGAGGAACGCGAGACCGCCTGGGCCGCCGCGGCCTTCCGTGCGGCCTCGGCCTTCTTCTTGGCCTCCGCCTTCTTCTTGGCGTCGGCCAGGTCGGCCTTGGCCTGCTTGGCGGCCTTGGCGGCGGCCGCGTCGCGCTCCGCCTGGAGCTCGTAGTTGGCCGCGGTCTGCTGGGTGGCGTCCGCGGACTGCGCGACCTGCGTGGCCAGGTCGGCCGTCAGGGTCGGCAGTTCGAGCGTCTGCGTGACGGGCTCGGCAGCGTTCGCCGAACCAGCCGCCCCGGCGACGGCCAGGGTGCTGAGAACGCCACCGGCAACTCCGGCGCGCATCGCGAGCGACGACGCGTTGCGACGGGGCTTCCGGTGGCTTCGTATGTGAGCGGTGTGGGACATGGGTACAAGCGGTACCAGGGGCTCCTCCATACCTTCAAGAAACGTGTGGTGCGCCACAGTTGTTCAATCGACGGCCGAATTCAACGCGCGTCACTCTTTATTGACGCCGTAACGGGCATTGCGGACACCGTCCACCAAGCCCGTGATCATGGCCTTTCAGTAATACGTCCGAATTGCCCGCGACCTACCACCGGTTGAGGCCGATGGCCAAGCCCGGTTTATCTGACTCACAGGTAGATGTGGCGCAGGTCACGGAACGGTCTCCGGGCCGGTCGCGTCCCGCGCGAGCGGCGGGCTTCCCTCCGCTCGTGAATGCGTGCACGCGTCCACACCCGTCCCCTCCGCTCCCCTGAAGTGTGAACGCCGTCCTCTATCAAGGCCGTCCGTCCAGCACCAATTTGCATGCAGAGGAAGTCTCTTGATATGGAGACGCCGCCCCGGACCTGCGGTGACGAGCGGAAATGTCACCTCTGGTGATCGACCGGACGCTTCGCGTGTGAAGATCACCGCTCATCCGACTTCATGATCGTTCGTCAGGTGGTGGAGATCACAAAGCTTGTGCAATACCCCGTGTCGCAGATCACAGACCGCCGGGCATAAGATGCGAGGCAGTTGGGCTTGTGACCTGCTTCACATGTCCGCGATCTTCGCCGGGACGGGTGGAGTTCGCGGCGCTGACGAGGCAGGGGTTCAAGCCCTGGAACCGCCACCAGTCAGTGCCGACTGAGAGGAGCGAGGAGCGTGAACGCGTATGCGCCGATCCTCGTACTGGGAGCCCTCGGGGCAGGCTTTGCGATCTTCTCCGTGGTCATGGCCACGCTGATCGGTCCGAAGCGGTACAACCGCGCGAAGCTCGAAGCCTACGAGTGCGGCATCGAGCCGACCCCCACGCCGGCCGGCGGCGGGCGCTTTCCCATCAAGTACTACCTGACGGCGATGCTCTTCATCGTCTTCGACATCGAGATCGTCTTCCTCTACCCCTGGGCCGTCACCTTCGACGCCCTGGGTGTTTTCGGGCTCGTGGAGATGCTGCTCTTCGTGCTCACCGTCTTCGTGGCGTACGCGTACGTATGGCGGCGCGGCGGCCTGGAATGGGACTGAGGGGCCTTTAAGACATGGGACTCGAAGAAAAGCTGCCGAGCGGATTCCTGCTGACCACGGTCGAGCAGGCCGCGGGCTGGGTGCGCAAGTCGTCCGTTTTCCCCGCGACATTCGGACTCGCCTGCTGTGCCATCGAGATGATGACGACCGGCGCCGGGCGATACGACCTGGCGCGCTTCGGTATGGAGGTCTTCCGCGGGTCGCCCCGCCAGGCCGACCTGATGATCGTGGCCGGCCGGGTCAGCCAGAAGATGGCGCCGGTGCTGCGGCAGGTCTATGACCAGATGCCCAACCCCAAGTGGGTTATTTCCATGGGGGTTTGTGCTTCATCAGGCGGAATGTTCAACAACTACGCCATTGTGCAGGGCGTCGACCACATCGTCCCGGTCGACATCTATTTGCCCGGATGCCCGCCGCGGCCCGAGATGCTGATGGACGCGATTCTCAAGCTCCACCAGAAGATCCAGACCTCCAAGCTCGGCGTCAACGCCGAGGAGGCGGCCCGCGAGGCGGAGGAAGCGGCGCTCAAGGCGCTCCCCACCATCGAGATGAAGGGCCTGCTGCGGTGAGCGACGCGAACGGCAACGGGGTCAACCCCGAAAAGGACCTCAGCGCCTCCAACCTCCCCGGCCAGCGAGGCGACCAGGGCGAGGAGATCCGCGTCCAGCGCGGCATGTTCGGCGCCAACAACGGCGGCGACACCTCCGGTTACGGCGGCCTGGTCCGCTCGATCCGGCTCCCCGGCTCGGCCAACCGCCCCTACGGCGGCTGGTTCGACGAGGTGGCCGACGAGCTGGAGGGCGCCTTGGAGGAGCAGGGGCTCGTCCCCGAGAACGTCATCGACAAGACCGTCGTCGATCGCGACGAGATCACCTTCCACATCGAACGCGAGCACCTGGTCCGCGTCGCGCAGACCCTGCGCGACGACCCGGCGCTCCGCTTCGAGCTGTGCACCGGCGTCTCCGGGGTCCACTACCCGCACGACAAGGGCCGCGAGCTGCACGCCGTCTACCACCTGCGCTCGATCACCCACAACCGGCTGATCCGCCTGGAGGTCAGCGCCCCCGACGCGGACCCGCACGTCCCCTCACTCGTCGCCGTCTACCCGACGAACGACTGGCACGAGCGCGAGACGTACGACTTCTTCGGGCTGATCTTCGACGGCCACCCTGCGCTGACGCGGATCATGATGCCGGACGACTGGCAGGGCTTCCCGCAGCGCAAGGACTACCCCCTCGGCGGCATCCCCGTCGAGTACAAGGGCGCCCAGATCCCGGCTCCGGACCAGCGGAGGTCGTACTCATGAGCACGCAGACCCCTTCAGGGGCATCAGCCGCTTCGGCCCGCGAGACGACCGAGGGCACCGTATATACGGTCACCGGCGGCGACTGGGACGAGATCGCCCAGGCCGCGGCCAAGTCGGACGACGAGCGCATCATCGTCAACATGGGCCCGCAGCACCCGTCCACCCACGGCGTGCTCCGGCTCATCCTGGAGATCGACGGCGAGACGGTCACCGAGGCCCGCTGCGGCATCGGCTACCTCCACACCGGCATCGAGAAGAACCTCGAGTTCCGCACGTGGACCCAGGGCACCACGTTCGTGACGCGCATGGACTACCTGACGCCGTTCTTCAACGAGACGGCCTACTGTCTCGGCGTCGAGAAGCTCCTCGGGATCACCGACCAGATCCCCGACCGCGCCTCGATCATCCGCGTGCTCCTCATGGAGCTGAACCGGCTCTCCTCCCACCTGGTGTGCATCGCCACCGGCGGCATGGAGCTGGGCGCCACGACGATCATGATCTACGGCTTCCGTGATCGTGAACTCATTCTCGACATCTACGAGCTGATCACCGGCCTGCGGATGAACCACGCGTACATCCGCCCCGGCGGACTCGCCCAGGACCTGCCGCCGGGCGCGGTGGACCAGATCCGCGAGTTCGTGAAGAAGATGAAGAAGAACCTTCCCGAGTACGACAAGCTCGCCACCGGGAACCCCATCTTCAAGGCCCGTATGCAGGATGTCGGCTACCTCGACCTGGCCGGCTGCATGGCCCTCGGTGCCACCGGCCCGGTCCTGCGCTCGGCGGGCCTGCCGCACGACCTTCGCAAGTCCCAGCCCTACTGCGGCTACGAGACCTACGACTTCGAGGTCCCGACCGCCGACACCTGCGACTCCTACGGGCGCTTCCTGATCCGCCTGGAGGAGATGCGCCAGTCGCTGCTGATCGTCGAGCAGTGCCTGGACCGGCTGCAGCCCGGCCCGGTCATGGTCGCCGACAAGAAGGTCGCCTGGCCCGCCCAGCTCGCGCTCGGCCCCGACGGTCTCGGCAACTCGCTCGACCACATCAAGAAGATCATGGGCACCTCCATGGAGGCCCTGATCCACCACTTCAAGCTGGTGACCGAGGGCTTCCGCGTGCCGCCGGGACAGACGTACGTGGCGGTCGAGTCGCCCAAGGGCGAGCTCGGGGTGCACGTCGCGTCCGACGGAGGCACCCGCCCCTACCGGGTCCACTTCCGGGACCCGTCCTTCACCAATCTGCAGGCCATGGCGGCGATGTGCGAGGGCGGCCAGGTCGCCGACGTCATCGTCGCCGTCGCGTCCATCGACCCCGTGATGGGAGGCGTCGACCGGTGACCACCACCCCCGAGGGCGTCAGCCTGGGCATGCCCCAACTGCCCGCGCCCGACTACCCGGACGACGTCCGAACCCGACTGGAGGCGGACGCGCGCGAGATCATCGCCCGCTACCCCGACTCCCGCTCGGCCCTCCTTCCGTTGCTGCATCTCGTGCAGTCGCAGGAGGGCCACGTCACGCGCACCGGACAGCGCTTCTGCGCGGAGGTCCTCGGCCTCACGACCGCCGAGGTCAACGCTGTCGCGACCTTCTACTCGATGTACCGGCGCAAGCCGAGCGGCGACTACCAGGTGGGTGTCTGCACCAACACCCTGTGCGCCGTGATGGGCGGCGACGCCATCTTCGAGGCCCTCCAGGACCACCTCGGAGTGGGCAACGGGGAGACCACCGGCGACGGCAAGGTCACCCTGGAGCACATCGAGTGCAACGCGGCCTGCGACTTCGCTCCGGTCGTGATGGTCAACTGGGAGTTCTTCGACAACCAGACCGTGGACTCGGCCAAGCGCCTCGTCGACGACCTGCGCACGGGAACGGACGTCGAACCGACCCGCGGCGCCCGGCTGTGCACCTTCAAGGACACCGCCCGGATCCTGGCCGGCTTCCCCGACGAGCGCGAGGGCGCCGTGGAGGCCGGCGGCAGCGCGGGCCACGCCTCACTGGTCGGCCTGCGGCTGGCCAAGGGGGAGAGCGGCCCCGCGCGCGTGGTGCATCCGCGAGGCGGAGAGGCACCACGGGAGAGGACCTCCGAGGACCGGACGCCGCCGGAGCAGCCGCCTGCCGGACACCAGAGCTCGCACGACGCGCCGCAGGACACGTCGGCCTCCGACCCGTCCCATCCGGCGGGTCCGGTCGCAGAGGAGGGGGAGTGATGACCTTGGCAGCAGAGATCAACGAAACCAGTCCCGAAAAGCTGCTCGCACCCGTGCTGTCGGCCTTCTGGGACGAGGACAGGTCCTGGTCGCTGGACGTCTACAAAAGGCACGAGGGATACGAGGGCCTGCGCAAGGCACTCGCCATGTCGCCGGACGACCTGATCGCCTACGTCAAGGACTCCGGACTGCGCGGCCGCGGCGGCGCAGGATTCCCCACCGGAATGAAATGGCAGTTCATTCCGCAGGGAGACGGCAAACCACACTATCTAGTTGTCAACGCCGACGAGTCGGAGCCGGGAACCTGCAAGGACATCCCGCTCCTCTTCGCGAACCCGCACAGCCTCATCGAGGGCATTGTGATCGCGTGTTATGCCATCAGGTCTTCGCATGCGTTCATCTATCTGCGTGGTGAAGTGGTCCCCGTACTGCGGCGGTTGCACGAAGCCGTACGCGAGGCGTACGAGGCGGGCTACCTCGGCGAGAACATCCTGGGCAGCGGACTCGACCTCCAGCTCACCGTGCACGCGGGCGCGGGCGCGTACATCTGCGGTGAAGAGACCGCACTGCTCGACTCGCTCGAAGGCCGCCGTGGACAACCGCGGCTCCGACCCCCTTTCCCTGCTGTCGCGGGACTCTATGCGTGCCCGACTGTTGTAAATAACGTCGAGTCCATCGCGTCAGTTCCCGCAATTCTCCAAAAGGGCAAGGAATGGTTCAAGTCGATGGGCAGCGAGAAGTCTCCGGGCTTCACGCTCTACTCGCTCAGCGGCCATGTCACCAGCCCCGGCCAGTACGAGGCGCCGCTCGGCATCACGCTGCGCCAACTCCTCGACATGAGCGGCGGGATGCGCGCCGGCCACCGTCTGAAGTTCTGGACGCCGGGCGGCTCCTCGACCCCGATGTTCACCGACGAGCACCTCGACGTCCCTCTTGACTACGAAGGAGTGGGCGCCGCGGGTTCCATGCTCGGCACGAAAGCACTCCAGTGCTTCGACGAGACGACGTGCGTCGTCCGAGCCGTCACCCGCTGGACCGAGTTCTACGCGCACGAGTCCTGCGGCAAGTGCACGCCCTGCCGCGAAGGCACCTACTGGCTCGTGCAGTTGCTGCGCGACATCGAGGCCGGCAAGGGCGTCATGTCCGACCTCGACAAACTGAACGACATCGCCGACAACATCAACGGCAAGTCCTTCTGCGCCCTCGGCGACGGTGCCGCCTCGCCGATCTTCTCCTCGCTCAAGTACTTCCGCGACGAGTACGAGCAGCACATCACGGGACGCGGCTGCCCCTTCGACCCGGCCAGGTCGACGGCCTGGGCCGACAAGCACACGGAGGTGAACGCATGACAGTGACCACCAGCGCTCCCTCCGGAGGCGGGGAAGCGGCCGTCCCCCCGGAGGACCTCGTCGCGCTGACGATCGACGGCGTGGAGATCAGCGTGCCCAAGGGCACCCTGGTCATCCGGGCCGCGGAACAGCTCGGCATCGAGATCCCCCGGTTCTGCGACCACCCGCTCCTCGACCCGGCCGGCGCCTGCCGGCAGTGCATCGTCGAGGTCGAGGGCCAGCGCAAGCCGATGGCGTCCTGCACGATCACCTGTACGGACGGGATGGTCGTCAAGACGCAGCTCAGCTCGCCGGTCGCCGAGAAGGCGCAGCGCGGTGTGATGGAGCTGCTGCTCATCAACCACCCGCTGGACTGCCCGGTCTGCGACAAGGGCGGCGAGTGCCCCCTGCAGAACCAGGCGATGTCGCACGGCAACGCCGAGTCCCGCTTCGAGGGCCGCAAGCGGACCTACGAGAAGCCGGTCCCGATCTCCACCCAGGTGCTGCTCGACCGTGAGCGGTGCGTACTGTGCGCGCGCTGCACCCGCTTCTCCAACCAGATCGCGGGCGACCCGATGATCGAGCTGATCGAGCGGGGCGCGCTCCAGCAGGTCGGCACCGGTGACGGCGACCCCTTCGAGTCGTACTTCTCCGGGAACACGATCCAGATCTGCCCGGTGGGCGCGCTGACGTCGGCGGCCTACCGCTTCCGCTCGCGCCCCTTCGACCTCATCTCCTCGCCGTCGGTGTGCGAGCACTGCTCCGGCGGCTGCGCGACGCGCACCGACCACCGGCGCGGCAAGGTCATGCGGCGCCTCGCCGCCGCCGACCCCGAGGTCAACGAGGAGTGGATCTGCGACAAGGGGCGGTTCGGGTTCCGGTACGCGCAGCAGCGCGACCGTCTCGAGACCCCACTGGTGCGCAACGCCGAGGGTGTCCTGGAGCCGGCTTCCTGGCCGGAGGCCCTGGAGGCGGCGGCGCGGGGACTGACGGCGGCCCGCGGCAGGACCGGTGTCCTCGCCGGCGGCCGGCTCACCGTCGAGGACGCCTACGCGTACAGCAAGTTCGCGCGCGTGGCCCTCGACACGAACGACATCGACTTCCGCGCGCGCGTGCACAGCTCCGAGGAGGCCGACTTCCTGGCCGCCCGGGTCGCCGGACGCGGACGGGATCTCGACGGTACGGGCGTCACCTACACCCTGCTGGAGAAGGCGCCCGCCGTTCTGCTGGTGGGCTTCGAGTCCGAGGAGGAGGCGCCCGGCGTCTTCCTGCGGCTGCGCAAGGCCTGGCGGGGACACGGCCAGAAGACCTACGCGCTCGCCACGCACGCCACCCCCGGTCTGGCGAAGGCGGGCGGCACCCTGCTGCCGGCCGCGCCCGGCACCGAGACCGAGTGGCTGGACGCGCTCGCGAGCGGTGTCGGTCTCGAAGGAGACGGCGCGACGGCCGCCGAGGCGCTGCGCGCCGAGGGCGCGGTGATCGCCATCGGTGAGCGGCTGGCCGCCGTGGCGGGCGGGCTCACCGCTGTCGTACGGGCCGCCTCCGCCGTCGGCGCCCAACTGGTGTGGATCCCGCGCCGGGCGGGCGAGCGAGGCGCGATCGAGGCGGGCGCACTGCCGTCGCTCCTGCCGGGCGGACGTCCGGCCACCGACCCGCGTGCGCGGGAGGAGGTCGCCTCCGTCTGGGGCGTCTCCGAACTCCCGCACCGCTACGGCCGCGACACCGGCCAGATCGTCGAGGCCGCCGCGGGAGGCGAACTGCGCGCCCTGGTGGTCGCCGGTGTGGAGGTCGCCGACCTTCCCGACCCGGCACGCGCGCGTGAGGCCCTGTCCGAAGTGGGCTTCCTGGTGTCGCTCGAACTGCGGCCCAGCGAGGTCACCGACCAAGCGGACGTCGTCCTGCCGGTCGCCGCGGTCGCCGAGAAGTCCGGCAGCTTCCTCAACTGGGAGGGCCGGGTTCGTTCCTTCGGGGCGGCTCTCAAGCCCGAGCAGGTGACCCGCAATCTGTCGCCCACCGACGCGCGTGTGCTGCACATGCTCGCCGACGCCATGGACGTCCACCTGGGGCTGCCGGACCTGCGGACCGCGCGAGCCGAGCTGGACCGGCTCGGCGCCTGGGACGGGGCGCATGCCTCCGAACCCCAGGAGACCGGAGCGCAGTTGCCGCGTCCGGCCGCCGGTGAGGCCGTGCTGGCCGGGCACCGGCTGCTCCTCGACCAGGGGCTCCTGCAGCAGGGCGACGACGCGCTCGCCGGGACCCGGCACGCCGCCCACGCGCGCGTGTCGGCCGCCACGGCCGCCGAGGCCGGCGTCAAGAACGGCGATCTCCTCGCCGTGACGGGCCCCGCCGGAGTCGTCGAACTCCCGCTCCAGGTCACCGAGATGCCCGACCGGGTGGTCTGGCTCCCGCTGAACTCGACCGGCGGGGGCGTCGCCTCCGACACCGGGGCGCTGCCCGGCGCACTCGTCCGCATCGGCCCGGCGACCATCGTCGCCGAGGCCCCCAAGGAGGTGGAGGCATGACGCCGTACCTCGCCGCTGAAGACCTCTCGATGTTCGGCCGCGACCCCTGGTGGCTGGTCGTCGTCAAGGCGGTCTTCTGCTTCGCCTTCCTGATGGTGACGGTGCTGTTCTCCATCGTGTGGGAGCGCAAGGTCGTCGCCTGGATGCAGCTGCGCATCGGCCCCAACCGGCACGGTCCGTGGGGGATGCTCCAGTCGCTCGCCGACGGCGTCAAGCTGATGCTGAAGGAAGACCTCATCGTCAAGCGCGCGGACAAGGTGGTCTACGTCCTCGCACCGATCGTCGCCGCCATCCCGGCGTTCATGGCGATCGCGGTGATCCCCTTCGGGCCCGCGAACAACGAGGTCTCGATCTTCGGCCAGCGCACCACGATGCAGCTCACTGACCTGCCGATCGCGATGCTCTTCATCCTCGCGGTGGCCTCGGTGGGCATCTACGGGATCGTGCTCGCCGGCTGGAGCTCCGGATCGACCTATCCGCTGCTGGGCGGCCTGCGGTCGTGCGCGCAGATGATCTCGTACGAGATCGCCATGGGCGCCGCGTTCGCCTCGGTGTTCCTGTACTCCGGGTCGATGTCGACCTCGACGATCGTCGAGCAGCAGCACGACCGCTGGTACATCCTGCTGCTGCCGGTGTCGTTCATCATCTACGTCATCACGATGGTGGGGGAGACCAACCGGGCCCCGTTCGACATGCCGGAGTCCGAGGGCGACCTCGTCGGCGGCTTCAACACCGAGTACTCGTCGATCAAGTTCGCGCTGTTCATGCTCGCCGAGTACGTGAACATGGTGACGGTCTCGGCCGTGTCGACGACGCTCTTCCTGGGCGGCTGGCGGGCCCCGTGGCCGATCAGCACCTTCTGGGAGGGCGCCAACCACGGCTGGTGGCCGATGCTCTGGTTCGTGGTGAAGGTGCAGCTGCTGCTGTTCTTCTTCATCTGGCTGCGCGGCACGCTGCCGCGCGTCCGCTACGACCAGTTGATGAAGCTGGGCTGGAAGGTCCTCATCCCGGTCTCCGTGGTCTGGCTGATGCTCGTCGCGACCGTCCGGACGCTGCGCAACGAGAACTACGACTTCGCGGACATCGCCCTGTACGTGGGCGGAGGCGTCCTCGTCCTGCTGTTGCTGTCGTTCGCGGCGGACATCTTCCGCGACAAGCAGAAGGCCGAGGACGTACCCGCCGAGCCCGCCGCCTTCGACCCGATGGCGGGCGGGTTCCCCGTGCCGCCACTGCCCGGACAGGAGCTGCCGCCGGTACCGCGACGCAGCCCGCGCCGGGAGCGGGAGTTGATTGTCAGTGGCGGACCCGATACTGCGAGTGACGGATCGATCGCCGGATCTCGTGACGGAAAGGAGGGGTCCGATGGCTGAGGAGCCGAAGGAGACCAAACCGGGTTTCCAGAACCCCGTCGCCGGTTTCGGCGTGACCTTCAAGGCCATGTTCAAGAAGCGGCTGACCGAGCAGTACCCGGAGCAGCAGAAGACCACAGCGCCGCGGTTCCACGGCCGGCACCAGCTCAACCGCCATCCGGACGGCCTGGAGAAGTGCGTCGGCTGTGAGCTGTGCGCCTGGGCCTGTCCGGCGGACGCCATCTATGTGGAGGGCGCGGACAACACCGAGGAGGAGCGCTACTCCCCGGGCGAGCGGTACGGCCGCGTCTACCAGATCAACTACGCCCGCTGCATCCTGTGCGGCCTGTGCATCGAGGCGTGCCCCACGCGCGCGCTGACGATGACGAACGAGTTCGAGCTCGCGGACAGCAGCCGGGCCAACCTCATCTACACCAAGGAGCAGCTGCTCGCCGGTCTGGAGGAGGGCATGGTCGACTCGCCGCACTCGATCTTCCCGGGCACGGACGAGCAGGACTACTACCGGGGTCTGGTGACCGAGGCGGCGCCCGGCACCGAGCGTCAGACGGCCGTCTCCAAGGGCGAGTTCCACCCGTCGGGCGGTCCTTCGGGAAGCTCCTCGGGGAGCCCGTCGGGCACGGCGGCCGACAAGGGGGCGGAGGCATGAGCCAGCTGGCCGCGTACTCGACCTCCACCGGTGAGGCCTTCCAGTTCTGGGTCCTCGGTACGGTCGCGGTGATCGGCGCCCTGTGCACCGTCTTCATGAGGAAGGCCGTGCACAGTGCGCTGTGCCTCGCCGGGACCATGATCATCCTGGCGGTGTTCTACCTCGCCAACGGCGCGTACTTCCTGGGCATCGTCCAGATCGTCGTCTACACCGGCGCGATCATGATGTTGTTCCTCTTCGTCGTCATGCTCGTCGGTGTCACCGCGGCGGACTCCGTGAAGGAGACCATCAAGGGGCAGCGCTGGCTGGCCCTGGTCTGCGGACTCGGCTTCGGCGTCCTGCTGTTCGCCGGGATCGGCAACGCGTCCATCAAGGACTTCGACGGCCTCGCGAAGGCGAACGCGAACGGCAACGTGGAGGGCCTCGCCGCCCTCATCTTCACGAAGTACGTGTTCGCCTTCGAGATCACCGGTGCCCTGCTCATCACGGCCGCCGTCGGCGCCATGGTGCTGACGCACCGCGAGCGCACCGAGCGTCCCAAGACGCAGCGCGAGCTGTCCGAGCAGCGTGTCCGCGAGGGCAAGCACGTACCGCCGCTGCCGGCCCCCGGTGTCTACGCACGGCACAACGCCGTGGACATCGCCGGCCTGCTCCCGGACGGCACGCCGTCGGAGCTGACCGTCATGAAGACGCTGCGCGACCGCGGGCAGGTCCGTGACGTGTCGACCGAGGCGCTCAGCGACCTGAAGGCGCTGGAGCAGCGTGCCGAGGAGCGCCTGGAGCGCACGAAGACGGAGGAGGCGTCCAAGTGAATCCGGTCAACTACCTCTATCTCGCCGCCCTGTTGTTCACGATCGGCGCCACCGGTGTGCTGATCAGGCGGAACGCGATCGTGGTGTTCATGTGCATCGAGCTGATGCTCAACGCCTGCAACCTCGCGTTCGTCGCCTTTTCCCGCCTGCACGGCAATCTCGACGGCCAGATCTTCGCCTTCTTCACGATGGTCGTCGCCGCCGCGGAGGTCGTGGTCGGGCTCGCGATCATCGTGTCGCTGTTCCGTTCCCGCCACTCGGCCTCGGTCGACGACGCCAGCCTGATGAAGCTGTAAGGGGTCGCTGAATCGTGGAGAACCTGATTGCGCTGCTCGTCGCGGCGCCTCTGCTCGGAGCGGCCGTACTGCTGTGCGGCGGCCGGCGGCTGGACGCCGTCGGCCACTGGATCGGCACCGCGCTCGCGGCGGCCTCCTTCGTGATCGGCGCCGTGCTCTTCGCCGACATGCTGGGGAAGGGCGCCGAGGACCGGTCGCTGACCCAGCACCTGTTCACCTGGATCCCCGTCGGCGGCTTCCGCGCGGACGTCGGCTTCCAGCTCGACCAGCTGTCGATGACGTTCGTGCTGCTGATCACCGGCGTCGGCTCGCTCATCCACCTGTACTCGATCGGGTACATGGAGCACGACGAGCGCCGCCGCCGTTTCTTCGGCTATCTGAACCTGTTCCTGGCGGCGATGCTGCTGCTCGTCCTCGCCGACAACTACCTGTTGCTGTACGTCGGCTGGGAGGGCGTCGGTCTCGCCTCGTACCTGCTGATCGGCTTCTGGCAGCACAAGCCCAGCGCCGCCACCGCCGCGAAGAAGGCCTTCCTGGTCAACCGCGTCGGCGACATGGGCCTGTCCATCGCCATCATGCTGATGTTCACGACCTTCGGGACCTTCGCCTTCGGGCCGGTGCTCGGCACCGAGGAACACCCGGGCCTGGTCGGGGACGCCACGGAGGGCAAGCTCACCGCTGTCGCCCTGATGCTGCTCCTCGCGGCCTGCGGCAAGTCGGCCCAGGTGCCGCTGCAGTCCTGGCTCGGCGACGCGATGGAGGGCCCGACCCCGGTCTCGGCCCTCATCCACGCCGCGACCATGGTGACCGCCGGTGTGTACCTGATCGTGCGCTCGGCCAACGTCTTCAACGCGGCGCCCGACGCTCAGCTCGTCGTCACCGTGGTGGGCGGCGTCACGCTCCTGTTCGGTGCGATCGTCGGTTGCGCGAAGGACGACATCAAGAAGGCGCTGGCCGGCTCGACCATGTCGCAGATCGGCTACATGGTGCTCGCCGCGGGCCTCGGCCCCATCGGCTACGTCTTCGCGATCATGCACCTGGTGACGCACGGCTTCTTCAAGGCCGGGCTCTTCCTCGGCGCCGGTTCGGTCATGCACGGCATGAACGACGAGGTGGACATGCGGAAGTTCGGCGGTCTGCGGAAGTACATGCCGGTCACCTTCGTGACGTTCGGCCTCGGTTACCTCGCGATCATCGGCTTCCCGGGCCTGTCCGGCTTCTTCTCCAAGGACAAGATCATCGAGGCGGCCTTCGCCAAGGGCGGCACCGAGGGCTGGATCCTCGGCAGCGTGACCCTGCTGGGCGCCGCGATCACCGCGTACTACATGACACGCGTGATGATCATGACGTTCTTCGGCGAGAAGCGCTGGCAGCCCGACGCGGACGGCCACGAGCCGCACCCGCACGAGTCGCCCCGTTCCATGACGATCCCCATGATCGTGCTGGCCTTCGGGTCGGTGTTCGCCGGAGGCTTCTTCAGCATCGGCGACCGCTTCCTGCACTGGCTGGAGCCGGTCACCGGGCACTCCGAGGGAGACTCGCCCGTCAGTGCCCTCACGGTCACGGTGGCCACGATGGTGCTGCTGGTCGTCGGCGCGGGTATCGCCTACCTCCAGTACGGCCGCAGTTCCGTCCCGGTCGTCGCCCCGCGCGGCTCCCTGCTCACCCGGGCGGCCCGACGCGACCTGTACCAGGACGACTTCAACCATGTCGTGCTGGTGCGCGGAGGTGAGCACCTCACCCGCTCCCTGGTGTACGTCGACCACACGCTGGTCGACGGAGTCGTCAACGGGACGGCCGCCTCGGTGGGCGGTCTCTCCGGGCGGCTGCGCAAGCTGCAGAACGGCTATGCGCGCAGTTACGCGGTCTCGATGTTCGGCGGTGCGGCCATCCTCGTCGCCGCGACCCTGCTGATGAGGGCGGTCTGATACCGATGTCCTTTCCTCTGCTGACAGCGACGGCGGTGCTCCCGGCCCTCGGGGCGATCGCCACGGCCGCCGTGCCGGCCGCGCGGCGCGTCGCCGCCAAGTGGCTCGCGCTGCTGGTCTCCCTGGGCACCCTGGTGCTCGCGGTGATCACCCTGGTGCGCTTCGACCCGGGCGGCGACCGCTACCAACTCACCGAATCGCACGCCTGGATCGCGGACTTCGGGGTGCGGTACGAGCTGGGCGTGGACGGCATCGGGGTGGCGCTCGTCGCGCTCACCGCGCTGCTGATGCCGTTCGTGATCCTGGCGGGCTGGCACGACGCCGACCCGCAGGAGACGGGCAACAAGCGCTGGCGGCCGACGCAGGGCTTCTTCGCCCTGATCCTGGCCGTCGAGGCGATGGTGATCATCTCCTTCGAGGCCACCGACGTCTTCCTCTTCTACATCTTCTTCGAAGCCATGCTGATCCCGATGTACTTCCTCATCGGTGGCTTCGGGGACCGTGCCCACGAGCACGGTGACGAGGCCGCGGCGACCCAACGTTCGTACGCCGCGGTGAAGTTCCTGCTCTACAACCTGGTCGGCGGCCTGATCATGCTGGCCGCGGTGATCGGGCTGTACGTGGTGGCGGGAAACTTCTCGCTCCAGGAGATCGTCCAGGCCCGGGCCGACGGGTCGCTGCACATGGCGACCAGCACCGAGCGGTGGCTGTTCCTCGGCTTCTTCTTCGCCTTCGCGGTGAAGGCGCCGCTGTGGCCGCTGCACACCTGGCTGCCCAACGCCATGGGTGAGGCCACCGCCCCGGTCGCGGTGCTGATCACGGCGGTCGTCGACAAGGTCGGCACGTTCGCGATGCTCCGCTTCTGCCTCCAGCTCTTCCCGGAGGCGAGCAAGTGGGCGACGCCCGTGATCCTCGTCCTGGCGCTGATCAGCATCATCTACGGTGCGCTGCTCGCGGTCGGACAGCGGGACATCAAGCGGCTGGTCGCGTACGCGTCGATCTCGCACTTCGGCTTCATCATCCTGGGCATCTTCGCGATGACCACCCAGGGCCAGTCGGGCGCGACGCTCTACATGGTCAACCACGGGATCTCGACGGCCGCCCTGATGCTGGTGGCCGGCTTCCTGATCTCGCGGCGCGGCTCGCGCCTGATCGCCGACTACGGAGGGGTGCAGAAGGTCGCCCCGGTGCTCGCGGGCACCTTCCTGATCGGCGGTCTCGCGACCCTCTCGCTCCCCGGACTCGCGCCCTTCGTGAGTGAATTCCTGGTCCTGGTGGGCACGTTCACGCGCTACCCGGCCGTCGGCATCATCGCCACCTTCGGCATCGTCCTCGCCGCGCTCTACACCCTCGTCCTGTACCAGCGGACGATGACGGGCCCGGTCAAGGCCGAGGTCGCCGAGATGCCGGACCTCAGGGTGCGCGAGCTCCTGGTGGTCGCCCCGCTGATCGCTCTGCTGATCTTCCTGGGCGTCTACCCGAAGCCGGTCACCGACATCGTCAACCCGGCGGTCAAGCAGACCATGTCAGACGTACACAAGACGGACCCCCAGCCCGAGGTGGAGGCGGCCAAGTGAGCGCATCAGCCGTCCACAGCCTGTGGACAACGGCGGCAGTCGCAGCCGACCCGATCCCCAAGATCAACGCGCCGAAGATCGAATACGGGCAATTGTCCCCCGTCTTGATCATTCTCGGCGCCGCGATCATCGGGGTCCTGGTCGAGGCGTTCGTGCCGCGCAAGTCCCGCTACTACGCACAGCTGTTCGTCTCCGTCGTCGCGCTCGCCGCCGCGTTCGCCGCGGTGGTCGCCCTCGCGGCCGGCGGATACGGCACCACCAAGGCGCACATCGCCGCGATGGGCGCCGTCGCGGTCGACGGACCGGCCCTGTTCCTCCAGGGCACGATCCTGCTGGTCGGACTGCTCGGCGTGTTCACCTTCGCCGAGCGGCGCCTCGACCCCGAGGCGCACGGCAACCGCGTCGACTCCTTCGCCGCGCAGGCCGCGTCCGTGCCCGGCAGCGACAGCGAGAAGGCGGCCGTGAAGGCCGGGTTCACCACCACCGAGGTGTTCCCGCTGCTGCTCTTCGCGATCAGCGGCATGCTGGTCTTCCCGGCGGCCAACGACCTGCTGACGCTGTTCATCGCGCTGGAGGTCTTCTCGCTCCCGCTGTACCTGCTCTGCGCCCTGGCCCGCCGCAAGCGGCTCATGTCGCAGGAGGCCGCGGTGAAGTACTTCCTGCTCGGCGCCTTCGCCTCCGCGTTCACCCTCTTCGGCATCGCCCTGCTGTACGGCTACGCGGGCTCCGTGTCGTACGCGACGATCTCTCAGGTCGTCGACGGCACGATCACCAGCGTCGACCCGGCGCTCGCCGGCACCATGGGCAACGACGTCCTGCTGCTCATCGGCACCGCCCTGATCGTCATGGGTCTGCTCTTCAAGGTCGGCGCGGTGCCCTTCCACATGTGGACACCGGACGTCTACCAGGGAGCGCCGACCCCGGTCACCGGCTTCATGGCGGCGGCGACGAAGGTGGCCGCGTTCGGCGCGCTGCTGCGTCTGCTGTACGTCGTCCTGCCGGGCCTGCGCTGGGACTGGCGGCCGGTCATGTGGGCGGTGGCGATCGTCACCATGCTGGGCGGCGCGATCGTCGCGATCACCCAGACCGACATCAAGCGGCTGCTGGCGTACTCGTCGATCGCCCACGCGGGATTCATCCTCGCGGGTGTCATCGCGACGTCGCCCGACGGCGTCTCCTCGGTGCTCTTCTACCTCGGCGCGTACTCGTTCGTCACGATCGGCGCCTTCGCGGTCGTCACGCTCGTCCGGGACGCGGGAGGCGAGGCCACGCACCTGTCCAAGTGGGCGGGGCTCGGACGCAGGTCACCGTTGGTGGCCGCCGTGTTCGCGATCTTCCTGCTCGCTTTTGCGGGCATTCCGCTGACCTCAGGGTTCGCCGGAAAGTTCGCCGTGTTCAAGGCGGCGGCGGAGGGCGGCGCGGGCGCGCTGGTCGTGGTCGGTGTGATCTCGTCGGCGATCGCCGCGTTCTTCTACATCCGTGTGATCGTGCTGATGTTCTTCAGCGAGCCGAAGCCCGAGGGGCCGACGGTCGCCGTGCCGTCGCCGCTGACCATGACCGCCATCGCGGTGGGCGTGGTGGTCACGCTGGTGCTGGGTGTGGCACCGCAGTACTTCCTGGACCTGGCCGGCCAGGCCGGGGTCTTCGTGCGCTGAACACCGCGTCCCACGGGCCGGGCCCCGCTCCCCTCCCGGGAGCGGGGCCCGGCCCGTTCCCGTGGGTCCCGTGAGGCCGGCAGCCCGCGGGCCGTGTGCGCAGGCGGGCCGAGTCCACGGCGGGCGTCGGTAGCGGGCCGAACAAGTTACGACACCTTCTGACGTATTCTGGCGTTTTCCGGAGCATTCCGACGCCTTTCGCTGCGTAGGGAAGTCAGGCGGTCGCAGCCTGTGGACAACTCTCGGACTGTCGGCGCGGACCCCTATCGTGGACGCAGTGGTCGAGGCGCGACGTACGGGGGACAGGACGATGGGCGGGACGGGTGTGATGACCGGAGCGGACGCGACGGAGACGCTGGGCGAGAGCGAGGCACTGGCCACCCTCCACCGGGTCTTCGGATACGACGCCTTCCGCGGCGAGCAGGAAGCGATCATCGAGCACGTGGTGGCGGGCGGTGACGCCGTCGTCCTGATGCCGACCGGTGGCGGCAAGTCCCTCTGCTACCAGATCCCGTCCCTGGTCAGACCAGGGACGGGCATCGTGGTCTCGCCGCTCATCGCGCTCATGCAGGACCAGGTGGACGCGCTGCGGGCGCTGGGCGTGCGCGCCGGGTTCATGAACTCCACACAGGACTTCGACGAGCGGCGCGTGGTCGAGGCCGAGTTCCTGGCCGGGGAGCTCGACCTGCTCTACCTCGCCCCGGAGCGGCTGCGCCTGGAGTCCACGCTGGACCTGATCTCCCGAGGCAAGGTCTCCCTCTTCGCGATCGACGAGGCGCACTGTGTCGCGCAGTGGGGCCACGACTTCCGCCCCGACTATCTGGCGCTGTCCCTGCTCGGCGAGCGCTGGCCGGACGTCCCGCGGCTCGCGCTGACGGCCACGGCCACCCGCGCGACGCACAAGGAGATCACCCAGCGCCTGGGCATGCCCGCGGCCCGCCACTTCGAGGCGAGCTTCGACCGCCCCAACATCCAGTACCGGATCGTGCCCAAGGCCGACCCCAAGAAGCAGTTGCTGTCCTTCCTGCGCGAGGAGCACGCGGGCGACGCGGGCATCGTCTACTGCCTCTCGCGCAACTCCGTGGACAAGACGGCGGAGTTCCTCTCGCGCAACGGCATCGAGGCGGTGCCGTACCACGCGGGCCTGGACGCGGGGACGCGCGCCGCGCACCAGTCGCGCTTCCTCCGTGAGGAGGGACTCGTGGTGGTCGCCACGATCGCCTTCGGCATGGGCATCGACAAGCCGGACGTACGGTTCGTCGCCCACCTGGACCTGCCGAAGTCGGTGGAGGGGTACTACCAGGAGACGGGCCGCGCCGGCCGGGACGGACTGCCGTCCACGGCGTGGATGGCGTACGGCCTGCAGGACGTGGTCCAGCAGCGCAAGATGATCCAGGGTTCGGAGGGCGACGAGGCGTTCCGCCGTCGGGCCGCCTCCCATCTGGACGCGATGCTCGCCCTGTGCGAGACGGCGCAGTGCCGGCGTTCCCAGCTCCTCGCCTACTTCGGCCAGGACCCGAACACCCCGGCGTGCGGGAACTGCGACACCTGCCTGACGCCCCCCGAGACCTGGGACGGCACGGTCGCCGCGCAGAAGCTGCTGTCCACCGTGGTGCGCCTGCAGCGTGAGCGGGGACAGAAGTTCGGCGCGGGGCAGATCGTCGACATCCTGCTCGGCCGGCGGACCGCCAAGGTGATCCAGTTCGACCACGACCAGCTGTCCGTCTTCGGCATTGGCGAGGAGCTGGCCGAGGCCGAATGGCGGGGTGTCGCGAGACAGTTGCTGGCCCAGGGCCTGATCGCGGTCGAGGGCGAGTACGGCACGCTGGTGCTGACCGACGCCAGCGGCACCGTGCTGCGGCGCGAGCGGGACGTGCCGCTGCGCAAGGAGCCGCCGAAGCCGGTCGCCTCCCGGTCGTCCGGCTCCAAGGGCGAGCGGAAGGCCAAGGCCGCCGCCGCGGCGGCCGAGCTGCCGGCCGAACTCGTGCCCGCCTTCGAGGCGCTGCGTGCCTGGCGCGGTGAGCAGGCACGCGAGCAGGGCGTCCCGGCGTACGTCATCTTCCACGACGCCACGCTGCGGGAGATCGCCACGGTGTGGCCCACCTCGGTGAAGGACCTGGGCACCATCAGCGGGGTGGGCGAGAAGAAACTCGCCACGTACGGGGAGGGCGTGATCGCGGTGCTGGCCTCGCTGGGCGGCGGCGCACCCGCGGACGCACCTGCACCGGCACCGGCCGCCACGATCTCGGCCCCTGCCACGGCGGCCGACCACGGACCCGACCCGGACTGGCCCGGGCTCGACCAGGAGCCCGAGCCCGAGGACTGGATGTAGCCCGCGACGCCTGGTCGCCGGGCGGCCGCGCCGGATGAGCATGGCGGCAGAGGCATCGGTGAGTGCACCGGCCGGGTTCACCGGCCGAGGCATCGGCGGCTCGGTCCCGGGCCGGTCGTACAGGGGGCCACGGTGGCCAGGGCCCTGGCCACCGTGACACGGACTCCCCGGTGGCGGGACTCCCCGTCGAGGGGCGGCCCGTTACGAGGTGACGGCCGGGGTGATGCGGCCCCGGACCTCGCCCAGGCCGACCCGGGTGCCGCCCGGGCCCGGCGCCCAGGCCGTCAGGGTGACCTCGTCGCCGTCCTCCAGGAACGTGCGCTTGCCGTCGGGGAGTTCGAGGGCGTCGCGGCCGTTCCAGGTGAGTTCGAGCAGGGAGCCGCGCTCCGCGTCGGAGGGGCCGCTGACGGTTCCGGAGCCGTACAGGTCGCCGGTGCGCAGGGAGGCGCCGTTGACCGTCATGTGCGCCAGTTGCTGGGCGGCCGTCCAGTACATGGTGGAGAAGGGCGGCTCGGAGACGACGTGGCCGTTGACGGCCACGGAGATCCGGAGGTCGTAGCCGCCCGGGTCCTCGGAGGCGTCGTCGAGGTAGGGCAGGAGGGGGTGTGTGCGGGCCGGGGGCGCGACACGGGCCTCGTCGAGGGCGTCGAGCGGGGTGATCCAGGCGGACACCGACGTGGCGAAGGACTTGCCGAGGAACGGACCGAGGGGGACGTACTCCCAGGCCTGGAGGTCGCGGGCCGACCAGTCGTTGAGAAGGCAGAGCCCGAAGACGTGGTCGCGGTAGTCGCCGAGTCCCACCGGACGGCCCATCTCGGTGGGCGCGCCGACGACGAAGCCGACCTCCGCCTCGATGTCCAGGCGGATCGACGGGCCGAAGACGGGGGCGGCGTCCGCGGGGGCCTTGCGCTGGCCCGACGGGCGCACGACGTCCGTGCCGGAGACCACGACCGTGCCGGAGCGGCCGTGGTAGCCGATCGGCAGGTGCTTCCAGTTGGGCGTGAGGGAGTCGGCGGCGTCGGGACGGAAGATCTGGCCGACGTTCCGGGCGTGGTTCTCGGAGGCGTAGAAGTCGACGTAGTCCGCGACGGTGAAGGGGAGATGGAGCGTCACCTCGGAGAGGTGATGGAAATGCGGGGCGAGGGCGTCCCGGTGGGCCGGGACCGTCACCCAGGCCGTCAGCGCACGCCGGACGTCGGACCAGGCGGTGCGGCCGGCGGCGAGCAGCGGGTCGAGCGTCGGCTGCGCGAGCAGTCCGGCATACGGGGAGCCGAGCGCACGGGCGGCGGCACCCGCGTCCAGCACATGGTCGCCGAGGCGTACGCCCACGCGGCGCTCGGCGGCCGCCGCGCCGGTCGGGGAGAACACGCCGTACGGGAGGTTGTGCGGGCCGAAGGGATCGCCCTCGGGGACATCGAAGGGGGGCATCGGTAGGTGCCTCGCTTTCGGATTCGTACGCGCCATGTGGTCCATGCGTTCCACGCGTTTCCTGTGGTCGGGGCACACGTTACGGGGGAGTGGGCCCGCAGCGGCAGTGTCTAAAGAGTTTGCAATGTCCGAATTGGCCTTGTCGGACGGGGCAATTCCGGCTTAGCGTCCTTTGGGGGACACGGACGGGGCGGGTCCGGTCCGTAGGGGGGACATGTGGGGGGACCCATGGCCAGGAGTTCCAGCGTGCCGGTCGACGCCGACCGTGAAGTCCCGGGCCTCATAGTCAAGTTCGGTGACTACCCGCTGCACCACGGCGGTGTGGGCGCCATCCGGAGCCTGGGCCGGCTCGGCATACCCATGTACGCCATCACCGAGGACCGGTACACGCCGGCCGCCAGTTCGCGTTATCTGCGGCGCGCGTTCGTGTGGCCGACGACGGGGACGGAGGAACCCGAACAGCTCGTCGAGGGGCTGCTGCGCGTCGGCCGGCGCATCGGCCGCCCCACCGTCCTCGTCCCGACCGACGAGGAGGCCGCGGTGCTGATCGCCGAGCACCAGGACGAACTGGCCGGCCGCTTCCTCTTCCCGCGGGTGGACGCCAAACTGCCGCGTCGGCTCGCCAGCAAACAGGGGCTGCACGAACTGTGCGTGGAACACGGCATCCCCAGCCCCGCCGCGGCCTTCCCGCAGTCGTACGAGGAGATCGAGGCGTTCGCCGAGAAGGCGCGCTTCCCGCTCGTCGCCAAGAACCGCGAGGCCTTCGTGCGCCGCAGCCGGCCGGCGGTGAACGGGACGACCCGGATCGCGACCCGCGAGGGCCTGCTGACCCTCGCCCGGGACTGGGGGCCGCAGCCCGGCGTGATCCTCCAGGAGTACCTGCCGAGGGAGGACGCCGAGGACTGGATCGTGCACGCCTGTTTCGACGCGGACTCGACACCGCTCGCGATGTTCACCGGCGTCAAGGTCCGCTCCTGGCCGCCGCACGCGGGCATGACGGCGAACGCGTACGTCGTCGACAATCCGGAACTCGCGGACATCGCCGCACGTTTCATCAAACAGATCGGCTTCTCCGGAATCATCGACCTCGACCTGCGTTTCGACCGCCGCGACGGTCAGTACAAGCTGCTCGACTTCAACCCGCGCATGGGTGCCCAGTTCCGGCTCTTCGAGAGCGAGTCCGGGATCGATGTCGTCCGTGCCCTGCATCTGAATCTGACCGGCCGCTGTGTTCCGGAGGGGGAACAGCGCGCCGGCCACCGGTACATCGTGGAGAACATCGACCTGCCGGCTCTGCTCGCCTACCGGCGCAGCGGTTACACGACACCGCACGCGCCGGCCCGCGCGAGCGGTACGGAGCTGGCCTGGCTCGCGGGTGACGACCTGCGGCCGTTCTTCACGATGCTCGCGCGCTTCGTGCGGCCGGGCGCGAGGCATCTGTACCAACTGTGGCGGACCAACCGCCGCGGCAGCACCAGCAGTTCCACCGCGAAGTAGGCGTAGTACGTCCTGGGGAGGGACTTCGTGATTCATCCGGTAGCAGTCATCGGCGCGGGGCCGTTCGGACTGTCCACCGCCGCCCATCTGCGGGCGCGGGGCATTCCGGTGCGGGTCTTCGGCGAACCCATGGTGAGCTGGCGTGACCACATGCCCGAGGGGATGCTCCTCAAGTCGACTCCGGCCGCCTCGAACATCGACGCCCCCCAGCAGGGGCACACCCTCGGCGACTACTGCGCGGCGGCGGGGATACCGCGCCTGGTCACGGACGAGGACATCATCCCGGTCGAGACGTTCATCGCGTACGGGGAGTGGTTCCGGCAGAAGCTCGTGCCCGAGCTGGAGCGGGTGCGGGTCGTCTCGGTCGACCGCAGGAGCGGCCGGGACGCGGCCGGGTCCGGTGGATTCGACATCAAGCTGGACTCGGGAGAGTCGTTCACCGCGCGCGCGGTCGTCGTCGCCACGGGGCTGTCCGGGCTGGCCCACCTGCCCGCCGAGCTGGCCGGAGCGGCGGCGGACGGTCCCACGCCCTCCGGCCCGGTCTCGCACAGCTCACAACACCACGACCTGCGCCGGTTCTCCGGCAAGGAGCTGATCGTCGTCGGCGCCGGTCAGTCCGCCCTGGAGACGGCGGCGCTGGCGGCGGAGGCGGGCGCGCAGGTCCGTGTCGTGTCCCGGGGCAAGGGGGCGGTCGACTTCGGGGCGCCTCCGTGGGACCAGCCGAAGCTGCGTCCCGAGTCGCCGTTCGGGCGCGCCTGGTCCCTGTGGGCCCTGAGCTACTACCCGCAGCCCTACCGCTATCTGCCCGCCGAGACCCGGCACTACCTGGTCCGCCGGGTGCTCGGACCCCTCGGTGCCTGGTGGCTCCGGGACCGGTTCGAGGGCAAGGTCGCCGTCCGTGAGGTGCAGCGGATCGTCAGCGCGACGGCCACCGACGGCAAGCCCGTCCTCACGGTGCGGACCCACGGAGGCCGGGTCGAAGAACTCGCCGCCGACCACGTCATGGCGGCGACCGGCTATCGCGTCGACATCGCCGCGATGGACTTCCTCGGGCATGAACTCCGAGCAGGGCTGGCCGCGAGCCGCGGCACGCCGAGGCTGGGCGCCGGATACCGCTCCTCGCTGCCGGGGCTGTACTTCACGGGCCTGCCGGCGGCGTCCTCGTACGGTCCGGTGATGCGCTTCGTGTGCGGCACGGAGTTCGCCTCCCCGCGGCTCGCCAAGCACCTGGCGGCCACGCACGGGTGAGCCACCGGACCGCCCGCCCGCCGGGCAACCCGTCCGTCAGGACTCCTCCTTGAGGGTCCAGGCGCCCGAGTTGTCCGGTGGGGCGGGCCGGACGGTCCACCGGGAGAGGTCGCCGTCCGCCCCCGGGTCGCCCGAGGGCAGCATGCCCCGGGAGTCGGGCTCGAAGTAGAGGTGGTGAGCCCAGAACTCGGGGAGTTCATGACCGAGGAGATCCTCGCCCAGGGGCGCGAGATCCTCCGCCACGTGCCGTTCGTTGACGCGCGCGACCGCCTCCGCGCGGGAGACACCGAAGCAGGTCACGAGCACGTCCGCCATCTCGCGGAAGTAGTCGAGCCACTCCGCGTCCAGGTCGATCAGGAACTCCTCGGTCCTCGGGGCGTTCTCGAAGGCCGCCGCCGTCTGCCAGACCATGAAGTCCTCGATCACGCCGGGTGGGTTGGCGGCTCGGGTGGCCTTGAGTTCCCAGCCCGGGCTGTCCATGTCGAAGACGACGACCGGCAGGGCGCGGCCGAAGACGTCCGTGAGGGTTCCGTCGGCGTGGAGGCGCCGGGCGAGGTCGACGCAGTCGGCGTGGAACTGGAGCCGCAGCATCTCGGACGCCAACTCCAGCTCGTCCTCCGGGAGGTCCATGCCGAGGAAGTCGTGGTCACCCTCGAACCAGATCCCCTGCTCCTTGGCCGCGTCCACGAACAGGGGTCCTCCGACGGGGTCTTCGGGGACGTTGCCCAGCGTCTCGAAGCCGTCGAGCAGCCAGAGGGCGTAGTTCCACCGCGCCTCGCCCGGGTCCCGCGGGTGGGTCTCCCTCGCGTACTGGGTCTCGGTGTTGTACCCGATGGCCACGTACGGGTGGCGTTCGTCGCCGTCGAGGCGCCAGATGCGGAAGGACAGCGCGTAGATCTCGGGCCGCAGGGCTTCCGGGAAGCGGCGGACGACGGCTGCGGCGGCGGTGCGCAGGTGGTGCCGGAAGCGGTCCCCCGCGGGGGCGGCGTCGTGGCGCGCGTGCGCGGGTCGTCGTTCGGTGGGTTCGGAGGTCATGGATCTCCCCGGATTCTCGATGACGGTTCCCCGCCTGTGATTTCTGGCGTCCCGGCCGTGGCGAGCGCCCCGCGGTGTCGGCCTCGCCGGCTCGACCCCGACCCCGGCCCGGCCCGGCCCGGCCCGGCCCGGCCCGACCCGGCCCGACCCGGTGTCGGCCTCGGTGTCGCCGTCGGCGACGCCGGTGATCGTAGCCCGGGAGCAGGGGTGTTGAGCCGTTGTGATCGGTCCTGCACGGGAAAGTCCGACTGGGCGGAACCGAGCCCTGCGTGATCCCAACCGGTCGCAACGCGCCTGCCACCGTACGGTGAACGGCGTTGCTGACGGGATACCGGACGTCGTCCGGTTCACGCCGGGCCGATGTGTCGTTCGATCCGTATTCTTCGGATCATGGCCGCTCCGACTGCATATTCACTCATCGCCACTGACCTGGACGGAACGCTGCTGCGCGGCGACGACACGCTCTCCGACCGGTCGCGGGCCGCGTTGGCGAAGGTGACCGCGTCGGGCGCCCAGCACCTGGTGGTGACGGGCCGTCCCGCACCGCGCGTTCGACCCCTGCTCGACGAACTCGGCGGTGAGGGGCTGGCGGTGTGCGGTCAGGGGGCTCAGCTGTACGACGCGGGGACGGACCGGCTGCTGTGGTCGGTGACCCTGGACAGGGAGTTGGCGGAGACGGCCCTCGGAAAGATCGAGGCGGAGGTCGGCCTGCTGTACGCGGCGGTGGACCAGGACGGCGTGGACGGGCTGACGCTCATCGAGCCGGGCTATGTGATGCCGCACCCCACGCTTCCGGCGGTGCGGGTGCGCCGGCGGGACGACCTGTGGGCGCTGCCGATCAGCAAGGTGCTGCTCCGCCACCCGTCGATGTCCGACGACGAGCTGGCGTCGGCGGCGCGGGGAGTGGTCGGTTCATTGGCGACGGTCACCATGTCGGGGCCCGGGACCGTCGAACTCCAGCCATGCGGGGTGACCAAGGCCACCGGCCTCGCGCTCGCCGCGAAGCACCTCGGTCTCACGCCGTCGGCGACGCTGGCCTTCGGGGACATGCCCAACGACATCCCGATGTTCGACTGGGCCGCCCACGGGGTCGCGATGGCCAACGCCCATCCGGAACTGAAGGCGGTGGCGGACGAGGTCACCCTCTCGAACGAGGACGACGGGATCGCGGTCGTCCTGGAACGGATCTTCGGGTTCTAGGGCGTCTCCGCGACGTCGCGGCGCCGGCCCGAAGAGCGGGCCGGGCGATGCCCGGTCCCGGGAGACGAGCCGGCCCGGGGCGTCCGCCGATGCCCCGGGCCGTGCCCTTCGTACTTCTGGTGGGGACCGCCCCGCACACCCGGTCCGTCACCGTCCCGCGGGCCCGGTCGTTCACCGCCGACAGGCCGGTACGTCACCACCGGCGGACCCGAGGGTGCCGCCGGCCGGTGTCGTGCGAGAGGCGCGGGTGCGCCGGTGCGATCAGTAGGCGCCGTTGACGTTGTCGATCGAGCCGTACTTGTCGGCGGCGTAGTTGCAGGCGGCCGTGATGTTGGCGACCGGGTCGTAGGGGTCCATCGACGTGCCGGCCACGTGGTAGGCCTGGAACGTGGGGTCGATGACCTGCAGGAGCCCCTTCGAGGGGGTGCCCGCGACCGCGTTGGAGTCCCAGTTGTTGATGGCCTGGGGGTTGCCGGAGGACTCGCGCATCACGTTGCGGTAGATGCCGTCGTAGCTGCCCGGAATGCCCGCCTTGCCCATGATGTCCAGGGACTGCTTGATCCAGCCGTCCAGGTTGTTGGCGTACGTGGTGGCGGACGCCTGGGTGGCGGTGGTCTTGGCGGCCGTGGTCGCCTTCGCCGGAGCCTTCAGGGTCTTCGTGCCGACGGTCAGCGTCAGGCCCGTGCGGAGGTGGGCGGGGTTGTCGCCGATGACGGCGCGGTTCGCCGCGTACAGCTTCTGCCAGCCGCCGCTCGACGGATACTTCTTCGCGATCTTGGTCAGGGTGTCGCCGGCCACCACCTTGTAGGTGACGAGCTGGACGTTCGGGACGACCGCGGTCTGGGCGGTCTTCGCGACCTGGGGGGTCGCGGCGTGGGCGCCGGTCGCGCTCATGAGCGGGAGGGCGAGGGCGAGGGCGCCCGTTCCGGCGGCGATCATTCCGCGGGTGATGAAGGTGGTTCGGGCGTGACGGTGCGTGCCTGCGGGCATGACGAAATGTCCTCTCCGACGCCTGCGAGGTGAGCTGTCGGGTTCGGGCGGGAGATGCCCGGTCGCGCTTTTGGGCGCGGCTTCACCCCAAGCCGGTCCGGTCTCCCGGATCGGCGGCTTACCTGTGGTTCCCCCGCTCCTGCCGTGCGTGGGTGGGTGGGTTGCCGGGCGACGGCAGGATTAGGCGATCCGCCCGGTGCGACGAGAACGTATGCGACTGCACATGTCGGGAACAAGGCCTGATGTGGCGGTGAAGATCGCTTTTGCCTGTTTAGGGCGAGGGTGATACGTCCGATTACGCCGGAATTGAATCCTCAACTTGCCTTTGGCAAAGGGGTTGGCAAGGAGTGGGCGAAGGGTGATCCACTGACTCCCGCGTGACCCAACTCACGCGCTCGGGGGTCACCAAGGCGGCATGCCGGGCAAGTCGGGCATTACGCCACCACTCTTCGGTGCGCGGGGAGTTCCCGGACGCCCGCCGCGTGCGGGACGGGCGGGGCGCCGGAATGCGGGGTCGGAGCGGGCGCCTGTGAAAGAGGCGGCGTGGGGGCGGAGTTGACGGCTTCCGGACGGATGCCGGACGTGCGCCGGGCGGACGCCGGGTGGGGGCGGCCGGTGAACTGCCGTCCCCGCCGGGCCTTTTCAGCCCGCGGTGCGCGGGATGCGCTTCTCCCAGGTCCGGTGGAAGACGACCTCGTCGCCGTCCCGGCAGACGACCTCGTTGGACGTGATGAAGTCCTGCGCGTCGCAGGTGATGGCCGACGTCGTCTCGACGCGGGCGTCCCAGGGCAGGTCGGGGCGGTGCAGCCGGACCGACCAGGTGGACCGGGCGCGGGCGGACAGCGGGTCCGACTCGTCGATCGTGTACGTCTCCCGCGCGTCCTCCGTGAACTCCAGACCGTCGGGATACACGTGGGTGCCGCCGTAGCGGGGGTCCACGTCGAGCCGCCAGGTGCCCGCGGCCACGTCACGCAGGACCAGGCGCTCCGGGCGGGGCTCGTCGAGCGTCACCGGGACCACCACGCCGAGTGGCTCGGCCTCCTCCGCCTCCTCGAAGGTGATGGAGGGGTCCGACTCCCGTGCCCGCACGGGGAGTTCCAGGCTGCTGCCGTCCGGGTCCAGCGTGAAACCGGCCTCGGAGCCGGGCTGCGGCCAGACCCAGGGCCAGTACGCCGAGGAGACGCTCAGGCGGATGCGGTGGCCCGGGGGGAACGCGTAGCCGATGCCGTTCAGCTCGAACTCCACGTCCTCCGTGGTGCCCGGCTCCCAGGGAACCGCCTGGTCACGGCCCCGACGTGCCGACAGGTTGAGGACACCCCGGGTGACGAGCGTGGAGGCGCCGTCGGGGGTCACGTCGCACAGCCGGGCGATCACCTGGCCCCGGGAGGACGCCGACGTCAGCCGCAGCCGGACCCGGGGCCGACCCAACACCCACGTCTCCTCCGGCACTTCGAACTCGAAGCAGACCGACCGTGCGTCCTCCTCGCGCTGGTCCGGCGGCAGGTCCGCGTCGTTCCCGAACGGGAAGAAGCGGCCCGCGTCGACCCCCGTGTGCTGCGGTGAGCGCACCAGGCGCGGGGCGCCCTGGAACGCGTACGGGACAGGGGTGACCGACGGCGAGGGCCACGCCGGGTCGCCGACCCAGCGGCCCGGCAGCTCCTCGTACACCGTCGCCGGGGGATGCGCGTCCATCACGTAGGAGCGCAGGAGGGGCACGGCGAGCGCGCCCGAGTCCTCGTCCTTGAGCCAGTGGTCCCACCAGCGGAGCGTCTCCTGGAGGAAGCCGATCGCCGGGCCCGGCGGCAGGCCCCGGTCGGGGTACTGGTGGGACCAGGGGCCGATGAGACCGCGTACGCGGTCCGGCGGCAGGTTCTCGACCAGGCGCAGCACCGTGTCGCGGTACGGGTCGTGCCAGCCGCCGACCGCGAGGACCGCCGCACGGATCGCGCCGTAGTCCTCGCATGCGCTGCCGTGCCGCCAGTAGGCGTCCCGGGTCTGGTGCGCCAGCCAGGTGTGGACGAACGGGTCGACCGCCTCCAGCCGCTCGGTCCACATGTCGCGCCACATCACCTCGCCGACGTGCACCGGGTCCGGCGGGCGGGCGACGAAGGCGAGCATGGTGGCCGCCCAGGCGTGCATGTCGACGGCGAGGACGGAACCACCCGTGTAGTGCACGTCGTTGTCATAGCGGTCGTCCGTCGAGCAGACCGTGACGACCGCCTTGAGCGGCTCGGGCGCGAGGGCCGCGATCTGGAGGGAGTTGAAGCCGCCCCAGGAGATCCCGAACATGCCGACCCGGCCGGTGCACCACGGCTGGGAGGCCAGCCACTCCACCACGGCGACCCCGTCGGCCAGCTCGGTCTCGGAGTACTCGTCGCCCGGCATGCCCTCCGAGTTGCCGTGGCCCCGCACGTCGACGCGGACCGAGGCGTAGCCGTGCCCGGCGTACCAGGGATGGCGCTGCCAGTCGCGCGGTGCCGTCCAGTCGGTCAGCCGGTACGGGAGGTACTCCAGGAGCGCCGGTACGGACTCCTCCGTCACCGGGCGCCAGATCCGGGCGTACAGCCGGGTGCCGTCCGGGAGGGGGACGAGGACGTCCTCGTGAACGGTCTCGTAGGGGAAGGACGTACGGATACGCATGCGGGTCACCTCAGTGGACGGGATGCATCGTGCGGCGGAGCCAGGGGGCGAGGGCCATCACGGCCAGGCCCGCGGCCACCGCGATCGCGCCGTTGACGCCGAAGTAGGCGGGCTTGGAGACGTCGTCGTAGAGCTTCACCGTCTGGGCCTGGATGCCGTTGGCGAGCGCGAGCGACAGGAACCAGAGGGACATGGTCTGACTGGAGAAGGCGGCGGGGGCGAGCTTGGTGGTCGCCGACAAGCCGGACGTCTCCAGGAGGACGTCACCGAGGCCGAGCAGCAGGTAGGAGCCGACGATCCACCAGACCGACATCAGGTAGTCGTCCCCGCTGTGGCCGGAGGTCGGCAGCACGATGAGCAGGAACGACAGACCGCCGAGCACGACCCCGAGGGCGATCTTGTTCGAGGCGTGCGGCTGGCGGCTGCCCATCCGCATCCAGACGGCGGCGACCACCGGCGCGAGGGCGACCTCGAAGGCGCCCAGCGCGGAGGCGTACCAGCCGGCCGGGAAGTCGAAGCCGAAGATGGTCGACTCGGCGTTCGACGAGGCCAGCAGGATCATCGTCGAGTACGCCTGGAAGAGGATGAAGTTGAAGACGGTCGAGGCGAGGAAGAGGACCACGTAGGGGCGCAGCCTGCCGCGTTCCTCGGACGTCACCCGGGGGCTGGTGAACATCACCCAGAAATAGACGACGGGCAGGATCACCGAGATGACGGTCAGCAGGTCGACGAAGCGGTCCATGGTCAGCCAGCCGACGGAGGCGAGGAGGACGGCGAGGACCGCGACGGCCAGCAGTCCGAGGACGATCCCGCGGACGGCGCGGCGCATGGCGTCCGGCGCGAGGGCGAATTCCGCCGCCCGGGTGCGCCCGGCCAGGTGACGGCGGCCCGCCACGTACTGGATCAGGCCGAACGTCATGCCGACCGCCGCCGCCGAGAAGCCCCAGTGCCAGCCCTCGTGGTCGCCGAGCCAGGCGGTGATGAGGGGGCCGGCGAAGGCGCCGATGTTGATCGCCATGTAGTAGAGGGCGAAACCGGCGTCGCGGCGCTCGTCGTCGGTCCGGTAGAGCTTGCCGACCATGGTGGCGACGTTCGGCTTGAGCAGGCCGGTTCCCGCGCTGATCAGGCCGAGGCCCGCCCAGGTCGCGGCGGCCGTCGGGATCGCCATGGCGTAGTGGCCGCAGGCGATCAGGATGCCGCCCCACAGGACCGCGCGGTACGCGCCGAGCATCCGGTCGGCGAGCCAGCCGCCGGCGACGGAGACCAGGTAGACGAGCGTTCCGTAGGCCGCCGACACCGAGGCCGCGGTGCCCGGCGCCATGCCGAGCCCGCCGTGTGCCACGGTGTCGGCGAAGTAGAGGACCAGGATCGCCTGCATGCCGAGGAACGAGAAGCGCTCCCAGACCTCCAGGCCGGAGAGCGTCAGGAGCCCCCTCGGCTGGCCGAAGAAGGCGGTGTCGTCGGCCGGGGGCGGGCCGGGTTCGGCTTCCACGGAGCTACGGGACACTGGCACCCTCTTCCGCGTACCTCGGTACATGTCTGCGTATGTCAGCTCATATCAACTGATCATGAACATACCGTCGGCTCTCGGATACTGCCCGGGAGTAGGGGTACTCGCAGAGCGAGGCACACGGGTGTGTTGCGTGTGCCCTACAGGTGTCATCCCGTGTACCTCCTGGCGGAACCGACTCGGCCGGGGGACGGTGGGCGCTCGTGGTGATCGAAACGTGACCGGATACGCTGACTTGAGTGATGGCAGCGACACATCGACAAACCGTGTCATCGACCGAATGATCGACCGAGTTCGCCATGTGATCGTCAGCAGACAGGAGAACCTCTCGTGACCGTCGTCGGGCCGTTCGGGCTGAGCGTGCGGGACCAGGCTCTCGAAGCCGATGTCCAGGCCGGATTGGCGGCTGTCGAGGAGGGTTTGCTCGAAGCCACCAAGAGCGAGGTCCCCTTCATCACGGAAGCCGCCCAGCATCTCGTGCGTGCCGGGGGGAAGCGGTTCAGGCCGCTGCTCGTGATGCTCGCCGCCCAGTTCGGTGATCCCTACGCGCCGGGTGTCGTGCCCTCGGCCGTGGTTGTCGAGCTGACCCATCTCGCCACGCTGTACCACGACGACGTGATGGACGAGGCCGAGGTCAGGCGCGGTGTCGACAGCGCGAACGCCCGCTGGGGCAACTCGGTGGCCGTCCTCACCGGAGACTTCCTCTTCGCCCGCGCCTCGTACATCCTGGCCGACCTCGGGCCCGACGCGGTCCGTATCCAGGCCGAGGCGTTCGAGCGGCTGGTGACCGGCCAGATCCTGGAGACCGCGGGACCGCGCGACGGCCGGGACCCGGTCGATCACTACCTCGACGTGCTGAGCGGCAAGACCGGCTCGCTGGTCGCTGTCGCGTGCCGCTTCGGGGCGATGATGTCGGGCGCCGACGAGACGGTCGTCGACGTGCTGACGCAGTACGGCGAGCGCCTCGGCGTCGCCTTCCAGCTCGCGGACGACGTCCTCGACATCGCCTCCGAGTCGCACGAGTCGGGCAAGACCCCGGGGACCGACCTGCGCGAGGGCATCCCCACGCTGCCGGTGCTGCGGCTGCGGGAGCGCGCGGAGCGGCTGGGCCTCGCCGAGGACATCGCGCTGTGCGAGCTGCTGGACTCCGACCTGACGGACGACGCGCGGCACGCGGAGGCGCTGACCCGGCTGCGGGAGCACCCCGCGCTGGAGCAGGCCCGCCGCGACACGGTGCGGTACGCGGAGGACGCGCGCTCCGCGCTGGCCCCGCTGCCCGAGTGCGACGCCAAGGCCGCCCTGGTCGAGCTGGCGGACGCCGTGGTGCACCGGGCCGGCTGAGCCGCCCACCGGCCTGTTTCCCGAGCTGACAAGGGCGTTCCCGGCGGTCCTGCCGGGGCCGCCGACGACCCGCCGTGCGAAGAGGGCGGCGCCTGCCCCGGTACGACCCCTACGGGTCGGGGCAGGCGCCGCCCTCTCGTGTCATACCGCAGGACTACGCGGAGTTGATTCCGCGGGCTGACGCTTCCATCGCGCCGATTTGGTCATATGGAGAACACCACTCCTCACCGGTTCGGGTGAGAATGGCGGCTCAGGGGTGGAGCAGGGACAGGACCACAGAGCCGCCGCCGACGACGGAGGTAAGGCACACATGGCACCGTACGAAACCGACGACAGCGCGAAGGCCGACGACGAGGCCGACGACGTGCGCTCCGGGCGACACAGGGCCGCGCGGTACGTCGTTCCGGTCGCGGTGGTGGGGGTGGCGGCGGCGACCATCGGGCTCGTCCCCGCACTCGCCTCGTCCGGAGACCCCGACCTGCCGAAGGTCACCGCGCAGCAACTCATCGAGAAGATCGCCAAGTCCGACGTCCAGCAGCTGTCCGGCACGGTCAAGATCACCACCGACCTGGGACTGCCCGACCTGGGCGGCCTGGCGAGCGGCTTCGCGTCCGGCGCCGTCAAGGGCGACGGCGGCTCCACCGCCGACCCGCAGTCCAAGCTCATGGAGCTGGCCTCCGGCACGCACACGCTGCGCGTCGCCGCCGACGGCCCCGACAAGGGCAAGGTCTCCCTCCTCGACAACGCCGCCGAGTACAGCGTCATCCACAACGGCAAGGACGTGTGGGGGTACGACAGCAAGTCGAACGAGGTCTACCACGCGACCGCCCCCGAGTCCGCGGACGTGAAGGGCAAGGCGCCGCACGACGTCCCGGCCACGCCGAAGGACCTCGCCGACGAGGCCCTCAAGTCCGTGGACGACACGACGTCCGTGACGGTCGACGGCACCGCGCAGGTCGCGGGCCGCGACGCGTACAAGCTGGTCGTCAAGCCCCGGCAGTCCGGCTCCACGGTCGGCGCGATCAGCATCGCGGTGGACGCGAAGACCGGGCTGCCGCTGAAGTTCACGCTGACCCCGGCGAGCGGTGGCGCGGCCGTCGTGGACGCGGGCTTCACCAAGGTCGACTTCTCCCGGCCGGCCGCGTCGACCTTCGCCTTCACCCCGCCGAAGGGCGCGAAGGTCACCGAGGGCGACGACCACAAGGGTGCCGGGAAGACGCGGCACCAGGGTCCGGACAAGGCGTTCCGCCAGGGCGACAAGACGCTCCCCAAGGGCGACAAGGACCTGGCCGAGGGCCGCGACGGAGTGAAGACCATCGGCAAGGGCTGGAGCACCATCGCGGAGTTCGACACGGGCGGCCAGGGTGTGCCGTCCGGCGCGAAGGGCTCGTCCGGCAACAGCGACGTCGACGGTTTCCTGAACTCGCTGGGCGACCACGTCACCGGAAAGTTCGGCTCGGGCACGGTCTTCTCCACCCGCCTGGTCAACGCGCTGATCACGGACGACGGCAAGGTGTACGCCGGTGCCGTCACCAAGGCCGCGCTGGTGAAGGCGGCCGACGCGGCCCACTGAGTCCCGCAGGCACGCCGAACCGAGGGAGCCCATGGAGGAGCTGTCCGCCGCCGAGCACGATCCGGCGAACGCCGCGCGCGGCACCGTGTCCGACGACGACGCGGTGATCGCGACGCGCTCACTGAGCAAGCGCTACCGCGGCGGACAGCTCGCCGTGGACGGTCTGGACCTGACCGTCCCGGCGGGCAGCGTCTTCGGCTTCCTCGGGCCGAACGGCTCGGGCAAGACCACCACCATCCGCATGCTGATGGGCCTGATCGCGCCGACCTCGGGCACGGCCCGTGTCCTGGGGCAGCCCATGCCCCGAGCCACGCGGGCCGTGCTCCCGCACGTCGGGGCCCTCATCGAGGGCCCCGCGCTGTACGGCTTCCTCTCCGGGCGGGACAACCTCCTGCGCTACGACGCCGCAGACCCGGCGGCCGACCCCCGCACCCGGCGGACCCGTGTCGCCGCCGCCCTCGACCGGGTCGGACTGACCGCGGCGGGCGCCAAGAAGGCGAAGGCGTACTCCCTGGGCATGAAGCAGCGGCTCGGGCTCGCGGCCGCGCTGCTCCAGCCCCGCCGGCTGCTCGTCCTGGACGAACCGACCAACGGTCTCGACCCGCAGGGCATGCGCGAGATCCGCTCCCTGGTCAGGGAGCTGGCCTCCGACGGCACCACCGTCTTCCTCTCCTCGCACCTCCTCGACGAGATCGAGCAGGTCTGCACCCACGCCGCCGTGATGGCGCAGGGACGGCTCATCACCCAGGGCGCCGTCGCCGACCTCGCGGCGGGCGCACGCGGACGGCTGGTCGTGACCACCCCGGACGCGGGAGACGCGGCCCGGGTCCTCAAGGAGCAGGGTGTGACGGATCTCGTCGTGACGGAGACAGGCGTGGCCGCCGATCCACCGGACCGTGAACTCGCCGAACTGAACGCAGCGTTGGTCACGGCGGGCGTCCGGGTCCGCGGCTTCGGGGTCGAACGGGCCTCGCTGGAGGACGCCTTCGTGGCACTGACGGGGGAGGGCTTCGATGTCGCGGGCTGAGAGCCTTCCGGAGACGGGCCGCACCGGGGAGGGAGCCGGCGCCGCGGCGGGGTCGGCACCGGGCGCGCAGGCCACCGCGGGGACGGGCGGGCCGGACCCGACGTCGACACGCGCCGCCGCCACCGCGGCACGCACCCCCGAGGCCGGACGCAGGCCGAACCCCCTCTGGACCCTCGGCCTCTTCCGCAGCGAGCTGGTCACCACTTTCCGGCGCTGGCGGACGATCGCCCTGCTCGGTGTGCTCGCGGCCGTGCCGATCCTCATCGGCGTGGCGATCCGGATCGAGACGAGCGACGGTTCGTCCGCGGGCGGAGGCGGCGGCGAGGGCCCCGCGTTCATCGCGCAGATCACCAACAACGGTCTGTTCCTGGTGTTCACGGCGCTGGCCGCGACCCTCCCCTTCTTCCTGCCGATGGCGGTCGGGGTCATCGCCGGTGACGCGATCGCCGGCGAGGCCAACGCGGGCACCTTGCGCTATCTCCTCGTCGCACCCGCGGGCCGCACCCGGTTGCTCCTCACCAAGTACGCGACCACGATGACGTTCTGCCTGGTCGCGACCCTGGTCGTGGCGGTGTCGGCGCTCACGGTGGGCGCGTTGCTGTTCCCGCTGGGCGAGCTGACCACCATCTCCGGCACCCGCATCAGCTTCACCGAGGGCCTCGGACGGGCGCTGCTCATCGCCCTCGTCGTCGCCGCGTCACTGATCGGCGTCGCCGCGCTCGGCCTGTTCGTCTCGACCCTCACCAACAGCGGCATCGCGGCCATGGCGACGACGGTCGGCCTGCTGATCACCATCCAGATCCTCGATCAGATCCCGCAACTGCACGCGCTCCAGCCGTACTTCTTCTCCCACTACTGGCTGTCCTTCGCCGACCTCATGCGCGACCCGGTCTACTGGGACGACCTGACCCGCAACCTCGGCCTCCAGGCCTTGTACGCGGCCGTGTTCGGTTCGGCGGCGTGGGCGCGGTTCACGGCCAAGGACATCACCGCCTGACGGCACCCGGACGCGGGGCGCTCACCCCTCGTACGGGAAGCGGGCGAGCGGCGGTTCCTGCGCGAAGAAGGTCTTCGCGCGGGCCAGGGCGTCGGCGTCGTTCAGGACGTCGCCGCGCCGGCTGCCGTTGCCGAGCAGGACCCCGCCGAACCGCATCCCCATGTAGGCGGCCGAGTTGTTCAGCGTTCCCACCAGCGGGTCGGCGACCGCCTGCTCCTCGTGCGCGAGGGCGGTGACACCCCACAGGGTGCGCCCGGCGAGCGTCTCCTTGAAGTCGATGCCGGGCGTACGGAGCCAGCCCGACCAGTAGTCCAGGTACCGCTTGGTGAGGCCGGACACCGAGTACCAGTACAGCGGCGAGGCGATCACGATGTCGGTGGCCGCGAGCGTGGCGTCGAGGAGCAGCCCCGGGACGGTTCCGGTGGGCGGACGGACGTGGTCGCTGTCGCGGCGCAGGTCCACGAAGTCGGGGAGCGTGTGCTCGGCCAGGTTCAGCCAGCGCTGCCCGACGTCCGGCGGCAGTTGCTCGGCGGCCCTGCGGGCGAGCAGCTCGGTGTTGCCCTCGGCGCGGCTGCTGCCCAGCACGAACAGGAAATTCCGGGTCATGGCTCCCCCTGGGGTACGCGCCACGGAACGCGACGCGACGACTGCATGCGTGGACAATATATGCGTACGCATCTAGTTGTCCAGGGGGCCCGACCTGCCCTGGGACGAGCCTGTGACGTCGTGGTGACCTGGGAAACGGGTGGGAGCGGGGAGACTCGGTTGTAGGCGTGGCCGACCGGACCGTGGGGCGGCAGGGGCTGATGGTGGGACGGCGGGAGCCGCTCGACCGGTCCGCACACCCGCCCCACGGCGCCAGGAACGGCCGTCCGTGGATCCGGAACCCCGGCGGGGACGGAAGGGTGGAAGGAGGCGAGGATGAGGGCCACGCGCACGGGAGCGACCGGGTGGCGTAGCAGGGGTGTGCGTACGAGCTGCCGAGCGGGTACGAGCACAGGGACCACCGTCACTGCCGCGACCCCGTTCGGCCGCGGCCCGTACCCGCTCCGCCGGCCCGCCTCCACGGCGTCGGCGGCGGACACACCGCGCCCACCGTCACCGCCCTGTTCCTCGCCCCCGCACCCGATCCCGTCCTCGCCCCCGACCACCCCTTCGTGAGGGAACCGATGTCTCGACTCAGCCGCGATCAGCAGCGAGAACCTCAGCGGCAGTACCCGGCGGCCGGTGCCGGGGGGCGGCCGGCCACCGGGGAGACCCCGATCGAGGTGCGCGTACCGGCGACGCCCGCCGCCTCGGCGTCCGGCGACGGCGCCTCCGCCGTGGCGACGGCCGACGGAAGGCCGATCGTGGCCAAGCAGGGTGAGCCGGTGCAGGCCGCCATCCTCAGACACCTCCACCGCCTCGCGCTGGCTGTCGGCCACCCTGTCCTCGCCAGCGTCCACGACGAACGCATCGGCTTCGTCGTACCGCTCCAGGTGTCCGTCGACGGCTCCAGCCGCTATACGGGGGAGCCGGTACGGACACCAGCGCGCCCGGAGGGGACACCACCGCGCCCGGAAGGGGCGTCGCCGGCCCCGCGGACGGCACCCGCGCCCCCGCCTGTACCCGCGTCCGAACCCGCACCCGCATCCGCACCGGCATCCGCATCCGCACCGGCACCCGCGAGGGTGTCCGAGCCCGCCGAGCCGATCCAGCCCGCCGAAACGGTGAAGCCCGTGACCTCCGCCCCCTCCACCGTGGTCCTGCGCAAGACGCGGCCGCAGCCGTACTTCGAGCACGAGGCCGAGCCGGAGTCCCTGCCCTTGCCCGGCGGTGGGGTGACCCAGGTGCTGCGGTCGGCGCCGGAACCGGCGCCCGCCCCGCTGGGCCGGTTCGGACCGGCACCGGTGATGGATCCCGTCGTCGAGCCGCCGTCCGCCCCCGCGCCGAAGCCGTCGGCCCCCGCGATGGAGGCACTGTCCCTGCTCGCTCCCGAACGGGAACCGGAGCCGAAGCCCGCTCCCGTGCGCGGCTTCGACGCCGTGGCCGAGGCGGTGCTCGCGCCGAACCCGGACGCCTCGGATCCGGGGCAGGGCGGCACGACGGCGTTCTCCGCGGAGCCCGTCGCGCGGATCAACGAAGCCGTGAGGATGGGCCGTATCGACGAGGCCGCGACGACGGCGGAACGCACGGTCGCGGCAGCGGCACAGGCGCTCGGCGAGGAGCACCCCGAGGTGCTGAAGCTGCGCGAACTGACCGCCTACATCGCCTACTTGGCCGGTGACGCGCTGAGGGCGTTCCACCTGTCGCTCGATCTGGCGCGGGTGCGGCGGCGTCAGCGCGACGCGGAGGGCGCGTACGGCAACGTGCAGAGCGCGGCCACCGCGTGGCGGGCCGTGCGCGACCCGCTCCAGGGCCTGCACCTCGGGCGGGACCTGATCGGCGTCTGGACCGAACTCGCCGCCGACGGTGGCCCGGCGGCCGACGACATCGGACAACTGGATTCGGCCCGTACCCGCATGGGCCGCCTCGCCGAACGCGCCCGCGCCCTGTGAACGACGCTTCCTGACCGCCCTTCCCCGCCCCCGGAGCGAGTGACCACGGCGCATCAGGGGGAAGGAAGGGGAAGGAGCAGACCCACGGGCACCGGTGACGGAAGGGGATCAGCCGATGGGGAGGCGATCGGGAAAGAGGAGAGTGCCCGGCGGCGAGCGAGCCGAGGACGCCGAGAGGTCCGTCGGAGAGGCCGGGAGCAGGACCGCCCTCCCGTCACAGCAGCTCACGCGCACCCCTTCCGCGCGCGAGGCCGCGCCCGCCTCTGGCGCTCTCCCCGCTCCCGTGCTCGACCGGGCCCGGGCCACCGCCGCGTACAGCCGCTCACCGGTGGCCCACCGCGCTCCCACCCGGACGGTCCCGCGCCCCCGCGTGGAGGTGAGCGTCAACGAAATGACCGGCACGATGAGTTGGCGCACGGTCCAGCCGCCGGTCTCCGACCCCTCGGGCCGTCCCGGCGGCCGGAACGCTCGGAGCCGCACGGCGGCAGCGACCGGCTCCCGCACGCCGAACTCCGAGGGAGCCGCGCCCATCCCGACGAACCCGGCGGACGTTCGCGCCGCCGTGAACGTCTCCGTGGCGTCGCTCACTCCGGAGCGGCTGCGGCGTCACCTGGCGGTGGTCGCGGCGCTTCGCTCCCACGTCGCGACCGATCTGGCGGTCGGTGGAAAGCTGCCGCCGACGGTGGCGGCGCATCTGCGCTCGGGGCCGACCCCGGCCGCCGCGCACGCCCTGAACGAGGAGCGCGTCGAGACGACCAGGGAAATGACCCGCAGGCCGCCCGCCGCCCGGCAGACAGCCGCCCCGGCACCGACACGCGCCCACCACCGCTGAGGACCGAGTCCGTGCGGGCCCGTCAGTGCACGCAGAACTCGTTCCCCTCGGGGTCCGCCATCACCACCCACGCGCCGGACGGTTCCTTCACGTCCCGCAGGATGTTCGCCCCCAGGGCGCCCAGCCGCTCGACCTCGTCGTCACGGCGTCCCTCGCCGGGGTGCAGGTCGAGGTGGAGGCGGTTCTTGCCCGTCTTGGGTTCGGGGACCCGCTGGAAGAGGATCCTGCGCCCGAGACCGGTGCCGCGCTCGGTGTCGTAGGGGTCGTCGGGATGCCGTACGGCGATCAGGTCCCGGAAGGCCGGGCGGCCGTGGAAGTCGACGGTGGCCTCGGCCGGCAGGGCACCCAGACCGAGCAACTGCTCGATGAGGGCGCTGTTGTCCTCGACCGTGTATCCGAGCGCGGCGGACCAGAAGTCGGCCTGTGCGTGGGGGTCGGCTGCGTCGATGACGAGTTTCCAGTGGACGGGTACGGGAGTCGGCGTCATGCCTTCACTTATACGCACCCTTCACGCCCCTCGCGCGTGAAGCAGCTTTTCGCCCCCTCCGCCCCTACCCGGCCCGAACCCGGGGCTCCGCCCCGGACCCCGCTCCGCAAACGCCGGAGGGGCTGATTCTTCCGATGCACCGGGACCGCACCCCAACGGCCCGGCGCAGCGCTACGCGCGCTCCCGTACGACAGGAACCGCCACCCCGGTGGCGGCGGCCTCCGCCCGGGCGGACTCCCGCAGCGCCAGTGCCCCCCGCCGGGCCGTCCGCAACGCGTCGAACGTCAGCAGCGACAGGGCGACCCAGACGAGCGCGAACCCGGCCCACCGCTCGGCGGGCATGGCCTCGTGGAAGTAGAAGATGCCGAGGAGGAACTGGAAGACGGGCGCCAGGTACTGGAGCAGGCCGAGCGTGGACAGCGGCACGCGGATCGCGGCGGCGCCGAAGCAGACGAGGGGGATCGCGGTGACCACGCCGGTCGCCGCGAGCAGTGCCGCATGCCCCGCGCCCTCGCTGCCGAACGTCGCGTCACCCCGTGACCCCAGCCAGAGCAGGTACGCCACCGCCGGAAGGAACTGGATCGCGGTCTCGGCGGCGAGCGACTCGATGCCGCCGAGGTTGACCTTCTTCTTCGCGAGGCCGTACGTGGCGAAGGAGAAGGCGAGGCAGAGGGAGATCCACGGCGGCCTGCCGTATCCGATGGTCAGCACGACGACGGCGGCGAGCCCGACCCCGACGGCGGCCCACTGCACCGGCCGCAGCCGTTCCTTGAGGAGCAGCACGCCCATCGCGATCGTGACGAGGGGGTTGATGAAGTACCCGAGCGAGGCCTCGACCACGTGCCCGGAGTTCACCGCCCAGATGTAGACGCCCCAGTTGACGGTGATGACCGCGGCGGCGACGGTGACGAGGCCCAGCTTGCGCGGCTGCCGCACCAGCTCGCCCGCCCAGGCCCACCGCCGCATGACGAGCAGCGCGGCGCCGACGACGACCAGCGACCAGGCCATCCGGTGGGCGAGGATCTCGGCCGCTCCGGCCGGTTTGAGCAGCGGCCAGAAGAGGGGGACGAGCCCCCACATGCCATAGGCGGCGAAGCCGTTCAGCAGACCTATGTGCTGCTCGCCCCTCGGCTTCCCGGCCACCGGCAACTCCTTCTCGCGCGTGTCTCGGACGCCCACCGCGCCCCCACCGCCCGGCAGGTCCCGAGCCGTCGGAACCCTGCGTGCGGCCTCCAAGAAGGTAGCGCCGCACACCTGCGCCTGTCATGCCCGTATCGCCATACGGTCATGACAGGCGCAGGTGTGGCCCCGGTACCCCGGGTCCGCGGCGGGCGGGCGGCCGATCGGTCCGTCGGCCCCGACGGGATCGGCCCTCCTGCCGGCAGGGTCAGCCCTTGAGTCCGGCGGCGACGGCTTCCGCGAGCGGCGTGGTCGGGCGCCCGGTCAGCCGCGACAGATCGCCGCTGGTGGCGGCCAGCTCGCCCTTCTCGATGGAGGACTCGACGCCCGTGAGGATCCCGGCGAGGACCTCGGGCAGCCCGGCGCCGGTCAGGATGCCGGCGAAGGCCTCGGGGGAGACGGGGCTGTAGACGATCTCCTTGCCGGTCTGCCGGCTCAGTTCGGCGGCGTACTCGACGAATCCCCACGCCTCGTCGCCGCTCAGCTCGTACGTCGCGTTCTCGTGGCCCTCGCCGGTCAGCACCGCGACCGCGGCGGCGGCGTAGTCGGCGCGCGAGGCGGAGGCGATCCGGCCGTCACCGGCGGCCTGCACGACGGCGTTGTGCTCCAGGACGGGGGCGAGGTTCTCGGTGTAGTTCTCGTGGTACCAGCCGTTGCGCAGCAGGGTGTAGGGCACTCCGGAGGCGAGGAGGACCTCTTCGGTGGCACGGTGGTCGTCGGCGAGGGCCGCGGTGAGGTCACCGGGGGCGCTCGTGTAGACGAGGAGGGCGACACCGGCCGCCTTGGCGGCGTCGATGACGACCTGGTGCTGCCCGACGCGGCCCTTGTCGAACTCGTTGCCCGAGATCAGCAGCACCTTGTCGCCGGCCGAGAACAGGCCGTCGAAGGTGGCGGGCGCGTTGTAGTCGGCGACCGCGAGCCGTACGCCCCGTGCCGCGAGGTCGGCGGCCTTGGCCTCGTCGCGCACGACGGCGGTGATCTGCTCGGCCGGGATCTTCTCCAGCAGCTGCTCGACGACGTGACGGCCGAGGTGTCCGGTGGCTCCGGTGACGACAATGCTCATGACGTGCATCTCCTTGTGGGGTGCGGATGACACTCACCATAAGAGCTGCACTAACTGTTGGAAAGTACCCACCTTGAAGTAAGGTACTGGCATGGTCGTAAGCAGCAAGACAGCGGAGGGGTACGACGCCGGTGAGGCGATGTGTCCCTACCGCCTGGTCCTGGAACATGTCACCAGCCGCTGGGGCGTCCTCGTCCTGATCGAGCTGCTGGAGCGCCCGTACCGGTTCAGCGAGCTGCGCAGGGCGGTGGGCCGGGTCGGCAGGGCGGTCAGCGAGAAGATGCTGACCCAGACGCTGCAGACCCTGGAGCGGGACGGGCTGGTCCACCGTGACGCGAAGCCGGTGATCCCGCCGCGCGTCGACTACTCGCTCACCGAGCTGGGCCGCGAGGCCGCGGAACAGGTGCGGGGACTCGCCGCGTGGACCAAGGTGCGCATGGCCGACGTCGAACGGTCCCGCGTCGAGTACGACGAGGCCCGGGCGCTGAAGGCCAGGGTCGTCTCTTAGGAATTCGGCGTACGACGAGGCCCGGGCACTCGGGGCCCGGGCCTGTCGGAAACGCCGTCGCGGCTCGGCCGAAGCGATCGGCCGAGCCGTTCGTGGTCCGGGGCGGGCCTCAGCCCACGACCGTCCACGTGTCGCCGCCCGCGAGCAGCGCGGCGAGGTCTCCCTTGCCGTTCTGCTCGATGGCCGTGTCGAGCTGGTCGGTCATCTGCGTGTCGTAGACCGGCCGTTCGACCGAGCGGAGCACCCCGATGGGGGTGTGGTGCAGGGTGTCGGGGTCGGCGAGCCGTGACAGCGCGAACGCGGTGGTGGGGCTGGGGGAGTGGGCGTCGTGGACGAGGATCTGCGCCCGGGTCTCGTCGGTGACGGCCACGACCTTCAGGTCGCCGGTGGCCGGGTCGCGGACGACGCCCTTGGAGTCGTCGGTGCCGAAGGTGATGGGCCGGCCGTGTTCGAGGCGGATGACGGCTTCCTCGGCCTGCTGCTTGTCCTTGAGGACCTCGAAGGCGCCGTCGTTGAAGATGTTGCAGTTCTGGTAGATCTCCACCAGCGCGGTACCCGGGTGGGCGGCGGCCTGGCGCAGCACGTCGGTGAGGTGCTTGCGGTCGGAGTCGACCGTGCGGGCCACGAACGAGGCCTCCGCGCCGATCGCCAGCGACACCGGGTTGAACGGCGCGTCCAGCGAGCCCATCGGAGTCGACTTGGTGATCTTCCCGACCTCGGAGGTCGGCGAGTACTGGCCCTTGGTCAGCCCGTAGATCCGGTTGTTGAACAGCAGGATCTTCAGGTTCACGTTGCGGCGCAGGGCGTGGATGAGGTGGTTGCCGCCGATGGACAGCGCGTCGCCGTCCCCGGTGACCACCCACACGGACAAGTCCCGGCGCGAGGAGGCGAGTCCGGTGGCGATCGCGGGGGCCCGACCGTGGATCGAGTGCATCCCGTAGGTGTTCATGTAGTACGGGAAACGCGAGGAGCAGCCGATCCCGGAGACGAAGACGATGTTCTCCTTCGCCAGACCCAGCTCGGGCATGAACCCCTGCACGGCCGCGAGGATCGCGTAGTCACCACAGCCCGGGCACCAGCGCACCTCCTGATCGGACTTGAAGTCCTTCATGGACTGTCTGGCCTCGGCCTTGGGGACGAGTGAGAGCGCCTCGATCGTGCCCGTGCCTTCCGTGGACGTCTCAGCCATCGATGGCCTCCTTGAGAGCCGTGGCGAGCTGCTCGGCCTTGAACGGCATGCCGTTGACCTGGTTGAACGACTGGGCGTCCACCAGGTACTTGGCCCGGATCAGGGTGGCGAGCTGCCCGAGGTTCATCTCCGGGATCACCACCTTGTCGTAACGCCCCAGCACCTCGCCCAGGTTGTGCGGGAAGGGGTTGAGGTGGCGCAGATGGGCCTGCGCGATGGGAACGCCCGCGGCACGCAGTCGGCGCACGGCCGCGGTGATGGGCCCGTAGGTGGAACCCCAGCCCAGGACAAGGGTGTCGGCGGCCTCGTCGGTACCCGCGGTGGGGTCGTCGATGTCGAGGTCGGGGACGTCGATCCCGTCGATCTTGGCCTGGCGGGTGCGGACCATGAACTCGTGGTTGGCGGGGTCGTAGGAGATGTTCCCGCTGCCGTCCTGCTTCTCGATCCCGCCGATCCGGTGCTCAAGCCCCGGTGTTCCGGGGATCGCCCACGGCCGTGCCAGTGTCTGCGGGTCGCGCTTGTACGGCCAGAACACCTCGGTGCCGTCGTCCAGGGTGTGGTTCGGACCCTGGGCGAACTGGACGCGCAGGTCAGGGAGTTCGTCCACCTCGGGGACCCGCCAGGGTTCGCTGCCGTTGGCGAGGTAGCCGTCCGACAGGAGCAGCACGGGCGTCCGGTAGGCCAGGGCGATCCGGGCCGCCTCGATGGCCGCGTCGAAACAGTCGGCCGGCGTCTTGGGCGCGACGATCGGGACCGGTGCTTCGCCGTTGCGGCCGTACATCGCCTGCAACAGGTCGGCCTGCTCGGTCTTGGTCGGCAGGCCGGTCGAGGGTCCGCCCCGCTGGATGTCGATGACCAGCAGCGGGAGTTCGAGTGAGACGGCCAGTCCGATCGTCTCCGACTTCAGTGCCACACCCGGCCCCGACGTCGTCGTGACCGCCAGCGAACCGCCGAAGGCGGCGCCCAGCGCTGCCCCGATGCCCGCGATCTCGTCCTCCGCCTGGAACGTGCGCACACCGAAGTTCTTGTGCCGGCTCAGCTCATGCAGGATGTCGGACGCCGGAGTGATCGGATACGAACCCAGATACAACGGCAGATCCGTCTGCCGCGACGCCGCGATCAGACCGTAGGACAGCGCCAGGTTCCCCGAGATGTTGCGGTACGTACCCGTCGGGAACGTCTGCGCTGCCGGAGCCACCTCGTAGGAGACCGCGAAATCCTCCGTCGTCTCCCCGAAGTTCCAACCCGCCCTGAAAGCCGCCAGGTTCGCCGCCGCGATCTGAGGCTTCTTCGCGAACTTCGTCGCCAGGAACCTCTCCGTACCCTCCGTGGGCCGGTTGTACATCCACGACAACAACCCCAGCGCGAACATGTTCTTGCTCCGCTCGGCCTCCTTGCGCGAGAGGTCGAACTCCTTCAACGCCTC
>NZ_JBEZHO010000042.1:0-77395 GCF_040650615.1 Streptomyces sp. NPDC048643
GAGCTCGTCACCGGCGGCACCACGGTCTTCCTCACCACGCAGTACCTGGAGGAGGCCGACGAACTCGCCGACCGCATCGCCGTCCTGAACGACGGGAAGATCGCCGCCGAAGGCAGCGCCGAGGAACTCAAGCGCCTCATCCCCGGCGGACACATCCGCCTGCGCTTCACCGACCCCACCGCCTACCAGACCGCCGCCGACGCGCTGAACGAGTCCACCCGCGACGACGAAGCGCTGTCCCTGCAGTTCCCCAGCGACGGCAGCCAGCGCGAACTGCGCTCCATCCTCGACTGGCTCGACGCGGCCGGGGTCGAGGCCGACGAACTGACCGTCCACACACCCGACCTGGACGACGTCTTCTTCGCCCTCACCGGCGACACCGACGCCCCGCACCAGCAGGCCCGGTCCGTCCAGCCCGCCCCGTCCAAGGAGACCGTTCGATGAGCTCTCTCTCCCTCGCCGTGCGCGACTCGTCCACGATGCTGCGCCGGAACCTGCTGCACGCCCGGCGGTACCCGTCGATGACCCTGAACCTGCTGCTCACGCCCGTGATGCTGTTGCTGCTGTTCGTCTACATCTTCGGCGACACGATGAGCGGCGGCGCGGGCCGCTCCGCCTACATCGCCTACATCGTCCCGGGCATCCTGCTCATGACGATCGGCTCCACCGTCGTCGGCACCGCCGTGTCCGTCTCCATGGACATGAACGAGGGGATCATCGCCCGCTTCCGCACGATGGCCATCCACCGGGGCTCGGTGCTCTTCGGGCACGTCGTCGGAAGCGTGCTGCAGGCGATCATCAGCGTGGTGCTCGTCGGTGCCGTCGGTGTCGCGATGGGCTTCCGCTCCACGGACGCCACCGTGCTGGAGTGGCTCGCGGCCTTCGGCCTGCTCGCCTTCTTCGCCCTGGCGTTCACCTGGATCGCGGTCGGCATGGGCATGGGCGCCCCCAACCCGGAAGCGGCCAGCAACAACGCCATGCCCCTGATCCTGCTCCCCCTCATCTCCAGCGCCTTCGTCCCGCTGCACTCCATGCCCGGCTGGTTCCAGCCGATCGCCGAGTACCAGCCCTTCACCCCGGCCATCGAGACCCTGCGCGGACTGCTCCTCGGCACGGAGATCGGCAACAACGGGTGGATCGCCCTGGCCTGGTGCGCGGCCCTGAGCGTTCTCGGATACCGCTGGTCCCGGGCGCAGTTCGACCGCGATCCCCAGTAGGCGACCAGATGCGTGGAGCGGACCGAGGACCACACGACAGAACCCCCGGGCGACGCCCGGGGGTTCTGTCGTACGGAGGCCGTGAACCGGAGCCGGCCGACAGGTCGGTGAAGGTGCCCTCCCCGGCACCTCTCGCGCCTTTGCCCGCTCTTTGCAACCCGGACCCGTGCTGCCTCGTCTCTCCGCTCGATCCACGACACAGCCCGCCGTTCCCACCGGCGGGCGGACCGACGAAAGAGAGCCACTCATGCGAACCGTCCTCAGTGCCACGGCACTTGCGTGCACCGCCGTGCTGGCGGGCGCGGTGCCCGCGTTCGCCGACGGGCCGTCCCCGGTCCCCTCGACCCGCCCCACCGTCACGTCCGCACCCGCTCCGGCAAGCACCTCGCCGAGCCGGACGCCCTCCGCCGTCCCGAGCGCCGAGCCCACGCGGGCGCCTTCCTCGCGCCAGGTGTCCGTCCGGCCGAGCGGAGCGCCCGACACCGGCGTGACGGCGGCGGGTTCGGAGCCGTCCGGAGGGCAGGGCGGGCTCATCGGCGGCGGCGTGGCCGCGCTGTTCGCCGTCGGGGGCGCGACGTTCGTCGTCGTACGCCGCCGCCGGGCCACCGGGGAATGACGGCCCTCTCCAGGCGCGCGTTCGGCGCCGCGGCGCTGGCCGCGCTGCTCGCCGGCTGTGGCGGTTCCCCCGACGGCGGTGACCCGGCCGGGGCGAACGCCACCGGCCGGAGCACCGCCGAACAGCCCGGCGGCACAGCGCCGTCCAAGTCCGGAGCCGGCAAGCCCGCCCGGGCGCTGGGCCGTTCGGTGCCGGTCGGGCTGCGGATCCCCGCCATCGGCGTCGACACCCCGGTCATGCGGCTGGGGCTGGCCTCCGACGGCAGCGTTCAGGTGCCGCCGGTCGTGGCGCACGACCGGGCCGGCTGGTACCGGCACTCGCCGACGCCGGGGCAGACCGGTCCCTCGGTGATCCTCGGTCATGTCACGGTCGGCGCGTACGGGGACGGCGTCTTCCGCCGGCTCGCGCGACTGCGCCGGGACGACCGGATCGAGGTACGCCTGGAGAACGGCACCTCGGCGGTGTTCGCCGTCACCTCCGTACGGACCGTCGCCAAGGCGGAGTTCCCGTCCGACACGGTCTACGGAGACGTGGACCGCCCGGAGCTGCGGCTCATCACCTGTGGCGGTGCCCGGACCGGTGACGGCTACGCCGACAACGTGATCGTGTTCGCGGCGCTCAGCTCCGCGAGCCCCTGACACCCGAGCGGACGCTCCTCGGTCCCCGCCGGGTGCCGGGCGGCCGTCCGTTCGTCGCACAACAGCGGCACAACAGCGGCACAACCGCAGGGTCCACCGAGGGCCCGAGGCAGGATCCTGGGCCGATGGACCGTACATCCGCGGCCCGGGATCCCGCTTCTCGCATTCCGTCACGACCATGGAGAGTGTTGAAAGGGTCCCGCGAGAAGGCAGCGTCCGAGCTGTTCGCCGCCCTCTACCCGCGCCTCGCCGGCTGGTGCCGCCGTCTCGTCGACGACGACGGAACCGCCCACGAGATCGCCTCCGAGGCGTTCACACGGCTCTGGGCGCGCTGGACGACCGTGGCCGAACCCCGGGGCTTCCTCTACGTCACCGCCGCCAACCTCGTCCGGGACCACTGGCGCAAGCTGGAGCGCGAGCGCCGGGCCGTGCACCGGGCGACCACCGAGGCGGCTCTCGGCCCGCCCAACGAACAGACCGACCCCTCGGTCCGGCTGATCGTGCAGTCGCTGCCCGAACGGCTGCGCGTCCCGATCCTGCTGCACTACTACGCTGACATGCCGATCCGGGAGGTGTCCGTGCTGACCGGGCGCAAGGAAGGGACCGTCAAGGCCGATCTCCACGCGGCCCGCGAACTGCTCCGCGCGCACCTGAGGAGAAGCCTTGATCACACACGCTGACGACGGCCCGGAGTTCGAGCCCGACGATCCGCTCGCCGTCATCCTGCGACCCCCCTCCGACCTCCTCGGACCCCCGGCCGGCCGGTACGAGGCCATCCGTCGGGGTGCGGCGCGCCGCCGGCTGCTCCGGGCGTCGCTCGGAGCCGGGCTCGCGTGCGCGGTCGCCGTGCTCGTCGCGCTGCCGCTCCGGGCGGCGCAGTCCGAGGCGCCCGCCTCACCGACGGTCCCGCTGGCACCGCCGCCCGCGAGCAGTCCGTCGACGGTGCCCGACCCGTCGCCCTCGCAGCGGAACGAGAGTCCCCGGCCCAGTGCGAGCGACCCCACCGGGCGGACCTCGGCGACCTCGGCCCCGAGCACCGTGCCCACCCCGCGCGGTCCGGCCCGTTCGTCCGATCCCGCCCGGAGGCCGTCCGCGACCCCGACCTCCGTCTCCGTCGAGCCCTCGGCGGTCCGGACCGGCGTCGGTCCGACGCCCTCAAGCGGGACTCGAAGGTAGGCGGAAGGGGTTCCGGAGGTCTCCTGAGCCGGGAGAGGGAGCCGACGGCCACGGTCGGGAGTGAGCCGGGTGGGGGTCATAAAGCGACCCTTGAACACCCATAAGGCGGCCTTATGAGGTCATAGCCCGGACCCGCCTACTGACTTAGGCTTGCCTTAGTTTAGGCTTCCCGTCGAGCCCCCTGCCTCTGCCCGAAGGGAACCTGATCATGCCTCGCCCTCTGCGGGTAGCCATTGTCGGAGCCGGCCCCGCCGGAATCTACGCCGCCGACGCGCTCCTGAAGTCCGCAGTGGCCGCCGAGCCCGGTGTGTCCATCGACCTGTTCGAGCGGATGCCGGCCCCGTTCGGTCTCATCCGCTACGGGGTCGCGCCGGACCACCCCCGGATCAAGGGCATCATCACGGCCCTGCACCAGGTGCTCGACAAGCCGCAGATCCGCCTCTTCGGCAACGTGGACTACCCGCGGGACATCAACCTCGACGATCTGCGCGCCTTCTACGACGCGGTGATCTTCTCGACGGGCGCCACGGCCGACCGGGCCCTCGACATCCCGGGCGTCGACCTCGACGGCTCGTACGGCGCGGCCGACTTCGTCTCCTGGTACGACGGTCACCCCGACGTCCCGCGCACCTGGCCGCTGGAGGCGGAGAAGGTCGCCGTCCTCGGCGTGGGCAACGTCGCGCTGGACGTGGCGCGCATCCTCGCCAAGACCGCCGAGGAACTGCTGCCCACCGAGATCCCGCCGAACGTGCACGAGGGGCTCAAGGCCAACAAGGCCCTGGAGGTCCACGTGTTCGGCCGCCGTGGCCCGGCGCAGGCGAAGTTCAGCCCGATGGAACTGCGCGAGCTGGACCACTCGCCGAACATCGAGGTCATCGTCGACCCCGAGGACATCGACTACGACGAGGGCTCGATCGCCACCCGGCGCGGCAACAAGCAGGCCGACATGGTCGCCAAGACCCTGGAGAACTGGGCCATCCGCGACACCGGCGACCGCCCGCACAAGCTGTTCCTGCACTTCTTCGAGTCGCCGTCCGAGATCCTCGGCGAGAACGGCGAGGTCGTCGGTCTGCGCACCGAGCGCACCGCCCTCGACGGCACCGGGAACGTCAAGGGCACCGGCGCCTTCAAGGACTGGGACGTCAGCGCGGTCTACCGAGCCGTCGGATACCTCTCCGACAGCCTGCCCAAGCTGCCCTGGGACGTCGACTCGGGCACGGTGCCGGACGCGGCCGGCCGCGTGATCGAGGAGAGCGGCGAGCACCTCCGGTCCACCTATGTCACCGGCTGGATCCGGCGCGGCCCGATCGGTCTGATCGGCCACACCAAGGGCGATGCCAACGAGACGGTCGCGAGCCTGCTCGACGACCACGCGAACGGCCGTCTGTCCGAGCCCGCTTCGCCCGAACCGGCCGCCGTCGACGCGTTCCTCGGCGAGCGCGACGTCCGTTTCACCACGTGGGACGGCTGGTACCGGCTGGACGCCGCGGAGAAGGCGTTGGGCGAGCCCGAGGGCCGCGAGCGCGTGAAGCTCGTCGAGCGCGAGGACATGCTGAAGGCGAGCGGCGCCTGACCCGTACGGACCCCGGGCAGGGCGGTTTTGAACGCGTTCAAGTCGGAGCGTAGGCTCCGGTCATGAGCGCCAGAGCCGCCCTGCTCAAGGGCATCCGCGCGTGGCTTGTCCTCTTCGCCGTCAGCCTGGTGCTCAGCGGCGCCACGGCCTTCCCCCTGGTGCACGAACTCCACTGGACCGAGGACCTGTTGCGGTCCCTGTCCGTGCCGGAGCACCTGCCCGCCCTGATGGACTGGATCGAGCGGGTGCGCCGCGGCCTCGACACCGCCGACGCCGACTACCCGTTCCTGCTCTACGGAACGGACTGGCTGGCCTTCGCGCACCTGGTGATCGCGCTCGCGTTCTACGGCCCGTACCGCGATCCGGTCCGCAACATCTGGGTCGTCGAGTTCGGGATGATCGCCTGCGCGGGCATCGTCCCGCTCGCCCTGATCTGCGGACCGGTCCGCGGAATCCCCTTCTGGTGGACGCTCGTCGACCTGTCCTTCGGGGTCTTCGGCGTCCTCCCCCTCCACGTCGTCCGGAAGAAGATCAAACGCCTGGAGGCCCTCGCCCCAGACCGGGGGAGCGCGCCGGTCCCGGCTACCTGAGCGCCGCCATCGCGATCCGCTCGGCGACCGGGTTCATCGTCTCGCCCTTGGCGTCGGTGGAGCCGACCGAGTAGACCAGGGTGCGGGACAGGTTCCGGGTGGCGCCGACGACCGCGCTGTAGCCGTACCGGGCGCCCGACTTGATCCAGTACTCCGTGCCCTCGTACGCGAAGCGCTGGAGCCCGGCGCTCATGTCGGCGCCCTCGATCCCGGCGGGCACGGTGAACATCTCCTTCAACTGCCGTGCCGGGACAAGTCGTCCGCGGAACAGGCGCGTGATCAGCCGCTCCAGGTCGGCGGTCGTGGAGATCATGTCACCGGCCGCCCAGCGGTCCGCCTGGTTCCAGTCGGTGACGTCCACGAACTCCGTCGTCCCGTCCGGCCGCCGCACCGCCTGGTAGCCGTGGTTGTGCGGCCCGCGGATACGGGGGTCCGTGCCGGGGAAGTACGTGTCACGCATCCCGGCCGGCCCAAGGATCCGCCGCTGCGCCTCCCGCGCGTACGCGTGGCCGGTCACCTTCTCGATCAGCAGGCCGAGGATCGTGTAGTTGATGTTCAGGTAGTCCTGCCGGGTGCCCGGCGAGAACTCCGGTCCCTTCGCCACCGCCGACGCCACGACCTGGCGCGGCGCGAGGGTGTCGAAGCGGTGCGCGTACGCGTCCGCGAAGTCGTCGCCGAAACCGTCACCCGCCTGGATGCCGCTCGTGTGGTTCAGCAACTGCCGTACGGTGACGGGCTCGAAGGAGGACGGCAGGAGCCCGGGGAGGTACCGCTGCACCGGTGCGCCCAGCCCGATCCGGCCCTCGGCGGCGAGCTGGAGGACGACCGCCGCGGTGACGACCTTGGTGGTGGATCCGGCACGGAAGCGGGCGTCGGGGTCGGCCGCCCGGCCGCTCTCCAGATCGTGCACGCCCGCGCTGCCGCGCCAGTGACCGTCGGTGCCGCCGACCCGGACGAGTGCCGCCGTCGCGTCCTGGTCGGGGAGCCCGGCCAGCGCGGCACGCAGCGCGTCGGCGTCGGGTCCGGCGGACGTGCGGGCCGGCGCGGCGGGAGGAGCAGTGGGAGAGGCGAACGCCGGGGCTCCCATCGGCCCGGCGGCGAGGCCGAGGCTGAGGGCGGCGACGAGGACAACGGCCGGGCTGCTGCGTACGGGCATCGGGTCTCCTGAGGAAGCTGCCGGAGGGGAACGTCCTCATCCTCCGGCCGTCCGTGACCCCCGTGATCCTCAGCAGGAAGGGTGCCGTCCCCAGTGTCCGGACGGGGGTCTCCCCTAGGGAGACGGGCCGTCGGCGGAGAGGAACGGGCGCCCCGCGCCGGTCACGGCACGCGGGTCGACGGCCGGCCCCCTCGGGGAGACCGGCCGTGGGTGCGGGGAGATGGGCGTCCGCTCCCGTCGCGCGGTCAGCCGTCGCGGAGGGCGACCAGGGTGTCGACGCGGTTGGTCGTGACCGAGTCGACGCCCGTCGCGAGGAGGCGGCGCATGGTGCGACGGGTGTCCGGGGTCCACACCGACACCAGCAGACCGTCCCGGTGGACCCGGGCCACGAGATCCCGGTCCACCAGCCCGAAGCGGTAGTTGAGCCAGCGCGGACGCACGGCGTCGAGCAGCGCCGGGCGCGGCGGTGCCAGCGTCGTCCAGGTCAGCGCGATCTCGGCGGCCGGGTCGACGGCCCGGACCGTGAGCATCGCCGGGGCACCGGCGCAGTAGTACACCCGCTCCTGCGCCCCGCACGCCCGCACCACGTCCACGACCTCGCGCACGGCCTTCTCGTCCACCGGACCCGGCAGATCGACCATGATCCGGTGGTCGCCGGTCGCCGCGAGGGCCTCCGCGAGCGTCGGCACCCCGCCGCCGGTCAGGCCCTTCACCTCGTCGGAGGAGAGCGACCGCAGAGGACGGTCGTGCCCCCACAACCGGTTGAGCGTGTCGTCGTGCAGCAGCACGGGCAGGCGGTCACGCGTCAGCCGTACGTCGATCTCGACGGCGTCCGCGCCCCGGCGGAGCGCGGAACGCAGCGAGTCGATCGTGTTCTCACGGGCGCGATAGGGGTCGCCGCGGTGGGCGACTGCGGTCACGGTGCGCATGCGCCCATTGTGCTCGGTCAGAGGGCCAGCCAGGTCGCGGCATACGTGTCGATCTCGGCCGCGAGCTTCGCCTTGCCGGCCTCGTCGAGGAACGACGCCTCCACCGCGTTGCGGGCGAGCGAGGCGACGCCCGCCTCGTCCAGGTCCAGCAGCCGGGCGGCGACCGCGTACTCGTTGTTGAGGTCGGTGCCGAACATCGGCGGGTCGTCGGAGTTGACGGTGACCGTCACCCCGGCCGCCACGAACTCCCTGATGGGGTGCTCGTCGAGGGTGCGGACCGCACGCGTGGCGATGTTCGAGGTCGGGCAGACCTCCAGGGCGATTCCGTGCTCGGCGAGGTGGGCGAGCAGTTTGGGGTCCCCCGCCGAACTCGTGCCGTGGCCGATGCGTTCGGCGCCCAGGAAGTTCAGCGCGTCCCAGACCGTCTCCGGGCCCGTCGTCTCACCGGCGTGCGGCGCCGACCGCAGGCCCGCCGCGATCGCCCGGTCGAAGTACGGCTTGAACTGCGGTCGCGGAACGCCGATCTCGGGGCCGCCGAGCCCGAAGGACACGAGCCCCTCCGGCCGCAGCCGGTCGTCGGTCGCGAGCCGCACGGTCTCCTCGGCGGCCTCCAGACCGGCCTCGCCCGGAATGTCGAAACACCAGCGCAGGACGACACCCAGCTCCGCCTCGGCGGCCCGGCGCGCGTCCTCGATCGCCTCCATGAAGCCGAGTTCGTCGATCCCGCGCCGGGTGGACGACCACGGCGTGATGGTCAGCTCGGCGTAGCGCACCTGCTGACGCGCCATGTCCCGGGCCACCTCGTACGTCAGCAGCCGGACGTCCTCCGGCGTGCGGATCAGGTCCACGACGGACAGGTACACCTGGATGAAGTGGGCGAAGTCCGTGAACGTGAAGTAGTCGGCCAGCGCCTCGGGGTCGGTCGGCACCATCGAGTCGGGGTGCCGGGCGGCGAGCGTGGAGACGATGCGCGGGGAGGCGGATCCGACGTGGTGGACGTGCAGTTCGGCCTTGGGCAGCCCGGCGATGAAGGAGTGCAGGTCGCGGACGTCGTCGCGTGCGGTGATGTGCTCGGTCAAGGGGTTCCTCCCCGGAACGGCGTCTCCGGACGATGCTCGGCGGGACGCGGGTGATCGGCTGATCGATGACTCGGGATCATCGTAGGCCGCGGCCCGGGGAGGCCGGGCCCGGCCCGTCCGGGACCGCCGGACCACCGCTGACGGGCAGGTCGTCGACCCGTGGAGATCCGCAGGACACGCCCGGGCCGTAGCATGACGGCACGCAGAAGAGAGGGGACTTCGCGCATGTCCGAGGACGCGAGAACGCCGGAGACTCCACGTGACACCGACGCGTGGACACCGACGGCTCAGGGGAACGGGTGGACCGCGCCGGCGGAGCGGGAGAACGCCACGCGGGCCGACGACGGAGCGCGGTGGGTGGACGGCGCGGCCGATGACGGCCCGCAGTACGCCGTGACCGGTGAGTCCGGGGAAGGCCCGGAACAGGTCCCGCCCCCGGCGGATCGGGCCCCGGCCGACGGACCGCGGTCCGCTGAGTCCGCGGCGGACCGAACCCGGGCCGACGGGCCGGGGTCGTCGGTGCCCGCCCAGGGGACCGGGCCGTTCGCCGCCCCCGGCCAGAGTCCGGCCTCCGCGTCCGCCGCAAGCCAGAGTTCCGCCTCCGCGTCCGGTCGGGCCCCCGCCCCGCAGGTCTCCCTCGGCAAGCCCGGTGCGGACCGGCGGCAAGAGCCCAATCCCTGGGCGCCGCCCGAGGAGACCGACGCGTCCGGCAGGAGTGCGCGGGGCAGCGGAAGCGCCACGCCCTCTCCCGCGTACGGGCTGCCGACGATCACGTCGCTGCCCGGCACCGGCGTCCCGCCCGGGCCCGCGGCTCCCGGCGGCCCCGTCTGGGACAACCCGTTCGCGGCTCCCGCGGCCCACACGCCGTACCCGCAGCCCGGCCCGGGCGAGCCCGTGCCTCCGCCGCCGATAGCCCCCGGCGGGCCGGGGCAGCTCCCGTACGGCTACGGCTATCCGCAGTATCCCGGCGCCGGCCCGTCCGCGTACGGGGGCGTTCCCGGCTACGGCTGGCCCATGGGGCCGCCCGCGCCGAGCAACGGCCTGGGCACCGCCTCCCTCGTCCTCGGCATCATCGCCGCGGTCCTGTTCTGTGCGTGGCCGCTGGCGATCGTCCTCGGCATCCTCGCCGTGATCTTCGGCGTGATCGGCCGGGGCAGGGTCCGCAAGGGCGAGGCGACGAACCCGGGGCAGGCGCTGGCCGGGATCATCTGCGGATCGGTCGGCATCGTGCTCGGCGCCGCGCTGATCGTCGTCATCGTCGCCCTTCCGGACGAGGTCGGCAGCGACGACTCGGACGGGTACGACGGGTTCTCCACGTCCCTGGTCACCCAGCAGAGGTAGGCGAGGTGCGGCGGGCCCGGCCGCTCGGTCAGGCCCGCGTCCGGTGCTCGTCCTCGGACGGGGGAGCCGGAGTCGTCGGGGCCGCCTCCGGCTCGCCCTCCGCGACGGCCGGTGTCCCCTTGCCCCCGGGGTGGCGCAGCGCGACCAGGTATCCGATGCCGAGCGCGATCGCCATGCCGTAGAAGACCCACTGGTTGGCCTCGGCGAAGTCCATCCGCACGCTGGACATCGCGTCGCGCGCCGCGCTGGCGGCCGGCCCGGTGCCGGTGGGTGTCCGGGCGTCGCCGTTGCCCGTGACCGCCTCGGCGATGTCCTTGGCCACCCCGTTCGCGGTGTCCGACGACACCCCGCGGGAGGTCAGCGTCGACACGACGTTCTCGGTCGTCCGGTGCGTGAGGATCGTTCCGAGGACGGCCAGGCCGACACTCGCCGCGTAGTTGCGCACGGTCTGCGTGATGCCGGTGACCTCGCCGTACGAGGCGCCGATCGCCCGGTTGACGGCGTCCGTGGAGGCGGGCGCCAGGATGAAGCCGATACCGGCGCCCGCGAGGGCCACGTAGGGCCACTGGTCGTGCATCGACAGGTCGGTCAGCTTGTTGGCCCACAGGGCGAACCCGACGGCGCCGACGATGGTGCCGATCTTCATCGGCCCCCGGGCTCCCTGCTTGTCCAGCATGCGGCCGCCCCACTGGGAGGCGATCGCGAAGCCCGCGAAGAAGTACAGCAGGTACAGCGCGGCCTGGTTGGGGGAGGCGCTCAGCGAGACCTGGGCGTAGACGGAGGCGAAGAAGAAGACGGGGACGAAGGCCAGCATGGCGAAGAACAGCACCAGCGTGTCCACGGTGAAGGCCTTGTCGCGGAACACCGCGAGGTTGACCAGCGGGTGCCGCTTGCCCCGCTCGTAGCGCCAGAACAGGACGAGCACCGCCAGGCCGCCCACGATGCAGGCCCAGGTCGCCGCGCTGTCCCAGCCCCAGGACGCGGCCTGCTGGAAGCCCAGCACGCTCACCCCCATACCGACGGCGATGAGGACGGCGCCGAGGCCGTCCAGCGACTCGTCGCGCCGCCGGTTCGGGACGCGCGCCATCATCGTCAGGACGAGGGCGACGACGGCCACGGGCACGTTCACCCAGAAGATCGCCCGCCAGGTCCAGGACGTGAGCCAGCCGCCCAGCAGCGGGCCGATCGCCGTCAGCGCTCCGGACAGCCCGAAGAACAGTGCCAGGGCCCGGCCGCGCCGCTCCACCGGAAAGACGGCCACCACCACGGCCAGTGCCGCGGGGAACAGGAGCGCCGCTCCCAGACCCTGCGTCGCCCGGAAGATGATCAGCCAGGTCTGGGCGAAGTCCCCCTTGGGGACGCAGCCGCAGAGCACCGAGGAGATGACGAAGACGAGGGTCCCGATGATGACGACCCGGCGGGGCCCGAAGAGGTCCGCGAGCCGGCCGCCGAGGGCGAAGAACGCCGCCAGCGACAGCAGGTAGGCGTTCACCACCCACTGCATGCCCGATGCGGACAGGCCCAGCTCGTTCACGATGTCCGGAGCCGCGATGGAGACGATCGTCTGGTCGATGAACGTCATCGACACCGCGAAGAGCATGGCCGCGAGGGCCAGCGACTGGTTCGAGGTCCTGGGCGCCGGTTCAGCGGCCGCGCCCCGAGCCGAATGAGTGCCTCTCACCTCTGCATTCTCAGCCGGTTCGTGGGGGGACGCATCCGCAGGACGATCATCGAGCACGCGCCGCCCGGGCCGGTGGCGGCCGCTCCCGCCCTACCGCAGCCGCTCCCGCGCCTCCATCAGCGCGAAGCCCAGCAGGTTCCCGCCCCGCCAGCGCCGGGGGTCCGAGGCGCCCTCGTCGGTCGCGGCGAGACCGATGCCCCAGACCCGGTCCAGCGGGCTCGCCTCGACGAGCACCCGGTCGCCGGTGGCCAGCAGGAACTCCCGCAGATCCGCGTGCGCCGCGAACTTGTGGACGCTGCCCTCGACCACGATCCCGAACCGCTCGCGCTCCCACACCGCGTCGTCGAAGCCGCGCACCAGCCGCCCCGCCTTCTTGGCGAGCGCCGGGTTCGCCGCGCCGACCGCCTGCCGCTCGGCCTCGGCGTCCCCGAAGAGGCGCGCCTTGGCGGCCATCATCCAGTGCTCCGCCGTAGCGTAGGCGACCCCTTCGACCACGAAGGGTGACGGCCACCACTGGCTGAGGCAGCTCGATCCGACCTGTCCGTCCGCCCGTGCGCGGTGCCCCCAGAAGTGCAGGTACTTCACGCGTGTCCCCGACTCGACCGTGCTGACCAGTGCTTCCCGCGTGGCGATCTTCCCCATGCACGCCACTGTGGCACGCACCACTGACATTCCGTCCCGCCTTTTCCAGCAGGACTCGACACCTGGTCGAAGGATTCCGTCGCGTAACCAAAAGGCAACAACGGAATCACTTGTTGGAGTCCCTTAGCTCTGTCAGGATCGGCACTCAAATCGAGCTGGAGCTACGCCGACCCCCGTTTCGACGGGGAGGGCGGCGGAGGAGAGCGACATGCACAATCCGGGCCATCGCTTCCAGGCGCAGGACCGCCTCGCCGGCGGAGCGCAGTACATCGCGGGCCGTCTGACCAAGGGCACTTCCGGCCGCACGCACGCGGTCGTCGACCCCGCCACCGGCGAAGAGGTGTACACCTACGAGCTGGCGGGCACCGCCGACGTGGACGCGGCCGTCGCCGCCGCCCGCGCGGCCTTCCCCGGCTGGTCGGGCGCCACCCCCGGGGAGCGCTCCGACGCGCTGCACCGCTTCGCCGCCGTGCTCGCCGAGCGTGCCGAGGAGTTCGCCCAGGCCGAGTCCCTGCAGTGCGGGAAGCCCCTCAAGCTGACCCGCGAGTTCGACGTGCCGGGCACCATCGACAACACCGCGTTCTTCGCCGGCGCCGCCCGGCACCTCCAGGGCCAGTCGGCCGGCGAGTACTCCGGTGACCACACCTCGTACGTACGCCGCGAGGCCATCGGGGTCGTCGGCTCCATCGCGCCCTGGAACTACCCGCTCCAGATGGCCGCGTGGAAGGTCCTCCCGGCGATCGCCGCCGGCAACACGATCGTCCTGAAGCCCGCCGAGCTGACCCCGCTCACCTCCCTGCTGTTCGCCGAGGCGGCCACCGAGGCGGGCATCCCGGACGGCGTGATCAACATCGTCACGGGCCTCGGCCGGGAGGCGGGCGAACACCTCGTCGGACACCCCGACGTCGCGATGACCTCCTTCACCGGTTCGACGGCCGTCGGCAAGCGCGTCGCGGAGATCGCCACCTCCACCGTCAAGCGCCTCCACCTGGAACTCGGCGGCAAGGCACCCTTCCTCGTCTTCGACGACGCCGACCTGGAGGCCGCCGTGCACGGCGCGGTCGCCGGCTCGCTCATCAACACCGGTCAGGACTGCACCGCCGCCACGCGCGCGTACGTGCAACGCCCCCTCTACGACGCGTTCGTGGAGCAGACCGGCGCCCTGATGGCGAGCGTCCGCGTGGGCGACCCCTTCGCGGCCGACACCGACCTCGGCCCGCTGATCTCGCACGCCCAGCGCGACCGCGTCGCCGGGTTCGTCGACCGCGCCCGGGGCTACGCGCGCGTGGTCACCGGTGGAGAGGTTCCCCAGGGCGATCTCAAGTCCGGCGCGTACTATGCGCCCACGCTCGTCGCCGACGCCGGGCAGGACAGCGAGATCGTGCAGGCCGAGATCTTCGGCCCGGTGCTCGTGGTACTCCCCTTCGACACCGACGACGAGGGCATCGCGCTGGCCAACGACACCCCGTACGGACTCGCGGCCTCCGCCTGGAGCCGCGACGTCTACCGCGCCAACCGCGCGACCCGTGAGATCCAGGCGGGCTGCGTCTGGGTCAACGACCACATTCCGATCATCAGCGAGATGCCGCACGGCGGTTACAAGGCGTCCGGCTTCGGCAAGGACATGTCCGCCTACTCCTTCGAGGAGTACACGCAGGTCAAGCACGTCATGTTCGACAACACCGCGGTCGCCAGGAAGGACTGGCACCGCACGGTCTTCGGGGACCGGCCGTAGCCGATCGACCGGCTACGGCCCTGTGGCAGACCAGGCCGCGACCACGGCCGCGACGCTTCCGAAAGGGCACCAGAGCATGGAGCAGTACGAGCCCGAACGCATGTCCCCGGTCCAACGGGCCGCCCTGCGGCGCAGCTTCCGGAACGGCAGGGCCTCCCTCAGCCGCCGTTCCCTGCTGCGCGCGTCGGCGGGCGGCGCGCTCGCCGTCGGCGGCCTCGGGGCGCTGAGCGCCTGCGGGATCCCGGCCGCCGGCAAGACGAAGGGCGGGGTCTCGGCCGAGGACCACTCGGCCAAGGAGAAGACGATCAACTTCTCCAACTGGACCGAGTACATGGACGTCGACGAGAGCGAGAAGCACCACCCCACGCTCGACGCGTTCGCCAAACGGACCGGTATCAAGGTCAAGTACACCGAGGACATCAACGACAACGTCGAGTTCTTCGGCAAGATCAAGCCGCAGCTCGCGGCGGGCCAGGACACCGGGCGCGACATCATCGTCGTCACCGACTGGCTGGCGGCCCGGCTCATCCGGTTCGGCTGGGTGCAGAAGCTCGACGCGGCCAACCTCCCGCACGCCTACACCAACCTGTCCGCCCAGTTCCGCAACCCCGACTGGGACCCCGGGCGCGCCTACTCCTATCCCTGGCAGGGCATCTCGACCGTCATCGCCTACAACAAGAAGGCACTCGACGGCGTCGAGGTCCGCTCGGTCTCCGACCTGCTCGACAACCCCAAGCTCAAGGGGCGCGTCGGCTTCCTCTCGGAGATGCGCGACAGCATGGGCATGACCCTGCTCGACATGGGCAAGGACCCGGCGAACTTCACCGACGACGACTTCGACGCGGCGATCGCCCGCCTCCAGAAGGCCGTCGACAAGGGCCAGATACGCCGCTTCACCGGCAACGACTACACGTCCGACCTCACCAAGGGCGACCTCGCGGCCTGCGTCGCCTGGGCCGGTGACGTGGTCCAGCTCAAGGCGGACAGCCCGGATGTCGACTTCCTCATCCCGGACAGCGGATACATGACGTCGACCGACAACATGCTGATCCCGAACAAGGCACGTCACAAGACGAACGCCGAGCGGCTCATGGACTTCTACTACGAGCCCGAGCCCGCCGCGGAACTCGCCGCCTACATCAACTACGTCTGTCCGGTCGACGGGGTCAAGCCCTATCTCGCGAAGATCGACAAGGACGCGGCGAACAACCCGCTGATCATTCCTGACAAGGCCATGGCCGCGAAGTCACACCCCTTCCGCTCGCTGAGCCAGAAGGAAGAGACGGCCTACGAAGAGAAGTTCGCGAAGCTCACAGGGGCGTGACCACGATGACGAATGACAACAGCGGCGACGTCCGCCTCTCCGGGATCAGCAAGACGTACGGCTCCTTCACGGCCGTGCACCCCCTCGACCTGACTGTGCCGCAGGGCTCCTTCTTCGCGCTGCTCGGCGCGTCCGGCTGCGGCAAGACCACCACCCTGCGGATGATCGCCGGCCTGGAGGAGCCCTCCTCGGGCACCGTCATGCTCGGCGACCAGGACGTGACGAACCTGCCGCCCTACAAGCGCCCGGTGAACACGGTCTTCCAGTCCTACGCCCTCTTCCCGCACCTCGACATCTTCGAGAACGTCGCCTTCGGTCTGCGCCGGCGCGGCATCAAGTCGGTGAAGAAGCAGGTCGAGGACATGCTCGACCTCGTACAGCTCGGCGAGCAGGCGCGCAAGAAGCCGCACCAGCTCTCCGGCGGCCAGCAGCAGCGCGTCGCCGTGGCCCGCGCGCTGATCAACCACCCCAAGGTGCTCCTCCTCGACGAACCCCTCGGCGCCCTCGACCTCAAGCTGCGCCGCCAGATGCAGCTGGAGCTCAAGCGCATCCAGACCGAGGTCGGCATCACCTTCGTCCACGTCACGCACGACCAGGAGGAGGCCATGACCATGGCCGACACCGTCGCCGTGATGAACGCGGGCCGTGTCGAGCAGCTCGGCGCGCCCGCCGACCTCTACGAGAACCCGAACACCACCTTCGTGGCCAACTTCCTCGGCACCTCCAACCTCATCGAGGCCGAGGTCGACTCCAGGAGCGGCGACGACATCGTCCTCAGGGCGGGCGGCGGCAAGCTGGTGCTCCCCGGGGCGCGATGTTCGGCGGACACCACGGCCGGCGGCAAGGTCCTGGTCGGCGTCCGCCCGGAGAAGATCTCCCTCACGCACGCCGACGACGCGGGCGAGATACCCGCCGGCCGCAACCGCATCACCGGCAGGATCGCCGACTCCAGCTTCATCGGCGTCTCCACGCAGTACGTGATCGACAGCGCCGTCTGCCCCGAGTTCGAGGTCTACGCCCAGAACATCGACCGGGACTCCCGGCTCGTCCCGGGTGCCGAGGTCGTCCTGCACTGGAGCCCGGCGCACACCTTCGGCCTCGACGCCACCCAGGACATCGACGCCGGTGTCGAGACGGCCGAGGAGGAGGCCGCCTGATGGCCACCGTCACCGAGGTGGAGGCGCCGCCGCTCGCGCCGCAACCCGCCCAGAAACCGCCGAGGAAGCGCGGCCGGCTCGTCCCGTACTGGCTGCTGCTGCCCGGCCTGCTGTGGCTGGTCGTCTTCTTCGCGCTCCCGCTGGTCTACCAGGCCTCCACCTCGATCCAGACGGGATCGCTGGAGGACGGCTTCAAGGTCACCTGGCACTTCCAGACCTACTGGGACGCGCTCGCCGACTACTGGCCGCAGTTCCTGCGCTCCGTGCTCTACGCCGGTGCCGCGACGATCCTGTGCCTGGTGCTCGGTTACCCGCTCGCGTACCTGATCGCCTTCCGCGCGGGCCGCTGGCGCAACCTGATCATGATCCTGGTGATCGCACCGTTCTTCACCAGCTTCCTGATCCGCACGCTCGCCTGGAAGACGATCCTCGCGGACGGCGGCCCGGTCGTGGGCGCCCTGAACACGCTGCACGTCCTGGACGTCACCAGCTGGCTCGGCTTCACGGCGGGCGACCGGGTCCTCGCCACACCGCTCGCGGTGGTCTGCGGACTCACGTACAACTTCCTGCCGTTCATGGTGCTGCCGCTCTACACCTCGCTGGAGCGGATCGACGGGCGGCTGCACGAGGCGGCCGGCGACCTGTACGCCCGGCCCATCACCACCTTCCGCAAGGTGACGTTCCCGCTGTCGATGCCGGGCGTCGTCTCCGGCACGCTGCTGACGTTCATCCCCGCCAGCGGTGACTACGTGAACGCCGACCTGCTCGGCTCCACCGACACCCGCATGGTCGGCAACGTCATCCAGACCCAGTTCCTGCGGATTCTCGACTATCCGACGGCCGCGGCACTCTCGTTCATCCTCATGGCCGCGATCCTCATCATGGTCACGCTCTACATCCGCAAGTCCGGGACGGAGGATCTGGTCTAAATGGCCTTCGTGAACTGGCTCAAGCGCCATCTCGTCGTCATCGGGGGACTGCTGACGCTTGGATATCTGCTGCTGCCCAACATCGTCGTGACGGTGTTCTCCTTCAACAAACCGAAGGGGCGCTTCAATTACGAGTGGCAGCAATTCTCGACGGACGCGTGGCGCGATCCGTGCGGGGTCGCCGACATGTGCGGCTCGCTCTCGCTCAGCCTCCAGATCGCCGTCTGGGCGACGATCGGCGCCACGATCCTCGGCACGATGATCGCCTTCGCGCTCGTCCGCTACCGCTTCCGCGCACGCGGCGCAGTGAACTCGCTGATCTTCCTGCCGATGGCGATGCCCGAGGTCGTGATGGCCGCCTCGCTGCTCACCCTGTTCCTCAACATGGGCGCCCAGCTGGGCTTCTGGACGATCCTGATCGCCCACATCATGTTCTGCCTCAGCTTCGTCGTGACGGCCGTCAAGGCCCGCGTCATGTCGATGGACCCACGCCTCGAACAGGCCGCGCAGGACCTGTACGCCGGTCCCGCGCAGACCTTCCTGCGCGTGACCCTGCCCATCGCGGCCCCCGGAATCGCCGCGGGCGCGCTGCTCGCCTTCGCGCTCTCCTTCGACGATTTCATCATCACCAATTTCAACGCGGGCTCGACCGTCACGTTCCCCATGTTCGTCTGGGGTTCGGCACAGCGCGGAACACCCGTTCAGATCAATGTCATCGGTACGGCCATGTTCCTCATCGCCGTACTGTTCGTCCTGGCCGGAATGGTCGTGGGCAATCGCCGCAACAGGCAAAAGGCATAACGCTCGATCCTTTGTAGGGAGTTGGAAATCATGGCCCCAAGCGCCATGACCCGTGGTAATCAGTGGACGCAGTCCCTCGCGGACGTCCAGCCGGTCTCGTACTGGCTGGACGACCCGGGCAGGCCCCGGCCCGAGCCCGCGCTCACCGGCTCCGACACGTGCGACCTGCTCGTCGTCGGCGGCGGCTACAGCGGGCTCTGGACCGCGCTGATCGCCAAGGAGCGCGACCCCGCCAGGGACGTCGTTCTCGTGGAGGGCCGCGAGGTGGGCTGGGCCGCCTCCGGCCGCAACGGCGGCTTCTGCGCCGCCTCCCTCACGCACGGTCTGTCCAACGGGCTGACCCGCTGGCCGGACGAGATCCGCAAGCTGGAGGAGCTGGGCGCCCGCAACCTCGACGAGATCGAGGCGGCCGTCGCCCGCTACTCCCTCGACTGCGACTTCGAGCGCACCGGAGAGATCGACGTCGCGACGGAGCCGCACCAGGCGGCCGAACTGCGCGACTGGCACCAGGAGCTGGAGCGCGAGGGCCTCGCCGAGGGCGTCGAACTCCTCGACACCGAGGCCGTCCGCGAACAGGTCGCCTCCCCGACCTTCCTGGCCGGTCTGTACGACCGGCGCGGCGTCGCCATGCTCCACCCGGCCAAGCTGGCCTGGGGGCTGAAGCGCGCCTGCCTCCAGCTCGGGGTCCGGGTCTACGAGAACACGCCGGCCCTCGACCTGAAGCCGTCCGGCGCCGGCATGGCCGTCCGCACCCCGTACGGCGCGATCGGCGCCCGCCGGGTCGCCCTCGGCACGAACATCTTCCCCAACCTCGTCAAGCGCGTCCGCTCGTACACCGTCCCGGTCTACGACTACGCGCTGATGACCGAGCCCCTCAGCGACGACCAGCTGGCCTCCATCGGCTGGAAGAACCGCCAGGGCCTCGGCGACTCGGCGAACCAGTTCCACTACTTCCGGCTCTCCGCCGACAACCGCATCCTGTGGGGCGGTTACGACGCGATCTACCCGTACGGCGGGCGGGTGCGCACCGAGTACGACGACCGCCCCGAGACGTACGCCAAGCTCGCCGGACACTTCTTCACCTGCTTCCCGCAGCTGGAGGGCGTCCGCTTCTCGCACGCCTGGGGTGGCGCGATCGACACCTGCTCGCGCTTCTCGGCGTTCTTCGGCACGGCCCACCAGGGCAAGGTCGCCTACGCGGCCGGCTACACGGGCCTCGGCGTCGGCGCCACCCGCTTCGGCGCGGACGTGATGCTCGACCTGCTGGCGGGGGAGCGGACGGAGCGCACCGAGCTGGAGATGGTGCGCAAGAAGCCGCTGCCGTTCCCGCCCGAGCCCTTCGCCTGGACGGGCATCGCCCTCACCAAGTGGTCGCTGGCGCGCGCCGACACGCACGGCGGCCGGCGCAACCTGTGGCTGAAGACCATGGACAGGATGGGCCTCGGCTTCGACAGCTGAGGGCGCGCGGGCCACTCCGTGATCCACGGGCGTACGCCCAGCTCGAGGGTGTGATCCGGCTCACTACCAACTGGTAGCCGGAACCCGCGTAATGATCGCCCCGGACCTCCCTCTCCCCTGTGACGCGACCAGCGTCGTCACGAGAGAGGGAGGTTCCGTCATGACAGGGCCCAAGACGGCGGTCGAGTGGCTGACATCCGTGGCTCCGGACCCGGAGGCCTGCCGGTGGGAGTGGGAACGCAACCCCCTGGGCATCGCGCTGCTCCCGGCGGGCCGGGCCTGGGACGTGCTCATCCTGCCCGGCGAACTCGGCTATCCGACGCTCGACGTGCTGAGCCGGGTGATCGACCAACCGGGCCCGGTGCTCGTCGACTTCGGCGACGCGCGGATGGGTTTCTTCGTACCCGCGGGCACCGCCGCCCGCTGGCTCGGTACCGGGGTGCGCACCGCGGGGCCCGGCACCTGGATCGTGGTGCCCTACCCGGGGCGCGCCACCGGCGGGGTCCGCTGGCTGGTGCAGCCGGACGGCTCGGGCACCCTCACGGATCCGGCACTGCTCGAACTGGCCATGCACGAGGCGGCGGCGGGCCTCGCCGGGAACGGGGACCGATAGCCGTACCGGCGCCGCGCGGCGGCGATCTTCCGAAGTCCCCCGCACGCAGGGGGTCTTGACAACAGAATTGGTCTGGACCAAGTTGGGCGCGCTCCACCCTCCCCATTCCCCCGTGCCCGGAGGCAGCAGTGGAACGCACCAGACGCAGCAGACCGTCCGAACACCGTCGAAGGATTCTCGCCGTGTGCACGGCCACCGTTCTGGCCGTACCCGGTCTCACCGCGCTCTCGTCGGCCGCCCGTGCGGCCGACGCGGATCTCGCCAAGAACGGCGGGTTCGAGTCGGGCCTGGCCAACTGGACCTGTACGGCCGCGAGCACCGTCACCACCCCGGTGCACAGCGGCAGTTCGGCGCTGAAGGCCACCCCGGCCGGCAGCGACTACGCCCAGTGCTCGCAGACCGTGACGGTGAAACCGGACGCGCAGTACACGCTGTCCGGGTTCGTCCGCGGCAGCTACGTCTACCTCGGCGCGAGCGGCACCGGCACGACCGACGTCAGCACCTGGACCCAGTCCGCGGCCGACTGGCAGCAGTTGAGCACCACCTTCCGCACCGGTGCCTCGACCACCAAGGTCACGATCTACACGCACGGCTGGTACGGCACCGGCACCTACTACGCCGACGACCTCTCGCTGACCGGCCCCGGTGTCGACGCGGGACAGCCGCCGGCCGTGCCCACCGGCCTCAAGACCGGCACGGTCACGTCCTCGTCGGTCGGCCTGTCCTGGACGGCGGTGCCCGGCGCGACCGGATACGCCGTCTACCGCGACGGGGTGAAGGTCCAGACGGCCACCGGCACCTCGGCGACGGTGAGCGGACTGACCGCGTCCACCGCGTACTCCTTCCAGGTCACCGCGACGAACGACGCCGGTGAGTCGGCGAAGTCGGCCACCGTCACCGCGACCACCTCGGCGGGCTCCGGCGGGGGCGGCGGAGGCTCCTCCGACCTGCCCACGCACGCCCTCGTCGGCTACCTCCACGCGAGCTTCGCCAACGGCGCGGGCTACACGCGCATGGCCGACGTGCCCGACAGCTGGGACGTCATCGACCTGGCCTTCGGCGAGCCGACCTCCGCCACCTCGGGCGACATCCGCTTCAACCGCTGCCCGGTCACCGAGTGCCCGACGGTGGAGAGCGACGCCGACTTCAAGGCCGCGATAAAGGCCAAGCAGGCGGCCGGCAAGAAGGTGCTGATCTCGATCGGCGGCCAGAACGGTCAGGTCCAGCTGACCACCACGGCCGCCCGTGACACGTTCGTCTCCTCGGTCTCGAAGATCATCGACACCTACGGCCTGGACGGACTGGACATCGACTTCGAGGGCCACTCGCTCTCCCTCGACGCGAGCGACACCAACTTCAAGAGCCCGACCACCCCGGTGGTCGTCAACCTGATCTCGGCCCTGAAGACCCTGAAGGCCAAGTACGGCGCGAAGTTCGTCCTGAGCATGGCCCCGGAGACCTTCTTCGTGCAGCTCGGCTACCAGTACTACGGCACCGGCAAGTGGGGCGGCCAGGACCCGCGCGCCGGCGCCTACCTTCCGGTGATCTACGCCCTGCGCGACGACCTGACCCTGCTGCACGTCCAGGACTACAACTCCGGGTCGATCATGGGCCTCGACAACCAGTACCACTCCATGGGCGGCGCCGACTTCCACATCGCGATGACCGACATGCTGCTCACGGGCTTCCCGGTCGCGGGCGACGCGAACAACGTCTTCCCGCCGCTGCGCCCCGACCAGATAGCCATCGGCATGCCGGCCACCACGAACGCCGGCAACGGCTACGTGTCCCCGGCCGAGGTCACCAAGACCCTCGACTGCCTCACCAAGAAGACCAACTGCGGCACGTACACGACCCACGGCACCTGGCCGTCGCTGCGCGGCCTGATGACCTGGTCGATCAACTGGGACCGCTTCGGCGGCTGGGAGTTCTCCCGGAACTTCGACAGCTACTTCGGCTGAGAGCGGCTTCGGCTACGGCTGAGAGCGGCCGTTCGTCCGGTCGAGGAACAGCCACAGGGAGTACAGCAGCACCGCGCAGAGGCACCAACTGGCCACCACGTCCAGTGGCCAGTGGTAGCCGCGCAGGACCAGACCGGTGACGACCGCCGCGTTCAGGGTCGCGCAGGCGATCAGCAGGGCGCGGCGGGCGCCGGTCGTGCGGAGCCAGGGGAGGAGGAGCAGGGTCGCCGCGCCGTAGGCGACGGCGGCCGTGGCGGTGTGGCCCGAGGGGTAGTAGCCGTTGCCGGGTCCCATGACCGGGGGGCCCGAGCGGGCGATGAGTTCCTTCAGGGGCACGATCACCGCCGGGACGACGGCCATCAGGACCGCGGCCGCCGTGGACGGGAGCCACCAGCGGTGGACGCCCGCCCGGCGGGCGCGGACCGCCGCGTACACGAGGGCGGCGGCCAAGACGGGGACGGCGACCGTGATGTTGCCGAGGTCGGCGAGGAGCTCCCAGACGCGGGCCGGGTGGACCAGCGAGTCGCTGAGGCGTTCGTCCGCGCGGGCGAGGGGGCCGTGGGCCGTCACCTGCCAGGTGATCAGCGCGAAGAGGAGGGCCGGAAGGCCGAGAAGGAGGGTCGGCCGCCCCGGAACAGGGGGGGTGGTTCCGGGGCGGCCGTCCGGACCGGGTTGTCGCGCGCCCCGGGGGGTTTGGGGCGGGCGACTGTCCGATCGGTGAGGAGAACCGGAGCCGGAAGCCCCGGGTGTGTGCGCGAGGGCACGACCAGGACGAAGCTGGGGAAGCGACGACCCGGAGTCGCCCACAGTCCCCTGTGGGCGGGGTGTATCTCTCATCTGGGTAGAACCTACGGCAGGGTGTCCGGCTCCGACAGGCACAATCGCGTCCCGTCATGCACCTCGCACACGTTCTTCACACGCTCCGACCGGGTGCGCCGCGGCGCCGGAACCAAGCGGAATCCGCTCGTGGGCGGTGTTCCGACGGTCCGGCGCCGCGGCGCGTGGGGCCTCAGATGGTGGAGAAGGCCTGCTCGATGATGTCGAGGCCTTCGTTGAGGAGGTCCTCGCCGATAACCAGCGGGGGCAGGAAGCGGAGGACATTGCCGTACGTGCCACAGGTCAGGACCAGCAGGCCCTCCTGGTGGCAGGCCTTGGCCAGCGCGGCGGTCGCCTCGGCGTGGGGCTCCTTGGTGGCGGCGTCCTTGACCAGCTCGATCGCGATCATGGCGCCGCGGCCGCGGATGTCGCCGATGATGTCGAACTTCTCCGCCATGGCGCCGAGGCGGGCCTTCATGATCGCCTCGATGTTCTTCGCCTTGGCGTTGAGGTCGAGCTCCTTCATCGTCTCGATGGCGCCGAGCGCGCCGGCGCAGGCCACCGGGTTGCCGCCGTAGGTGCCGCCCAGGCCGCCGGAGTGCGCGGCGTCCATGATCTCGGCGCGGCCGGTGACGGCGGCGAGCGGCAGACCGCCCGCGATGCCCTTGGCGGTCGTGATCAGGTCCGGGACGATGCCCTCGTCCTCACAGGCGAACCACTGGCCGGTGCGGCAGAAGCCGGACTGGATCTCGTCCGCGACGAAGACGATGCCGTTGTCCTTGGCGAACTGGCTGATGGCCGGCAGGAAGCCCTTCGCGGGCTCGATGAAGCCGCCCTCGCCGAGCACCGGCTCGATGATGATCGCGGCGACGTTGTCCGCGCCGATCTGCTTGTTGATCATGTCGATGGCCTGCGCGGACGCCTCGGCGCCGGCGTTCTCCGGGCCGGTCAGCCAGCGGTAGCCGTAGGCGACCGGCACGCGGTAGACCTCGGGCGCGAACGGGCCGAAGCCGTTCTTGTACGGCATGTTCTTGGCGGTCAGCGCCATCGTCAGGTTCGTCCGGCCGTGGTAGCCGTGGTCGAAGACGACGACGGCCTGGCGCTTGGTGTACGCGCGGGCGATCTTGACGGCGTTCTCGACGGCCTCGGCACCCGAGTTGAACAGGGCGGACTTCTTGGCGTGGTCACCCGGCGTCAGCTCGGCCAGCGCCTCGGCGACGGCGACGTAGCCCTCGTACGGCGTGACCATGAAACAGGTGTGGGTGAAGTCCTGGAGCTGGGCGGAGGCCCGGCGTACGACGGCCTCGGCGCTCGCGCCGACCGACGTCACGGCGATGCCGGAGCCGAAGTCGATGAGGCGGTTGCCGTCGACGTCCTCGATGATCCCGCCGCCGGCGCGCGTGGTGAAGACAGGGAGCACCGATCCCACACCGGCCGCGACCACGGCGGTGCGTCGGGCCTGCAGTTCCTGCGACTTCGGGCCGGGGATGGCGGTGACGACGCGGCGCTCCTGCGGAAGGGCGGTCATGAGGGGCTCCCTGAGATCGTGCAGACGGGGGTTGGCTGTGGGCGGCGGAGACGGTGGGGGTCCCATCGACTGCCCCGGCGGACGCTGGTCCTGCTTCGCGGTCCTGCTTTTCCTTCTTTCTTCGCAGGCTAGGGCCGAGGACGGGGGGTCGGCATGCTCCATGTGGGCGTTGTCGGACGATTCGCTTGTCCGTGGTGGACATAGAGCCAGGTGTGGAGCAGGACGGGGAGGCGCAAAACCGCCGGTGACCCGGCCGCGTGGCGGGCCCGGCCGTGTAAACGGTGAACTCGCCCCGCAGGGGCACTAGATTGACCCGCGGACGAAGCACGGAGCGGCTGGTCAGGGGGCAAGGGCGATGAACAGCGACGGGACCCAGGACGCGCGGGGCACGCACGCCAACCCCGTACCGCGTCCGGCAGGGCCGCCGGACGGGCGGCCCTCACCGGACATGCCCGCCGCCCCGCCGCGCCCCGCACGGGCGCCCGGCATGCCGCCGCTGCCCGACGGGTCGGAGTTCGTGGCCTGGGTGCGCGCGCCCCGGCCGGAGGCGGCACCGGGCGTGTGGCGGTTCGGCCACCGCCCGCGGCCGGAGGAGGAGCCCGAGCAGATCCCGGCCCGCCAGCTGCTCAGCGGCGCCGTCATCGCCTTCCTGGTGGGATGGCTGGTCTGGTCGCTGCTCTGGAACGGCTACCTCGGCGGCTGGTGGGTCCTGCCCCTCGAACTGTTCACCCCGGACTCCTGGCGGCACAGCGGCGACCGCGTCGGCAACGCGTTCCTCTGGTACGGCTACTACACGCTGATCGCCCTGATCATCATGGTCGTCGTCGGACGGCTCGGCCGCTGGAACGAGATCTGGCGGCGCTACGGACCGCCCGCCTGGCGAGGCACCGCACCGGTGAACGAGCGCCCGCCCGCCCCCGAGGACGACCCCGTCCAGTGGAACCAGCTCCGCGCCGCGGGCGCCACCGAGGCCGCCGACCGGCTCGCCGCCGACGCCCGCCGCGGGCTGATGCGCGACGTCGACCACGCCCGGATCGCCCGCGCCTGGCAGGGCGTACGCAGCGGACGGCACAGCCTCGCCACCTTCACCGGCGCGGTCGTGAAGGACGGCTCGGCCGCCTGCCTGCACCCCTCCGGCGCACGCGACCTGCCCGGACGCCTCGCCCGCCACGACCTGGTGACCGGGCAGGTCCGCCTCGGCACGACCGCCGACGACGCCCGCAACCCCTACGCCTACCGCGGCACCGGCCTCGGCCTCGGACCCGACCTGCTGGGCACCTCGCTGCTCGCCGTCGGACCCCCCGGATCCGGCAAGACCGGCGGGATCGTCTGGCCGCTCGCCGAGTCGCTGTGCCTGCACGCGCTCGCCGGACGCGCAGCCGTCGTCGTGGTGGGCGCCGCCGGTGCCGGGCTCGGACCCGTCGACGCGTACGACGTCGTCGTCCGCATCGGGCACCCCGACTCCGTCTACGACCTCGACCTGTACGGCGGGACCACCGACCCCGACGAGGCGGCCGCGGTGCTCGCCGAGGCGCTCGTCGGCGACCTCGCCGACCCGCATCCCGGCGGCGACAGCAGGCGCTCCACCACCGTGCTCGCCCAACTGCTCGGCCCCTTCCGGGCCGTCCACGGCAGGTTCCCCTCCGTGCCCGAACTGCGCCAGCTGCTCGACGGCGCCCGCGGCCCCCTCGACGCGCTCCGCAAGGGACTGGAGGACGCCGGACAGGCGTCGCTCCTGCGCGAACTCGACGCCCGCGAACGGCAGACCGGGCACCCCGGCGACGTCGGCGGGGTCCTCGCCGACCGGGTGGCCCTGCTCGACCGGCCCGCCTTCGCCGGCTTCTTCGACACCTCGGGCCAGTCGCGGCCCTTCTCGCTGCGGGCCCTCGACCACCCGGTGCGGGTCCGGATCGACCTGCCCGCGCGCGGGCACGCCGACGCCTCCCGGATCCTCGCCCGCCTGGTCCTCGCCCAGTTCTCGGCGAGCGTCGCGGTGCGCGAGGACCGGTCGCTGTTCGCCTGTCTGGTCCTCGACGACGCGACCGGCGTCATCACCCCCGAGGCCGTCCGCGGCATCCAGCGGCTGCGCTCCGGCAACGCCGGGGCCGTCCTCACCCTGCGCACCCTCGACGACGCGCCGCGCGCCCTGCGCAGCCCCCTGCTGGGCGCCATCGGCTGCCGGATGGCGCTGTCCGGGCTCACCCCCTGGGACGGTCAGGACTTCGCCGAGGTCTGGGGCAAGGAGTGGATCGAGGCCCGCGACGTCACCGACCGGCAGATCATCGCCGAGACACCCGCGGGCAAGGCCGTCCACATGCTGCGCCGGGTGATCACCGGGAACGCGCCGACCGCCCGCGCCGTCACCGTCCGACAGGTCGAACGGGAACGCTGGTCCGCGTCCGAGCTGGCCCACGGGGTGCCGCCCGGGCACGCGGTGCTGTCGCTGACCAGCGTCAAGGGCGAACACGCGCCGCCCCTGCTGGTCGACCTGCGCGGCTGACCCACCGCCGTGCGGCCGGCCGCACGGGCCCACGGGGGCAGGTGATCGCCGCTGAGCTGGACGTATGGGCACGGGGTCACGCGGCGACCGTACGGTGAGGCAGAATCGACACAGGTCGTTCATACGCCGCGGCCAAAAGATCACAGAGATCACACCGGACCCGACCTGAGATCACAGAGATCACACAGACCTGACCTGAAGGCCTCATGCCCCCCACGCTCGCCTCGCTCGTCCACCACTCCGCGCTGAAGCTCACGGTGCGCGCGGGCGAGGACCGGCTGGACGTGCCCGTCCGCTGGGCGCACGTCAGCGAGCTCGCCGACCCCGTCCCCTACATGGAGGGCGGGGAGCTGCTCCTGATCACCGCCCTCAAACTGGACGCGGACGACCCCGACGTCATGCGGCGCTACGTGAAGCGGCTGGCCGGTGCCGGAGTCGTCGGACTCGGCTTCGCCGTCGGGGTCAACTACGAGGAGATCCCGAAGGCCCTCGTCGAGGCCGCCGAGAAGGAGGGCCTGCCCCTCCTCGAAGTGCCCCGGCGCACGCCCTTCCTCGCCATCAGCAAGGCCGTCTCCGCCGCCATCGCCGCGGACCAGTACCGGGCCGTCACCGCCGGGTTCGCCGCGCAGCGCGAACTCACCAAGCAGGCACTGACCGACGGCCCCGAGGGACTCCTTTCCGCGCTGGCCGGACAGGTCGACGGCTGGGCGGCGCTCTACGACGCGTCCGGCGCCGTCGTCGCCACCGCGCCCGAATGGGCCGGACGCCGGGCCGCGCGGCTCACCCCGGACGTGGAGCGACTGCGGGAGCGGCCCGCGCCCGCCAGCTCGGTGGTGGGCGGCGAGGACCGCGTCGAACTGCACTCCCTCGGCACCGGACGCAGGCCGCGCGCGGCGCTCGCCGTCGGGACCGCCGCCGCCCTCGGCACCGCCGAGCGCTACGCCGTCCACTCGGCCATCGCCCTGCTCACGCTCACCACGGAACGCTCCCGGTCGCTGCAGGCCGCCGAGCAGCGGATCGGCGCCGCCGTCCTGCGGATGCTCCTCGCCGGAGAACCCGACCACGCCCGGGCCGTCGCGGGCGACCTGTACGGACGGCTCCTCGACGCGCCCTTCCGGCTGATCATCGCCGAGTCGGCGTCCGGGTCCGCCGCGCGGGCCCACGCCGACGGGCACGCGCGCGTGGGCGCGGCCACACGCTCCAAGACCGCCGTCGCCGTCCCCGACGTCAACGGCGACCCGCTGGGCGGCCTCGCCGAGGTCGTCGAGTCCGCCGCCGCCCGCTCCGGGGAGTCCGTGCTCGTCGTGCCCGAGGGGGAGCGGCTTGTCGTGCTCGCCGTGGACGGCGGCGCCGCCGTCACCGCCTGCGGGGACTACGCCGTGGTGCTGGAGGCAGCCCGAGCGGCACAGCGCGAGCAGCCCGCAGGGGACGAGGACGAACTCGTCGTCGGGCTCTCCGCCCCCGCCGGCCCGATCGCCGCGCGCGCCGCCTACAAGCAGGCCGAACAGGCGCTGTCCGTCGCCCGGCGGCGCGGCCGCTTCCTCGTCGAGCACGAGGAACTGGCCGCCGGATCCGTGCTGCCGCTGCTCGCGGACGACGCCGTGCGGGCCTTCGCGGACGGCCTTCTGCGGGCCCTGCACGAACACGACGCCACCGGCCGCGGCGACCTCGTCGCCTCACTGCGGGCCTGGCTGTCCCGCCACGGCCAGTGGGACGCCGCCGCCGCCGACCTGGGCGTCCACCGCCACACCCTGCGCTACCGGATGCGCCGCGTCGAGGAGATCCTCGGCCGCTCCCTCGACGACCCGGACGTCCGGATGGAACTCTGGCTGGCCCTGAAGACGACGGCCGCGACGGGGGAGTGAGACACCCGCTGGTGGGGGAGTGAGGCGCTCTCCGAGCGGTGAGCCCGGCGCTCTCCGAGCGGTGAGCGCGGCGCTCTCCGAGAGGGCGAGCGCGGCGTTCTCGCACGACCAGCCAATCCGGCGCACTCCGGGGCCCGACTGCTACGCGTCGGACAAACGACCCCTGCCGCCCGCGGCCCTACCGTGGACCCGGACAGGGCAAGACCGCCCGCACCACCCCCAACCACGGAAGGGCCGGGACTCGACATGACTTCCCTTCACGCCTTCTGGCTCGCCGGCCGCCAGGCCAGCGGCGAGACCACGTTCGACGTCACCTCGCCGTGGGACGGCCGGGTCGTCGGTCAGGTCAGCGTGCCCACCGAGGCCCAGGTCGAGGAGGCCGTCGCCGCCGCCTACGCCGTGCGCGACGAGTTCGCCGCCACGCCGGCCCACGTGCGCGCCGCCGCCCTCGACCACGTCTCGCGCCGTCTCGTGGAGCGCACCGAGGAGATCGCGCAGCTCATCTCCGCCGAGAACGGCAAGCCGATCAAGTGGGCCCGGGGTGAGGTCGGCCGCGCCGTCTCCGTCTTCCGGTTCGCCGCCGAGGAGGCCCGCCGGTTCAACGGCGGCGAGGCCCAGCGTCTCGACACCGACCAGGGCGGCCAGGGCCGGCTCGCCCTCACGCGCCGCTTCCCCAAGGGCGTCGTCCTCGGTATCGCGCCCTTCAACTTCCCGCTCAACCTGTGCGCGCACAAGATCGCCCCGGCCATCGCCGCCGGCGCCCCGATCATCCTGAAGCCCGCGCCCGCGACCCCGCTGTCCGGCCTGATCATCGGCGACCTGCTCGCCGAGACCGACCTGCCGGCCGGTTCGTGGAGCATCCTGCCGGTCGCCAACGACAAGATGCCCGCCCTCGTCCAGGACGAGCGCCTCCCGGTCATCTCCTTCACCGGGTCCGAGAAGGTCGGCTACGCGATCATGGACTCCGTGCCGCGCAAGCACTGCACCCTGGAACTGGGCGGCAACGGCGCGGCCGTCGTCCTCGCCGACTTCGCGAGCGACGCCGACCTGGACTGGGCCGCGACGCGGATCGCGACCTTCTCGAACTACCAGGGCGGCCAGTCCTGCATCTCCGTGCAGCGCGTGATCGCCGACGCGTCGGTGTACGACCGGCTGCTGCCGCGCATCGTCGCCGCCGTCGAGGCCCAGGTCACCGGTGACCCGTCCGACGCCACGACGGACGTCGGCCCCCTCGTCAGCGAGGCCGCCGCCGAACGCGTCGAGTCCTGGGTGGACGAGGCCGTCGCCGCCGGCGCCACGCTCCTCACCGGCGGCAAGCGCGACGGCGCCTCCTACGCGCCGACCGTCCTCGCCGACGTACCGGCCGACGTCACCATCTCCTGCGAGGAGGTCTTCGGCCCGGTCCTCACCGTGCACAAGGTCGACGGCGAGGCCGCCGCCTTCGCCGCCGCCAACAACTCCAAGTACGGCCTCCAGGCAGGCGTGTTCACGCACGACCTCCAGACCGCCTTCCGCGCCCACCGCGCGCTGGAGGTGGGCGGCGTGGTCATCGGCGACGTCCCGTCCTACCGCGCCGACCAGATGCCGTACGGCGGCGCCAAGCAGTCCGGCGTCGGCCGCGAGGGCGTCCGCTTCGCCATGGACGACTACACCTACGAGCGGGTGCTGGTCCTCACCGGCCTCGCCCTCTGACGCCGGACCGGACACGACCTCACCGAAGCCGACGGCCTGAGCCCACTGTGCGGGGGCTCAGGCCGTCGGCGTGTCCGCACCCGTGCCACGGCGGCGCGGTCGGCATTGGGCCGAACGCCGCGTGAGGGCTGGTGGGGTGACAGGGAATCGGGTACACGGGTACATACGATCGAGTAGCACCGGTCGGTAACGAATTGTCCTGTGTCCCCTATGCGCGGCGAGGTGAGCCTCATGTCCGCACCACCCCAACAGCCCACAGTCACCGAACGTGAGGCACGTCAGGTCGCCGAGGCCGCGCGCGAACAGGACTGGCACAAGCCCAGTTTCGCCAAGGAGCTGTTCCTCGGCCGCTTCCGGCTCGACCTCATCCATCCGCACCCGATGCCCGCGGACGAGGACGCCCAGCGCGGCGAGGAGTTCCTCGCCAAACTCCGCGACTTCTGCGAGACGAAGATCGACTCGGCCCGCATCGAACGCGAGGCGCAGATCCCGGACGAGACGATCGACGGGCTCAAGGAACTCGGCGCCCTCGGCATGAAGATCGACACGAAGTACGGCGGGCTCGGCCTCACCCAGGTGTACTACAACAAGGCACTCGCCCTGGTCGGCTCCGCGAGCCCCGCCATCGGCGCGCTGCTCTCCGCCCACCAGTCCATCGGCGTACCGCAGCCGCTGAAACAGTTCGGCACCCAGGAGCAGAAGGACACCTTCCTGCCCCGCTGCGCCCGTACCGACATCTCCGCCTTCCTGCTCACCGAGCCCGACGTCGGCTCCGACCCGGCGCGCCTCGCGACCACCGCCGTGCGGGACGGGGACGACTACGTCCTCGACGGAGTGAAACTGTGGACGACCAACGGCGTCGTCGCCGACCTCCTCGTCGTCATGGCCCGCGTCCCCAAGTCAGAGGGTCACAAGGGCGGCATCACCGCGTTCGTCGTGGAGGCAGGCTCCGAGGGCATCACCGTCGAGCACCGCAACGCCTTCATGGGCCTCAGGGGCCTGGAGAACGGCGTCACCCGCTTCCACCAGGTCCGGGTCCCCGCCGCGAACCGCATCGGCCCCGAGGGCGCCGGCCTGAAGATCGCCCTCACCACCCTCAACACCGGCCGGCTCTCCCTGCCCGCGATGTGCGTGGGCGCCGGCAAGTGGTGCCTGAAGATCGCCCGCGAATGGTCGGCGGCCCGCGAGCAGTGGGGCAAGCCCGTCGCCCTCCACGAGGCGGTCGGCTCCAAGATCTCCTTCATCGCCGCCACCACGTTCGCCCTCGAAGCGGTCCTCGACCTGTCCTCGCAGATGGCCGACGAGAACCGCAACGACATCCGCATCGAGGCCGCCCTCGCCAAGCTGTACGGCTCCGAGATGGCCTGGCTGATGGCCGACGAACTGGTCCAGATCCGCGGCGGCCGCGGCTTCGAGACCGCCGAGTCGCTCGCGGCCCGCGGCGAGCGCGCCGTCCCGACCGAGCAGATCCTGCGCGACCTGCGGATCAACCGCATCTTCGAGGGCTCGACCGAGATCATGCACCTGCTGATCGCCCGGGAAGCCGTCGACGCCCACCTCTCGGTCGCCGGTGACCTCATCGACCCCGAGAAGTCCCTCTCGGACAAGGCGAAGGCGGGCGCCAACGCCGGCGTCTTCTACGCCAAGTGGCTGCCGAAGCTGGTCGCCGGATCCGGCCAGCTCCCGAACTCCTTCGGCGAGTTCAAGCACGAGGTCGACCTCTCCCCGCACCTTCGCTACGTCGAGCGCAGCGCCCGCAAACTCGCCCGGTCGACCTTCTACGCCATGTCGCGCTGGCAGGGCCGCATGGAGACCAAGCAGGGCTTCCTCGGCCGGATCGTCGACATCGGCGCGGAACTGTTCGCGATGAGCGCGGCCTGCGTACGGGCCGAACTCCTGCGCAGCACCGGCGACCACGGCCGCGAGGCGTACCAGCTCGCCGACGTCTTCTGCCGGCAGTCCCGCATCCGCGTGGAGGAACTCTTCGGGCGCCTGTGGTCCAACACCGACGACCTCGACCGCACCGTGGTCAAGGGCGTCCTGTCGGGCACGTACACCTGGCTGGAGGAGGGCGTCGTCGACCCGTCCGGGGAAGGCCCCTGGATCGCCGACGCGACACCCGGGCCGAGTGAGCGCGAGAACGTCCACCGCCCCATCCGCTGACGGCTCCCGACCATCGGGTCCCTTGAACCACCGGGTCCCTCGAAGAGGGCGCCGAACCGGGCTCCCCGGCCGGCGCCGACCGTCCGAGCACCCACACCGGCCCCGACCACGCCGCACCGCCCCCGACACGGCGGACGGCGTGGTCGAAGGCGCGTTCGCCCACCCGGAGAACCCGCCCACCCGCCGGCCGCGCCCACCCGCGTGAACGGCCCGCCCACCGGAGCCGGCGCCCGGCTCCGGAAGCTGCACCCCACGCGCCGCCGCACACGCTGACCTGCGGATCAGTACGACCGCAGGGCCGAGCGAGCACCCACGCGCGACCGGGCCCCCGGCGTCGACGTCGCCACCGGACGCCCGGACTCCTCACCACCCACAGCCGGTCGCACCGGCGGAATCGGATGTGAAGGAGCGGGAAGGGGGGACGCCCTGTCCTGCCGGAGGCGCGATGCGGCCACAATGGGGGGATGAGCGACAGTCCAGCCCCCCTCGCTGATCCGCATCTCGTCTTCGACCCCGTGGACGGAGCCCGCGATGTCGTGATCCTCGGCTCCACCGGCTCGATCGGCACCCAGGCCATCGACCTGGTGCTGCGCAACCCCGACCGGTTCCGGGTCACCGCGCTCTCGGCCGCCGGCGGCCGGGTCGCCCTGCTCGCCGAGCAGGCCCACCGGCTCCGGGTGCGCACGGTCGCCGTCGCGCGCGAGGACGTCGTACCGGCGCTGAGGGAGGCCCTCGCGGACCAGTACGGCCCGGGCGAGCCCCTTCCCGAGATCCTGGCGGGACCCGAGGCCGCCACCCAGGTGGCCGCCTCCGACTGCCACACCGTCCTGAACGGCATCACCGGCTCCATCGGCCTCGCGCCCACCCTCGCCGCCCTGGAGGCGGGCCGCACCCTCGCGCTCGCCAACAAGGAGTCGCTCATCGTCGGCGGCCCGCTGGTGAAGGCGCTCGCCAAGCCGGGCCAGATCATCCCGGTCGACTCCGAGCACGCCGCCCTCTTCCAGGCGCTGGCCGCCGGCACCCGCGCGGACGTCCGCAAACTCGTCGTCACCGCCTCCGGGGGCCCGTTCCGCGGCCGGACGAAGGCCGAGCTGGCGGACGTGGCCCCGGCCGACGCCCTCGCGCACCCCACCTGGGCCATGGGGCCGGTCATCACGATCAACTCCGCGACCCTGGTGAACAAGGGACTGGAAGTCATCGAGGCCCACCTCCTCTACGACATTCCCTTCGATCGCATTGAGGTGGTCGTGCACCCGCAGTCGTATGTCCACTCGATGGTGGAATTCACGGACGGCTCGACGATCGCCCAGGCGACGCCCCCCGACATGCGAGGGCCGATCGCCATCGGCCTCGGCTGGCCCGAACGCGTCCCGGACGCGGCGCCCGCCTTCGACTGGACCAAGGCGTCGAGCTGGGAGTTCTTCCCCCTCGACACCGAAGCCTTCCCCTCCGTGGGGCTCGCCCGGCACGTGGGGCAGCTCGCGGGGACGGCCCCGGCGGTGTTCAATGCCGCCAACGAGGAGTGCGTGGACGCGTTCCTGAACGGCACCCTGCCGTTCAACGGGATCATGGAGACCGTCACGCGGGTGGTCGAGGAACACGGCACACCGCGAACGGGAACTTCCCTGACCGTCGCGGACGTCCTCGAAGCGGAGACCTGGGCACGTGCCCGGGCTCGTGAACTGACGGTACGGACGACAACCGCGGAGGCTCGTGCATGACGACCCTGATGATGATCCTCGGCATAGTCGTCTTCGTGGTCGGCCTGCTCATCTCGATCGCGTGGCACGAGCTGGGACATCTCTCGACGGCCAAACTGTTCGGCATCCGTGTGCCGCAGTACATGGTCGGCTTCGGCCCGACCATCTGGTCGCGCAAGAAGGGCGACACCGAGTACGGCGTCAAGGCCGTCCCCCTCGGTGGTTACATCCGCATGATCGGGATGTTCCCGCCCGGCCCGGACGGACGGATCGAGGCCCGCTCGACGTCCCCCTTCCGGGGCATGATCGAGGACGCCAGGTCGGCGGCCTTCGAGGAACTGCAGCCCGGCGACGAGACCCGCCTCTTCTACACGCGCAAGCCGTGGAAGCGCGTGATCGTGATGTTCGCCGGCCCCTTCATGAACCTCATCCTCGCCGTCGTGATCTTCCTCGGCGTGATGATGACGTTCGGCGTGAACACCCAGACGACCACGGTCGGCAAGGTCTCGGACTGCGTCATCCAGCAGAGCGAGAACCGCACGAAGTGCGCGAAGAGCGACGAGGCGGCGCCCGCCAAGGCCGCGGGGCTCAAGGGCGGCGACAAGATCGTCGCGTTCGGCGGCAAGCCGGTCACGGACTGGGCGGCCCTCCAGTCCGACATCCGGGCCAACCCCGGCAAGGACGTCACGATCACCGTCGAGCGCAAGGGCGAGCGCGTCGACCTGAACGCTCACCTGATCAAGAACCAGGTGAGCAAGACCGACGGCGACGGCGGCTACGTCGAGGGCAAGTACGTGTACGCCGGCTTCCTCGGCTTCACACCCGCCTCCGGCATCGTCGAGCAGTCCTTCGGACAGTCCGTGACCCGCATGGGCGACATGATGGAGAACGGCGTCGAATCGCTGGTCGCGCTGCCGGGCAAGGTCCCCGACCTGTGGGACGCGGCCTTCGGCGACGGCCCGCGCAAGGCGGACTCCCCGATGGGCGTGGTCGGCGCGGCACGCATCGGCGGTGACGTCTTCACCCTCGACATCCCCGCGTCGCAGCAGGTCGCGATGATGCTGCTGCTGGTCGCCGGGTTCAACCTCTCCCTCTTCCTGTTCAACATGCTCCCCCTGCTGCCGCTCGACGGCGGGCACATCGCGGGGGCGCTCTGGGAGTCGCTGCGGCGCAACACGGCAAAGGTCCTGAAGCGGCCGGACCCCGGCCCGTTCGACGTGGCGAAGCTGATGCCGGTGGCCTACGTGGTGGCCGGAGTCTTCGTCTGCTTCACCATCCTGGTCTTCATCGCGGACGTGGTTAACCCAGTGAAAATCTCTTAGCAAGACAGCGTTGAAGGCGGCCGGGCACCCTTGGGTGTCCGGCCGCCTTCCATCGAGTGGGTTTAGGGGCGTGATGTGCTCGGCCGCGCGCCCGTACCGTAATCTCGAAGCCGGGAGCCCACGATTCCGGGACCTTGATCCACAACTTGGGGTTGCACAGCAGATGACTGCGATTTCTCTCGGCATGCCGTCCGTTCCGACCAAGCTGGCCGAGCGCCGCAAGAGCCGACAGATCCAGGTCGGAAGCGTCGCCGTGGGCGGAGACGCTCCCGTCTCGGTGCAGTCGATGACGACCACGCGTACGTCGGACATCGGCGCCACGCTGCAGCAGATCGCCGAGCTGACCGCGTCCGGCTGCCAGATCGTGCGCGTCGCCTGTCCCACGCAGGACGACGCCGACGCGCTCGCCACCATCGCCAAGAAGTCCCAGCTCCCGGTCATCGCGGACATCCACTTCCAGCCGAAGTACGTGTTCGCCGCGATCAACGCCGGCTGCGCGGCCGTCCGCGTCAACCCCGGCAACATCAAGCAGTTCGACGACCAGGTCAAGGAGATCGCGCGGGCCGCGAAGGACACCGGCACCCCGATCCGGATCGGCGTCAACGCCGGCTCCCTCGACAAGCGTCTGCTCCAGAAGTACGGCAAGGCGACCCCCGAGGCGCTCGTCGAGTCCGCGCTCTGGGAGGCCTCCCTCTTCGAGGAGCACGACTTCCGCGACATCAAGATCTCGGTCAAGCACAACGACCCGGTCGTCATGGTCAACGCCTACCGCCAGCTCGCCGCCGCCTGCGACTACCCGCTGCACCTCGGCGTGACCGAGGCCGGCCCGGCGTTCCAGGGCACCATCAAGTCGGCCGTCGCCTTCGGCGCCCTGCTCTCCGAGGGCATCGGCGACACCATCCGCGTCTCCCTGTCGGCCCCGCCGGTCGAGGAGGTCAAGGTCGGCCTCCAGATCCTGGAGTCGCTGAACCTCAAGCAGCGCGGCCTGGAGATCGTCTCCTGCCCGTCCTGCGGCCGCGCCCAGGTCGACGTCTACAAGCTGGCCGAGGAAGTCACCGCCGGCCTCACCGGCATGGAGGTCCCGCTCCGCGTCGCCGTCATGGGCTGCGTCGTGAACGGCCCGGGTGAGGCCCGCGAGGCCGACCTCGGCGTCGCCTCCGGCAACGGCAAGGGCCAGATCTTCGTCAAGGGCGAGGTCATCAAGACCGTCCCCGAGTCGAAGATCGTGGAGACCCTCATCGAAGAGGCGATGAAGCTCGCCGAGCAGATGGAGGCCGAGGGCGTCGCCTCCGGCGAACCGTCGATCTCGGTCGCCGGCTGATCCACCCTCCCCACCGCCCGGCCCGCTTCGAAAGCGGGCCCGGGCGACGTACTCAGGGGCGTGGGGGACTGCGCGAGCAACCCCCACGCATCCGCAGTCGAACGATCCGGGGCGCCGTGCACTCCGTCGGCCGGGTTCGAAGTCCGGGCGGGCCGGGACTCCCAGGGGCGTGGGGAACGGCCCGCACCACCCACGCACCCCCTGCGGAAACGGAACCCAGTGGGGCTGGGAGCCCGGAGGGGCGCTGCCTCCCGGGGAACCCGGGAACAAGGGGCGGCGGGCCACAACCGTGGCAGGTACAGTGCGGAGATCAGCAGACCCCAGGGTGAGGCCCCCGCACGTGTTGACCCAGACCACCACCAGGGTCCTCGAACCGAGTGACCTGGACGCCGCGCTCGCCGTCCTCGACCGCGAGCCGGTGACGAACGCCTTCGTCGCCTCCCGCGTACGGGTCGCGGGCCTCGACCCGTGGCGGCTCGGCGGCGAGATGTGGGGCTGGTACGAGGACGGCATGCTGCAGTCCCTCTGCTACGCGGGAGCCAACCTCGTCCCGATCTGCGCCACCCCACGCGCCGTGCGCGGCTTCGCCGACCGGGCCCGCCGGGGCGGCCGCCGCTGCTCCTCGATCGTCGGCCCCGCCGAACCCACCGCCCAGCTGTGGCGGCTGCTCGAACCGAGCTGGGGCCCGGCCCGTGACGTCCGCGCCCACCAGCCCCTGATGGTCACCGACCGGCTGCCCGCCGCGGTCACCCCGGATCCGTTCGTCCGCCGCATCCGCAAGGACGAGATGGAGACGATCATGCCGGCGTGCGTGGCGATGTTCACCGAGGAGGTCGGTGTCTCGCCGATGGCCGGTGACGGCGGACTCCTCTATCAGGCCCGGGTGGCCGAACTCGTCGGCTCCGGCCGGTCCTTCGCCCGCCTCGACCAGGACGGCAAGGTCGTCTTCAAGGCGGAGATCGGCGCCGCGACCGCCCACGCCTGCCAGATCCAGGGCGTCTGGGTGGCCCCCGAGTACCGCGGCCGGGGCGTGGCCGCCCCGGGTATGGCGGCCGTCCTGCGCTACGCCCTCGCCGACGTCGCCCCCGTCGTCAGCCTCTACGTGAACGACTTCAACACCGCGGCCCGGGCGACCTACCGCAGGGTCGGCTTCCAAGAGGTCGGCGCGTTCATGAGCGTTCTGTTCTGACACCCGGCCCACCGGCCCGTACCGACGCCGGAGACGGGTCCCGCTGACGGCTCCCGCAGACCTCACGCGCCCCACGGTTCGCCAGGTAGTCTCCCCGCATGCTGCGCTTTCCCGGTCACGGCCACCGCAACTCCGACGACGTGGCCGTCGGCCCGCTGGATCTCGCGGCGCGCGTCGACGAGGCGCTCGCCGTGCAGGCCCTCGCGTTCGGACTCGGCGCCGAGGAGATCGCCGTACGCCGCCAGATCGTGCTGCGCCACCTCGCCTACCCCGGTGCCCACGCGCTCGGCGCCACCACCGTCGACGGCCGGCTCGTCGGCTTCGTCTACGGCATGCCCAACGACCGAGGCCACTGGTGGTCCACCGTCGTCGAGCCGTATCTGCGCGCGCAGGGGCAGGAGGGCTGGCTCGACCACTCCTTCGTCATCACCGAGCTGCACGTCCACCCGCGGTTCCAGAACCGCGGCGTCGGCCGCGCCCTGATCACCGGCATCACCGCGACCGCCACCGAGCCCCGCTCGATCCTCTCCGCGATCGACGTCGACAGCCCGGCCCGCGGCCTCTACCGCTCCCTCGGCTACGAGGACCTCGCCCAGCAGGTCCTGTTCCCCAGCGCCCCCAAGCCGTACGCCGTGATGGGCGCCCCGCTGCCGCTGCGTCACCGTTAACGGATTTCCGGGACCGGCCGCCCCCCGGCTAACCTCCTGGCATCACCCTTACGCAGCAGGAGTCGAGAATCATGGCCCAGGTCCAGCGCATGTCCCGTTTGATGGTCAAGACATTGCGTGACGACCCGGCGGACGCCGAGACGCTCAGCCACAAGCTGCTCGTCCGCGCCGGCTACGTGCGACGCAACTCCGCGGGCATCTGGACCTGGCTGCCGCTCGGCAAGAAGGTCCTCGACAACATCTCCCGCGTGGTCCGCGAGGAGATGGACGCGATCGGTGCCCAGGAGGTCCTCCTGCCGGCCCTGCTGCCCAAGGAGCCCTACGAGGCCTCGGGCCGCTGGGACGAGTACGGCGACCTGCTCTTCCGCCTCAAGGACCGCAAGGGCGGCGAGTACCTGCTCGGCCCGACGCACGAGGAGATCTTCACCCTCCTCGTCAAGGACCAGGCGTCCTCGTACAAGGACCTGCCGGTCATGCTCTACCAGATCCAGACGAAGTACCGCGACGAGGCCCGCCCCCGTTCCGGAGTGCTGCGCGGCCGCGAGTTCCACATGAAGGACTCGTACTCCTTCGACACCACGGACGAGGGGCTCGCCGAGTCCTACCGGCTGCACCGCGAGGCGTACCAGAACATCTTCGCGCGCCTCGGTCTCGACTACCGCATCGTGTCCGCCGTCTCCGGCGCCATGGGCGGCTCGGCCTCCGAGGAGTTCCTCGCGCCCGCCGCCGCCGGTGAGGACACCTTCGCGGACTGCCCCGCCTGCGACTACGCCGCCAACACGGAGGCCGTGACGTTCGCGCTCACGCCCGTCTCCGAGGAGCACGGCCCGGTCGAGGAGCTGGCCACCCCGGACACCCCGACCATCGAGTCGCTCGCCGAGCACCTCGGCGTGCCCGCCTCCGCGACGCTGAAGAACCTGCTGGTCAAGGTCGACGGTGAGATCGTGGCCGTGGGCGTGCCCGGCAACCGCGAGGTCGACCTCGGCAAGCTGGGCGAGCACCTCGCCCCGGCCGTCGTCGAACTCGTCACGGCCGAGGACTTCGAGGGCCGCGACGACCTCGTACGGGGCTACGTCGGCCCGCAGGGCCTGGAGAAGGTCCGCTACATCGCCGACCCGCGCATCGCGCCCGGCACCGCCTGGATCACCGGCGCCAACAAGGCCGACACGCACGCGAAGAACGTCGTGGCCGGTCGTGACTTCGAGGTCGACGACTACCTGGACGTCGTCGTCGTGGAAGAGGGCGACCCCTGCCCCACGTGCGGCACCGGCCTCAAGCTGGACCGCGCCATCGAGATCGGCCACATCTTCCAGCTCGGCCGCAAGTACGCCGACACCTTCCAGCTCGACGTCCTCGGCCAGCAGGGCAAGCCGGTCCGCGTGACCATGGGTTCGTACGGCATCGGCGTCTCCCGCGCGGTCGCCGCCCTGGCCGAGCAGTCGGCGGACGAGCAGGGCCTGTGCTGGCCCAAGGAGATCGCGCCGGCCGACGTCCACGTGGTCGCCGCGGGCAAGGCGCTGCAGACCGAGCTGGCGCTCGACGTGTCGGAGAAGCTGGGTGCCGCGGGCGTCCGCGTCCTGGTCGACGACCGCGCCGGTGTCTCGCCGGGTGTGAAGTTCACCGACGCGGAGCTCATCGGCGTACCGCAGATCCTGGTCGCCGGCCGTCGCTCGGCCGAGGGCGTCCTGGAGCTGAAGGACCGCCGTACCGGCGAGCGGGAGGAACTGACCGTCGAGGAGGCCATCGCCCGCCTGACGGCCTAGTCCGAACCCGGCGGCGCCCGCCCGAGTCCCGGTCAGGGAGTCGGACGGGCGCCGCCGCGCTGTTCTCCGCGCATCGGCCACGCCCGGCCCGGCGTCTCCGCGTCGGACGGGCCTGCCGCGACGGCCGACCGTGCCCTCGACGTCCCCCTGTCAGCGGAGCCGCCGGAAGGGGGCCTTGCCCGGCAATCCCCGCGACCGGCCGTGTCCAGCGCCCCGGCGGGTCGTTCATGCTCCGGTCCACGCCGCCCGGCGCGTGAGGCGAGAGCGCCCGCTCACACCCAGCCGGCGAACTCCAGGAGCAATTCGGCGTCCCGGGGGCGGCCGACCCGGCCCGCTCGTACGCCCGACTCGACCGCTCGGAACAGGGTCCAGCCGCGCAGACGTTCCTGGTCCACTTCCAGGGACTCGGCGAGGCGCTTGATGCGGCGCCGGGTGATCGAGGCTCCCGAGGGCGAGGCGATGAGGTCCTCCACGCGGTCGCGGACCAGCCGGGCCAGGTCGAAGGCGCACTCGCCGACCACCGGGTCGGGTCCGACGGCCAGCCAGGGCGTGCGCTCCCCGGCGAGCACCTTGCTCTGCCGGAAGGTGCCGTGCAGCAGGCGCGTCTCGGGCGGCTCCGCCAGCAGTCCGTCGCGGGCCGCGAGCGCCGCGTCGACCAGTGCGCCGATCTCCGCGCCGCCGTCCGCCGCCTCCGCGACCGTGGCGCGCATCGCCTCGGCCTGTCGCCCGGTCCGTTCCCCGACGGTCTCGAAGACATGGCCCGCGGGCGGCTCGACCCACAGCCGCCGCAGCGTCCCGGCCGCTTCCAGCAGGGCCTTCGCCTCGGGCAGCGTCCGCACGGACATGTCCGGGTGCAGCCGCTCAAGGAGCAGCACGCCGTGGGTGTCACCGGGGTTGAGGAGGCGTACCGCGCCCCGGCCGTCCCAGTGCGCCAGTGCCGCCCGCTCGCTCTCCGGACGTGCGCGGTCCGGGGCCAGCTTCAGGACGGCGGGCGTCCCGTCGGCCTGCCGCACCAGCACGACCAGACTGCTGCGGCCGCCCGGCGCCTGGACCCGCTCAGGGGTCAACTCGCGCTGCTCCAGCGCCTGTTGGGCCAGCTCGGGCAGCTTCTCCAGCCACGCCTCGGCCCCGTCGGCCCCCTCCGACCCGCTCCGCCTGTTCTCGCCGAGCGCCCGCAGAAGGCGCTGTGGCGGTTCGAAGACCATGCGCGAGTCCATGCGCGAGATGTTTCCTTCCAGGTCGCGTTACGCCGGCGAGGACGCCGAGGGCGTCGGGGTGCCCGCCCGCTCGGCGAGCCCAGGGAAGGCTACGCTCTCGCCGTTCCAGCGCACCGCGCGGACCGCCGCCTCGCGCAGCGCACCGGCAGCGGTGCGCCGCTGGTCGCCGGTCGTGGCGCGTACGAGGTCCGAGTACACGGCCGCCACCCGCTCCTCCAGGTCCGCCGCGAACCGGACGGCGGTGGGGGAGTCCGTCACCGGGAACGGCAGGACGTACGCCGCCGACGCGGCCTCGGGCGTTCCGCCCAGGTCCTTCACCGCCCGCACGAGCGCGTCACGGCGCGCCCGATGGGCGTCGTACGCCGCCCGGGCGTCGCTCCGCCGCTTCTCGCCGATCTTGCCGCCGACGACGCCGTAGCCGTAGACGGCGGCGTGCTCGGCGGCCAGCGCGGCCTGCAGCGCCTTGAGTTCGGCTTCCTCGGTTCTGTCCCGCTCGCTCACTTCGCCGCCTCCGTCAGCAGAAACGCGTGGGCGGCGCCGGCCGCCGCCACCGAGGCCAGCAACCTGGCCAGTTCCCCCGGAAGCTCCACCAGGGCCTGCGTCCGCTCGTCCGCGAGCGCGAGTTCGGCGGTGGCCAGCTCGGACAGGGCGTCCTTGGGCTGCGCGGCGACATCGGACGACGCACTCGCCGAAGCCGAACCGGAAGGGGAAGAGGCCGGTGAACCCGGCGCCGGGGGGGATGCCGTGCCGGAGGCCGACGTCGAGGCCGACGTCGAGGCCGAGGCGGACGGGGCCGCCGACGGGCCCGCGCTGCCGGCGCCGAACGCCCGTGCGTGCCCGACGACGTCCGCCCGCATGGGGGCGAGCTTCTTCTCCAGGTCCGGATGCGCGGCGATCACCGCGGTGTACCGGCCCGCGAGGGTCGTACTGTCGCGGGCCGCACGCGCGCGTGCCCGGTCGGCGGCCGAGGGGCGGCTGCCGCCGGTCGTGTCACCGGACGGCTCGGCGGCGGAACAGCCCGCGAGGGCGAAGGTGCCCGCGGCGGCCGCGAGCAGGGTCCTTCGGCGCGGACCCGACGGGGTGCGTGACGAGAGAGGGAACGGCACGACAGACGTCCTCGGAGGGCTCGTACGAATGTATGGGCGAGCTGCCCGTGATCACGGTACCTGCGCGGAAGCCGATCACCGTCCAGCGGCTCTCTCCCATCTGCCGACGGAGCGTTTTCCGGCCCCTGCTCCCGCACCTCCCGGCGCGGGAGCAGGGGCACCGGTGGACGGCAACACCCCCCGCGACCGGATACCCTTTGACCTGACACGCGACCAACCCACAACAGCAAACGCGGCCGAGGAGTCACCCGGATGAGCACGACCCAGAGCGAGAGGCTGCGAGAACTGCTGGATCCGCTCGTGACCTCCCAGGGACTCGATCTGGAAGAGATCGAAGTGGAGTCCGTCGGCCGGAAGCGTGTTCTGCGCGTCGTCGTGGACTCGGACGAGGGTGCCGACCTGGACGCGATCGCCGATGTGAGCCGCGCGCTCTCGGCGAAGCTCGACGAGACGGACGCGATGGGTGAGGGCGAGTACACCCTCGAGGTCGGAACCCCCGGTGCCGAGCGTGAGCTCAAGGAGCACCGCCACTACGTACGCGCCACCGACCGGCTGGTGAAGTTCCAGCTGGCGGACGGCGACGACCTGATCGCACGGATCCTGAACGTCGAGGACGACGGACTCGACGTCGAGGTGCCGGGTGTGAAGGGGCGCAAGCCCACCGCCCGCCGCCTCGCCTTCGAGGACATCGCCAAGGCCCGTGTGCAGGTCGAGTTCAGCCGCAAGGACAAGAAGGAAGAGGAGGCGTAGCCGTGGACATCGACATGAGTGCCCTGCGGGGTCTGGTGCGGGAGAAGGAGATCTCCTTCGACCTGCTGGTCGAGGCGATCGAGTCGGCCCTCCTCATCGCCTACCACCGCACCGAGGGAAGCCGCCGCCACGCGCGCGTCAAGCTCGACCGGGAGACCGGCCACGTGACGGTGTGGGCGAAGGAGGACCCCCAGGACCTGGAGGAGGGGCAGGAGGCGCGCGAGTTCGACGACACCCCGTCCGACTTCGGGCGGATCGCCGCGACCACCGCCAAGCAGGTCATCCTGCAGCGCCTGCGGGACGCCCAGGACGACGCGACCCTCGGTGAGTACGCGGGCCGCGAGGGCGACATCGTCACCGGCGTGGTCCAGCAGGGCCGCGACCCGAAGAACGTGCTCGTCGACATCGGCAAGCTGGAGGCCATCCTGCCGGTGCAGGAGCAGGTCCCCGGTGAGACCTACGAGCACGGCCTGCGCCTGCGCTCGTACGTCGTGCGGGTGGCCAAGGGCGTCCGCGGTCCGTCCGTGACGCTCTCGCGCACGCACCCCAGCCTCGTGAAGAAGCTCTTCGCGCTGGAGGTTCCGGAGATCGCCGACGGTTCCGTCGAGATCGCCGCGATCGCCCGCGAGGCCGGCCACCGCACGAAGATCGCCGTCCGGTCCACCCGGAGCGGCCTGAACGCCAAGGGCGCCTGCATCGGCCCGATGGGCGGCCGGGTGCGCAACGTCATGGCCGAGCTGAACGGCGAGAAGATCGACATCGTCGACTGGTCGGACGACCCGGCCGACATGGTGGCCAACGCGCTCTCCCCGGCGCGGGTCTCCAAGGTGGAGGTCGTCGACCTCGCCGCCCGCTCCGCGCGCGTGACGGTCCCCGACTACCAGCTGTCACTGGCGATCGGCAAGGAGGGCCAGAACGCCCGCCTCGCCGCCCGTCTCACGGGCTGGCGGATCGACATCCGTCCGGACACCGAACAGCCTGCCGACCAGCGCGGCGAGTGATCGGGGAATAGATCCGCGCCACGAGTGGCTTGGATCACGACAACAACCGTTCGATTCTTGCCCCAAAGGGGTGAGGTCGTTACGGGGAGGTAGACTTAATAGTGTCTGGCCGGACGCGAGCCCGCGCATGCCCTGAACGCACCTGTGTGGGGTGCCGGGAGCGAGCGGCCAAGAGAGACTTGCTGCGCATCGTGGCGGTCGAGGGCGAATGCGTCCCCGATCATCGCGGTACGCTGCCCGGCCGGGGTGCGTACGTGCATCCCGCCCTGGTCTGTCTCGACCTGGCGATCCGCCGCCGGGCGATCCCACGGGCGCTGCGCGCTCCGGGACCGCTCGACACCGCGGCTCTTCGCCTCCACGTCGAGCAGGCAACACCGTAAGAAGCGTCGCGCGGAACCCCCGTGCGGCCCTGGTACCCCGCGAGTTGGAAGTAGGTCGAGATTGCGATGAGCACTCGATGAGCACGCGATGAGTACGCCCATGAAGTAGCGACGGTCCGGACGCAAACCCGGACCTAAAAGGAGCGAAGTGGCTAAGGTCCGGGTATACGAACTCGCCAAGGAGTTCGGCGTAGAGAGCAAGGTCGTCATGGCCAAGCTCCAAGAACTCGGTGAATTCGTCCGTTCGGCGTCCTCGACGATCGAGGCCCCCGTCGTACGTAAACTGACAGATGCCCTCCAGCAGGGCGGCGGTGGCGGCAAGCCCGCACCGCGCAAGGCAGCCCCGGCCAAGCCGGGCGCCCCCTCTCCGGCGCAGGCCGCCCGTCCGGCCGCCCCGCGCCCGCCGGCCCCGAAGCCGGCCGCGGCGGAAACGCCCGCGGCTGCTCCGGTGACCCCGGCCGCGTCGGGTCCCCGTCCGGGTCCCAAGCCCGCGCCGAAGCCCGCTCCGGCGGCTCCGGCTCCGGCCGCGCCCGAGTTCACCGCGCCTCCGTCGGCGCCGACGACTCCCGCGGCTCCTGCGGCATCCTCCGCCCCCTCGGCTCCGGCCGCGGGTGCCCGTCCGGGCGCCCCGCGTCCCGGCGGCCAGGCTCCGCGCCCCGGCGCCCGTCCTGCCGGTGGTCCCGGCCAGGGTGGTCAGGGCCGTGGTGACCGTCCCGAGCGCGGCGACCGTCAGGGCGCTCCGCGTCCCGGCGGCCAGGCCCCGCGTCCCGGTGGCGCTCGTCCGGCGGGTCCCCGTCCGGGCAACAACCCGTTCACCTCTGGTGGCTCCACCGGTATGGCGCGCCCGCAGGCGCCCCGTCCGGGCGGTGCCCCGCGTCCCGGCGGCGGTGCCGGTGGCCCCGGTGCCCCGCGCCCGCAGGGTGCCGGTCAGGACCGTGGTCCCCGTCCGCAGGGCGGTCCCGGTGGCGCTCCGCGTCCCCAGGGCGGTCCCGGCGGTGCCCGTCCGACTCCGGGCGGCATGCCCCGTCCGCAGGGTGGCGCTCCGCGTCCCGGCGGTGGCCCCGGTGGCAACCGTCCGAACCCCGGCATGATGCCGCAGCGTCCTGCTGCGGGTAGCCCGCGTCCCGGCGGTGGCCCCGGTGGCCGCGGTCCGGGTGGCGGCGGCGGTCGTCCCGGTGGTCCCGGTGGCGGCGGCGGTCGTCCGGGTGGCGGCGGCTTCGCCGGTCGTCCCGGTGGCGGCGGTGGCGGCTTCGCCGGTCGTCCGGCCGGTCCCGGTGGCGGTGGCGGCGGTTTCGCCGGTCGTCCGGGTGGTCCCGGTGGCGGCGGTGGCCGTCCCGGCTTCGGCGGTCGTCCGGGTGGTCCCGGTGGCCGTGGTGGCACGCAGGGCGCCTTCGGCCGTCCCGGCGGTCCCGCGCGTCGTGGTCGCAAGTCGAAGCGGCAGAGGCGCCAGGAATACGAGGCCATGCAGGCCCCGTCCGTCGGCGGCGTGATGCTGCCTCGCGGCAACGGACAGTCCGTCCGCCTGTCGCGCGGTGCCTCCCTCACCGACTTCGCCGAGAAGATCGGCGCCAACCCGGCGTCGCTCGTCGGCGTGATGATGAACCTCGGCGAGATGGTCACTGCCACGCAGTCCGTCTCCGACGAGACGCTGAAGCTCCTCGCGGACGAGATGAACTTCGTCCTCGAGATCGTCAGCCCCGAGGAGGAGGACCGCGAGCTGCTCGAGTCCTTCGACATCGAGTTCGGCGAGGACGAGGGCGACGAGGACGACCTCGTGGTCCGTCCGCCGGTCGTGACCGTCATGGGTCACGTCGACCACGGTAAGACCCGCCTTCTCGACACCATCCGCAAGACGAACGTCGTCGCGGGCGAGGCCGGCGGTATCACGCAGCACATCGGTGCGTACCAGGTCGCGACCGAGGTCAATGGTGAAGAGCGCAGGATCACCTTCATCGACACCCCCGGTCACGAGGCGTTCACCGCCATGCGTGCTCGTGGTGCCAAGTCGACCGACATCGCGATCCTCGTGGTGGCGGCCAACGACGGCGTGATGCCCCAGACGATCGAGGCGCTGAACCACGCCAAGGCGGCCGACGTGCCGATCGTGGTCGCGGTCAACAAGATCGACGTCGAGGGTGCCGACCCGACCAAGGTGCGCGGTCAGCTCACCGAGTTCGGTCTGGTGGCCGAGGAGTACGGCGGCGACACGATGTTCGTCGACATCTCCGCCAAGCAGGGCCTCAACATCGAGAGCCTGCTGGAGGCCGTGGTCCTGACCGCGGACGCCTCGCTCGACCTGCGGGCCAACCCGGAGCAGGACGCGCAGGGTATTGCGATCGAGTCCCACCTCGACCGCGGCCGGGGTGCCGTTTCGACGGTCCTGGTCCAGCGCGGCACGCTGCGCATCGGCGACACCATGGTGGTCGGCGACGCGTACGGCCGTGTCCGGGCGATGCTCGACGACAACGGCAACAACGTCGAGGAAGCGGGTCCGTCGACCCCCGTCCTGGTCCTGGGTCTCACCAACGTCCCGGGTGCCGGCGACAACTTCCTGGTTGTCGACGAGGACCGCACGGCGCGTCAGATCGCCGAGAAGCGCGCGGCGCGTGAGCGCAACGCCAACTTCGCCCGCCGGGGTGTCCGGTTCTCCCTGGAGAACCTGGACGAGGCCCTCAAGGCCGGTCTGGTGCAGGAACTCAACCTCATCATCAAGGGCGACGCGTCCGGTTCGGTGGAGGCTCTCGAGTCCTCGCTGCTCCAGCTCGACGTCGGCGAAGAGGTCGACATCCGTGTCCTGCACCGCGGTGTGGGTGCGGTCACCGAGTCCGACATCAACCTGGCGACCGGCTCCGACGCCATCGTCATCGGCTTCAACGTCCGCGCTGCGGGCCGCGCGGCGCAGATGGCGGAGCGCGAGGGCGTCGACGTCCGGTACTACTCGGTGATCTACCAGGCCATCGAGGAGATCGAGGCGGCCCTGAAGGGCATGCTGAAGCCGGAGTACGAGGAGGTCGAGCTCGGCACGGCGGAGATCCGCGAGGTCTTCAAGTCGTCCAAGCTGGGCAACATCGCCGGTGTCCTGGTCCGCTCGGGCGAGGTCAAGCGCAACACCAAGGCGCGCCTCATCCGCGACGGCAAGGTCATCGCGGAGAGCCTCAACATCTCCGGGCTGCGTCGCTTCAAGGACGACGTCACCGAGATCCGCGAAGGGTTCGAGGGCGGTATCAACCTCGGCAACTTCAACGACATCAAGGTCGACGACGTCATCGCGACGTACGAGATGCGCGAGAAGCCGCGGTCGTAACGCGGTGGTGTGAGCTGGCCGGCGGTGACCTGTCACCGCCGGCCAGTTTTCCGTCTGCCCGGGCGATGTACTGCCCCGGGTGGCCGGCGGGGGCCGGTCGTACGGTTGTCCGCGTCCCTCGAGGCGCCGAATATCCGTCGAGCGGCCCCACCCGTTCGTTGTACGGTTCAGAGGTCCCTGCCAAGCGCATTGGCAGGTCGTCTATCCCGTACCGGCGGGACATCCGGTTACACATGTATGTGGGGACGCTGTCCTTCGATCTCCTCCTCGGCGATGTTCACTCGCTGAAGGAGAAACGCTCTCTCGTCCGGCCGATCGTCGCGGAACTCCAGCGGAAGTACGCGGTGAGTGCCGCCGAGACGGGGAACCAGGATCTTCACCGCAGGGCAGAGATCGGCCTGGCGGCGGTCTCCGGAGACACCCAGCATCTCTCCGACCTACTGGACCGGTGCGAACGACTGGTCGCGGGACGGCCGGAGGTGGAACTGCTGTCGGTACGGCGCAGACTCCACACAGACGAAGACTGACGAAACAAGCAAGGCGAAGAAGGAGACGGACCAGTGGCCGACAACGCGCGGGCGAAGAGGCTGGCGGACCTCATCCGAGAGGTGGTGGCCCAGAAGCTGCAGCGCGGGATCAAGGACCCGCGGCTCGGCACTCACGTCACCATCACGGACACCCGGGTCACCGGGGACCTCCGGGAGGCCACCGTCTTCTACACGGTGTACGGGGACGACGAGGAGCGCGCGGAGGCAGCCGCGGGCCTGGAGAGCGCCAAGGGCGTGCTCCGCTCGGCGGTCGGCGCGGCGGCGGGCGTGAAGTTCACGCCGACGCTGACGTTCGTCGCGGACGCCCTGCCGGACACCGCCAAGACCATCGAGGACCTCCTCGACAAGGCTCGGGCCTCGGACGAGAAGGTGCGCGAGGTCTCGGCCGGCGCGGCGTTCGCCGGTGAGGCGGACCCGTACAAGAAGCCGGGCGAGGACGACGAGGACGACGCCGCGGAATGACGGAGAAGCCCCGGACGCCCGACGGACTTGTCATTGTCGACAAGCCGTCGGGCTTCACTTCGCACGACGTGGTCGCCAAGATGCGCGGTATCGCGCGCACCCGGCGAGTCGGCCACGCAGGCACCCTCGACCCCATGGCGACGGGCGTGCTCGTCCTCGGTGTCGAGAGGGCCACCAAGCTCCTCGGACACCTGGCGCTCACCGAGAAGGAGTACCTCGGCACGATCCGGCTCGGCCAGAACACGCTGACCGACGACGCCGAGGGCGACCTCACCTCGTCGACGGACGCCTCCGGCGTGCGGCGCGACGCGATCGACGCCGGGGTCGCCAAGCTGACCGGCGCCATCATGCAGGTGCCGTCCAAGGTCAGCGCCATCAAGATCGACGGCGTGCGCTCCTACAAGCGGGCGCGCGAGGGCGAGGAGTTCGAGATCCCGGCCCGCCCGGTGACCATCTCGTCCTTCGCTGTGTACGACGTCCGTGACGCCGTCGCCGAGGACGGCACCCCCGTGGTCGACCTGGTCGTCTCGGTGGTGTGCTCGTCGGGGACGTACATCCGGGCGCTCGCCCGTGATCTCGGCGCGGATCTGGGCGTCGGCGGCCACCTCACCGCCCTGCGCCGCACCCGGGTCGGCCCCTACAAGCTGGACTCCGCGCGCACGCTCGACCAGCTCCAGGAGGAGCTGACGGTGATGCCGGTCGCCGACGCGGCCTCGGCGGCGTTCCCGCGCTGGGACGTCGACACCCGGCGCGGTGGCCTGCTGCTGAACGGTGTGCGCCTGGAGATGCCCGAGGAGTACGCGGGCAAGGGCGCCGTTGCGGTCTTCGGCCCCAAGGGCGAGTTCCTCGCGCTGGTCGAGGAACAGAAGGGCAAGGCCAAGAGCCTCGCCGTCTTCGGCTGAGGTCGGACGGCGCCCGAAGAGCTCCGCCCATGGAGCGGCGGCCACGGGGTCTCGTGCCCGCCGCTCCACGGTCCCCCTCGGTTCCCCCTCCCAAGGTCTATCCATCCCGTCGCGCCTGTTCACCCCTTCGGGCGGGCGCTCGGAGTGAACCGAGGTGTGGAAGGGGGCGCGTTCACCACGCGATCTGTCCCGCCGATCACCCCGCGCCTACCGTCGGAACGAGGAACGCGGCGGGGAGGTTCGAGCATGGCGGGACGCGGCCCGCGGACCGGGGACCTGGAGGTGCCGGCCGCCGTCCGGGAGACGTGGGACGGCGCCTTGGTGCGCGTCTGCGACCTGGCGGGCCGGCCACGCGGCACGGGTTTCGCGGCCGACCACCACGGCACGGTCGTCACCAGCCACGAAGCCGTCGACGGTCTGGTCCGGCTCGTGCTGCATGCCGGTGACCGCACCTGTGTGGTGACCGCCGACGCCGTGGTCCCGCTGCCCGACGCGGGTCTGGCGCTCGTCCGCACCGAAGGCCTCGGCCTCGACCCGCTCCCCGTCACCGTGCGGGACCGCGTCGCGACCGGTACGTACGTCAGGATCGCGGCGGGCACCTGGCGCGAGGCGCGGGTTCTGGAGACGTCCGCCGTGACGTACACGGCCACCGACCGCTTCCATCTCCTGCGTGGCGCCCTGGAATTGGCGATCGGCACGGCGGGCGCGGACGCCCTCCGGCTGGGCGGCGGAGCGGCCGGGGGACCGGTCGTCGACCCCACCACCGGCGCCGTGGTCGCGGTCCTCGGCACCGCCCTGCTTCCGCAGGCCCGGGAGGGCACCGACCCGGGGGACACCGCCGTCCACCGGGCGCCCGGCTTCGCCGTTCCCCTGCGGGGCGTGGCGGGCCCACTCGCCGAGCTGCTCGCCCGCAACGCCGCGACCGTGCCCGCTTATGGGGCCGATCTGAACCTCGCCGGCGCCCTGGAGCTGACCGCGACCTCGGTCGGCTCGGACGGACCGCGTCCACCGGGCCCGCCGGGCTCCGCGGGACCGGTGCCCGAACCCGTCGAACGTGCCGCCGTCGTCCGGGAGTTCGCGGCCTTCGAGGCGGGCCCCGCCGCCGTCCTCGGGCTGGTCGGCCCGCCCGGCAGCGGCCGTACGACGGAACTGGCGGCCCTCGCCGCACGCCGCGCCCACGGCCCGGAACCGGCCCCCACCCTGTGGCTGCGCGGCGCCGACCTCCTCGCCGGCGACGGCTCGGTGGCCGACGCGGCGACCCGCGCCCTGGAGCGCGCCGGGCGGATCGTGGCGGCGTCACGACAGAACCCCGGAGGGGAGCCGGGCGAGGACCCGCGCCGGTCCGCCGGGGCGGAGCTGCTGCCTCCCGCCGGGTACGCCGGAGAGCTGGGCGACATCGGGCCGGACCGGCTGGCCCGGCTGGCGCGTGCCGCCGGACGGCCGCTGCTGCTCCTGCTGGACGGGCCCGAGGAGATGCCGCCCGAGCCGGCCCACCGGCTGCCGGCCTGGACGGAGGCGACGGCGGCCTGGCTGGCGGAGACCGGCGCGCGGCTCGTCGTCGGCTGCCGGGCGGAGTACTGGGAGCACGCCGGAGCGGACTTCCCCGCGGAGCTGTTGCACACGCCGGGCAGCGGGAGCCCGGTCCCCCCGGGAGGTCCTGCGGCGTGGGAGGCGGGCCCGCCGCTGCCTCCCTGCGTGCGGCTGGGGGACCTGACCGAGGAGGAGGCCGCACGGGCCCGGGCGCGTGCCGGGATCCCCGAGGGCGTCCTCGCCGCCGCCGACGCCCGCCATCCATTGGTGCTACGGCTGCTCTCCGAGGTCCGCGCCGCGCTGCCGGACCCGCCGGGCGAGGCGCTCGACCGCGACGCCGTGTTCGCCGCCCACCTCGACCTGATGTGCCTGCGTGTCGCCGTCCGGCTCGCGGCGGCGAACGGCCTGCGCGGCACCGCCGTACGGCGGCTCGCCGCCCGGGTCTCCGGCCAGGTGCACGAGGCGGCGCGGCGCAGCCTGGGACCCGGGCAGGGCGAGCTGGACCGCGCGTCCTTCGAAGCCGTCTTCCCCTGGGGACCCGCACCGGGACCGCGCTTCGCCGGCACCACCGGCTGGGCGTCCGCCGTCCTCACCGAGGGTCTCCTCGTCCCCGCCGGCGACGGCTACCGGTTCGCCCACGAGGAGCTGGCCGACTGGATCCAGGGCACGCACCTCGACCTGGACGGCGCGCTGCACACCCTGGTGCACCGGGCGCGTACGCCCGTCGGCACCGACCAGGGCCCCGGGCACACGGACACCGCCGGACCGAGCCGCCGCCGTGCGCGCCGTACCCACCCGCCGGCCGCGGCCTCCCGGGCGACGGACGGCGCACCGGCGTCGGGGACCTCCCGTACGGCCACGAGGGACACGCTCCCCGTACCCCGCCACCGCGTCGGCCCCGTCGTCGAGACCCTGCTCCTGCTCGCCCGTCAACAGGGGGCCGCCGAACTGACCCTCCGTCTGGAGGACCTCGTGCGGGCGGTGGACGAACTGCTTCCGGCGGCACAGGACCCCGCGGGCGACGCGCTCTGGTGGGCCACCCATCTCTGCGCCGACGTCCTGCTCCGGGTGCCCGACGCGACGCCGTACACCGATGTCCTGCTGCTGCTCACCGAGCGGATCGTGGCCTGGCGGGAGCAGGGCCGAGCCGTACCGGCGCCGTTCGGCCCGGCGTTCTGGGCCGCCGTCCCGCTGCCGCCCGCCGCGCGCTTCGACCTGCTCAGGCGCCTGGTCGTCACCGACCCCCGCCGGACCGCGGCGGCCGCCACGGTCCTCCCCGGCGAACCGCACGCCACGCCGCGCCATCTCGACACCGTCGCCCGTCTCCTCGCCGAGAACCCCACGGCCGTACAGCCGTATCTCACCGGCTGGTTCGACGACGAGCGGGGGCTGCCCGCGATGCCCCACGCGACCGTGGCGGCTGCCGCGCAGGCGCTGCTGTACGCACACCGGCGGCGGGCTCTGGACGACCTGGCGGAGGCACTGGTGGACTGCGCGCACCGGCGGGGCGACGAACTGCTGGCCGCGCTGGCGGAGGAGGAGCCGTCGGCCGTGTGCCGGGCGGTGGACCGGTGGGCCCACGACGAACGGCCGGACCGCCGGGTCGCCGCCGTCGCGTACGGGCTGCGTGCCGCGCCGTTCGCGGCCACCGGAGCCGACCGCGAACTGCTGCGCTACGCAGCGCTCGCCGTGCTCGCCCGCCCCACCGACGGCACGCTGCACGGCGGCGCGCTCGGCATCCTCGTACGAGATCCGCGCACCCGGGAGCCCTATCTGCCGCAGGCGCTGGAGCGCTTCGCGGCCGGTGACGCGCGGCTGTCGCCGGACACCCTGGTCGCCGCGCTCGCCACCCACCCGGAGCCGGTGTTCGCGGCCTTCCGCGAGCGGCTGCGGCGACCCGGACCGGACACGGCCGAGCTGCTGCGCACCCTCGCCGACGTCACCACACCCGCACTCGCCCGCCGGGTCGCCACCCTGGTCCGCGAGGCCGTGGAGAGCTGCCCGGAGGCCGCCCCGTACATCGCCGCGTTCGTCGAGCGGCGCCTCGACCACGGCGAGGGCGCCCACCTCGTGCTCTTCCCGCTGGTCAGCGGCCTGTTGGCGGGGTGTCCCGGTGCGGTGCGGGCAGCCCTCGCGCAGGTCCTGGCCGCGCCGGACACCACGGCGTCCGCCCTGCTGCGGCGCGAACTGCTCGACCTGCTGCTGGCCCACGAACGGGACCCCGCCGTCCTCGACACCGTCCTGAGGGCCGCCGCCGTCGGCTTCGGCCTGCGCGGCGAGGAACCCACCCGCGACCTGGTGCACCGCGTCGGCCGCCTCCTTGTCCGCACCCCCGCCGGTGCCACCGGATTCGACCGGGGACTCGTCGACCTGGCCCGGCGCGTCCCTGGCTTCGCCTCCCTGATGGCCCGCTGGCTGAACGGCACACCCGACGACTGGTCCGCCGTCGTGGGCCCCAGCACCCGCCGCATGATCGAGAACCTCGCGGGACCACGGGTCCCGGCCTGAGCCCGCCGTGAGCGGCTCCCGGCGCTGAGCGATGTGTCACAGCCCGATGCCGATGCGAGCGGTGCCCGTCCGGCATGGCACCCTTAGAGCTGCGAATGAGGCAATCACGGACACGGGTTCGACAAGGAGCGGTCACAGTGCAGCGCTGGCGTGGCTTGGAGGACATCCCCGAGGACTGGGGGCGCAGCGTCGTCACCATCGGTTCCTACGACGGGGTGCACCGCGGACACCAGCTGATCATCCGGCATGCCGTGGACCGCGCCCGCGAGCTGGGCGTCCCCTCCGTCGTGGTCACCTTCGACCCGCACCCCAGCGAGGTGGTCCGCCCCGGCAGCCACCCGCCGCTGCTCGCCCCGCACCACCGCCGTGCCGAGCTGATGGCCGAACTGGGTGTGGACGCGCTGCTCATCCTGCCGTTCACCACCGAGTTCTCGAAGCTGTCGCCCGCCGACTTCGTGGTGAAGGTGCTCGTCGACAAGCTGCACGCCAAGGCCGTCGTCGAGGGCCCCAACTTCCGCTTCGGCCACAAGGCCGCGGGCAACGTCGACTTCCTGCGCGAGCAGGGCAAGACGTACGACTTCGAGGTCGAGGTCGTGGACCTGTACGTGAGCGGCGCGGCCGGCGGCGGTGAGCCGTTCTCCTCGACGCTCACCCGGCGGCTGGTGGCCGAGGGCGACGTCGAGGGCGCGCGCGAGATCCTCGGACGCCCGCACCGCGTCGAGGGCGTCGTCGTCCGGGGCGCCCAGCGCGGCCGTGAACTCGGCTTCCCCACGGCGAACGTCGAGACCCTCCCGCACACCGCGATCCCCGCCGACGGCGTCTACGCGGGCTGGCTGCACGCCCAGGGCGAGATCATGCCCGCCGCGATCTCCGTCGGTACGAACCCGCAGTTCGACGGCACCGAGCGCACCGTCGAGGCGTATGCCATCGACCGGGTCGGCCTCGACCTCTACGGCCTGCACGTCGCCGTCGACTTCCTCGCCTTCGTCCGTGGCCAGGCCCGGTTCGACTCCATCGAGGACCTGTTGGTGGCCATCGCCGACGACGTGAAGCGGTCGCGGGAGATGATCGAGGCGTACCAGGGCGAGTAGTCCCCGCCGTACGACACGTGAGCGGCCGGTGCCCTGGTGGGCCCGGCCGCTCCGTCATGTCCGTCCTGCCTCGTGCGCGGCTGCCGTGCCGCGCCCGGTCACACCTCGGGGCGTACCGCCCGCGCCCAGTGGCAGGCCACCTGGGTCCCGCCCGCACCGTCCAGCACCGCCAGGTCCTGACCGCGGCAGGCGTCCGCCACGCCTGCCCGCTCCGCCTGCCCGCTCGCCAGGACCTGGCAGCGGGCGTGGAAGCGGCAGCCTCCCGGGATGCGGGAGGGGTCCGGCGGCTCACCGCTGAGCACGACCGGATCGCCCGGAGCCTCCGGTAGAACGGACAACAGGGCCTGTGTGTACGGGTGCTGAGGTGCCGTCAGGACCTGCTCGACGGGGCCGGTCTCCACGATCCGGCCGAGGTACATGACCGCGACCCGGTCGGCGATGTTCCACGCGAGGCCGAGATCGTGGGTCACCACCAGTGCGGACAGGCCGAGTTCGTCGCGCAGCCGCAGGAGCAGCGCGAGGATCTCACCGCGGACGGAGGCGTCGAGGGACGCCACCGGCTCGTCGGCGACGATGAGTTCGGGCTCCAGGACGAGCGCTCCGGCGATGACGACGCGCTGGCGCTGACCGCCGGACAACTCGTGCGGGTAGCGCAGGAAGAACCGCTCGGGAGGCCGCAGCCCCGCCCGGGACAGCGCGCCCGCGACCGCCGCGCGCTCGTCGCCCCCGTACCCGTGGATGCGGAGCCCCTCGGCCACCGCGTCGTACACCGTGTGGCGCGGGTTGAGCGAGCCGCTCGGATCCTGGAGGACCAGCTGGACGCGTCTGCGGTACGCCTTCAGCGCGCGTGAGGAGTAGTCCAGCGGCCGGCCGTCGAAGGTGACACCGCCGCCGGTCGGCGGGACCAGACCGAGCAGTGAGCGGGCCAGGGTCGTCTTGCCGCAGCCCGACTCGCCGACCAGGGCGACGATCTCGCCGGGCCGGATGTCGAGGTCGACGCCGTCGACGGCACGGGCACGGTCGGCGCCCTGTCGGCCGGGGAAGGCGACGTGCAGGCCCCGCGCGCTCAGCAGGGGCCCGGTGGTCACGGGGGATGTCGTCGTCATGGCGTGCTCCTGACCGGTTCGGCGTCCACGGCCGTGTCCGCGTGGACGCAGGCGGCCCACCGACCGGCCCCCGCGTCCCGCAGCACCTGGTCGTCCGTCACACACGCGTCCACGACCACCGGACAGCGGGGGTGGAAGGTGCAGCCGGACGGCAGCGCCGACGGGTCGGGCGGATCACCGGGCAGGCCGCGCGGCGCGAACCGCGACCCGGCGTCGCCGATCCGCGGGAAGGCGGCCGACAGGGCCTTTCCGTAGGGGTGTCGGGCGTTCTCGTAGACCTGTCGTGCGGGGCCCTCCTCGACCACGCGGCCCGCGTACATCACGGCCAGCCGGTCACAGGTGTCGGCCAGTACGGCGAGGTCGTGACTGATCATGACGAGCCCCACCTCCTGCTCGCTGACGAGCTGTTCGATCAGCCGGAGGATCTGTGCCTGGATCATCACGTCGAGCGCCGTGGTCGGCTCGTCGGCGATGACCAGCTGGGGGTCGCAGGCCAACGCCATGGCGATCATGACGCGTTGGCGCTGTCCGCCGGACAGCTCGTGCGGGTAGGCGTCCGCGCGGGCGGCCGGCAGCCCCACCTGTTCGAGGAGTTCCCCCGTCCTCCTCCGCGCGCCCGCCGGGGTCGCCTTCCGGTGCAGCAGGATCGGCTCGGCGATCTGGTCGCCGACGCGGTGCACCGGGTTCAGCGAGTGCATCGCGCCCTGGAAGACGATCGAGGCGCCCGCCCAGCGCACCGCCCGCACCCGGCCCCACTTCATCGTCAGCACGTCCTCGCCGCCGAGGAGGATCTCCCCGCTGGTGTGCGTGCCCGCGGGAAGCAGCCGCAGCAGGGCCAGCGCCAGTGTGGACTTGCCGCACCCCGACTCGCCCGCGATGCCGAGCTTCTGACCCGCGTCGAGCGAGAGGTCCACCCCGCGTACGGCGGCCGCGCCGCCCGGATACGTCACGGCGAGGTTCCTGACCTCCAGCAGGCGTTGCCCGCTCGGCGTCCTGGACGCCTCCGGTGTCCTGTCGGTCGTCGTGCTCACCGTGCCACCCCCAGCTTCGGGTTGAGGACCGACTCCACCGCGCGGCCGCACAGCGTGAACGCCAACGCGACCACGGCGATCGCGACGCCCGGCGGCACCAGGTACCACCACTTGCCGGCGCTGACCGCGCCCGCCTCCCGGGCGTCCTGGAGCAGCCCGCCCCACGAGACCACCGTCGGGTCGCCGAGGCCGAGGAAGGCGAGCGTGGCCTCCGCGAGGATCGCCGAGGAGATGATGAGGGTCGTCTGGGCCAGCACGAGCGGCATCACGTTGGGCAGGACGTGGCGGGTCATGATGTGCCAGTGGCCGCCGCCGAGCGCCTTGGCCCGCTCGATGTACGGCCGCGACTCCACGGCGAGGGTCTGCGCGCGCACCAGCCGGGCCGTCGTGGGCCAGGTGGTGACGCCGATCGCCAGGATGATCGTGCCGAGCGAGCGGGTCATCACGGTCGCCAGCGCGATGGCGAGGACCAGCGTCGGCATCACGAGGAACCAGTCCGTGATCCGCATCAGCACGGTCGCGTACCAGCCGCGGAAGTGCCCGGCGGTGATCCCGATCAGCGCTCCGATCGCCACCGACAGGACGGCGGCGAGCAGCCCGACCAGCAGCGAGACGCGGGCGCCCCACACCACCAGCCCCAGCAGGTTCCGCCCGAACTGGTCGGTGCCCAGCGGGAACGCGGTGCTCGGGCCCTCCAGTGGGTCGCCGGGCGCGTTCGTCACGCTCTGCACGTCGGAGCCCACGGTGAGCGGGGCGGTCAGCGCGATCAGGCCGAACAGGGCGAGGGCGGCGAGTCCGAAGACGCCCGCCCGGTGCGTTCGGTACTGCTTCCAGAAGCGGGCCGCGGAGTGGCGGCGGCGCTGCCGGGCGAGGGTACGGGGGCTCGACGGGACGGTCTGCGGGGTTGCTTCGGTCGTCATCGGCCCGTCCGGCTCGGTCGTGGTCATCGGCCCACCCGGGGGTCCAGCAGCGGATAGATCAGGTCGGCCAGTGTGTTCATCACGATCACGGCGGCCGCGAAGACGAAGAACAGCCCCTGCACCAGCGGCAGATCGGGCACGCTCAGCGCCTGGTAGAACAGCCCGCCGAGCCCTGGCCAGGAGAAGACGGTCTCGACGAGGATCACGCCCGCGACCGTCCGGCCGAGGTTGATGAAGATCAGCGTGACCGTCGGCAGCAGCGCGTTCGGCACGGCGTGACGGCGGCGTACGAGGTCGTCCCGCAGCCCCTTCGCGCGGGCCGTGGTCAGATAGTCGCTGCCCATCTCGTCGAGCAGCGCCGAACGCGTCACCAGCAGCGTCTGCCCGTACTCGACGGCGACCAGCGTCACCACCGGCAGGACCAGATGGTGGGCGACGTCGAGGACGTACGCGAAGCCCTCCTTGTCGCCCGACTCCATGCCGCCCGTCGGGAACAGTCCGGGGACGGGACCCATGCCCACCGAGAAGACGATGATGAGCAGCAGCCCCAGCCAGAACGACGGGATCGAGTAGAGCGTCAGCGCCAGACCGGTGTTGACGCGGTCGCTCGGTCCGCCGTGCCGCCACGCGGACCGCGTGCCGATGAAGATGCCGAGTGCCGTGTAGAGGACGAAGGCCGTCACCGTGAGCAGCAGGGTGTTCGGCAGCGCCTCGGTGATCTTGTCGATGACGGGGGCGCGGAACTGGTACGAGGTACCGAGATCGCCCGTGAGCGCCTTGCCGCAGTAGTCGGTGAACTGCTCCCACAGCGGCAGGTCGAGACCGAACTCCTTGCGATAGTTGGCGAGTTGTTCGGCGGACACCTGACGGCCGCCCGTCATGTACTTGACCGGGTCGCCGGGGATGAGCCGGAACAGGAAGAAACTGGTGACGAGGACGGCGAGCAGGGAGACGGCGGCGCCGCCCAGCTTGCCCGCCACGTACCGCGGATAGGCGGTACCGGCGCGCGCTTTTCGCCCGCGGGCCGACGGCCCGGCCGGAGCCGGACCGCCGGTCGCCTCGACCAGCGAGGGTGTTGCCTCAGCGGTCATGAACCACTCATTCGCTCGTGCGATCACGGGGCCCCGGGCCGCGGTGCTCCCGGGGGAGGGCGGCGCGGGCACTACTCACGGTCGTCGGCCGTCGAGCGGCGGCGCATCGCGAGGAACGCACCGGCGCCCACGAGGACGACGACGCCCGCGACGATGCCGATGATGACGCCCGTCGAGCCGGAACCGCCGGAGGACGCACCGGAGGAGCCCGCGGGAACGGCCGACCACCAGCTCCAGTAGCCGTCCTGGCCGTAGATGTTGCCCGCGGCCTTCGGCATCGTCTCGATCGACTTGATCTGGTCCGTGCGATAGGCCTCGACCGCGTTCGGGTACGCCATGACGTTCATGTACCCGGTGTCGTAGAGGCGCGACTGCATCTGCTTGACGAGGTCCGTCCGCTTCGCGGTGTCGTACTCGGCGAGCTGCCGGCCGTACAGGTCGTCGTACTTCTTGTCGCAGATGAAGTTGTCCGTCGCGCCCGTGTCCTTCGGAGTGGCCGGGAGTGCGCCGCACGTGTGGATCGACAGGACGAAGTCGGGGTCCGGGTTCACCGACCAGCCGTCGAAGGCGAGGTCGTAGTCACCCGCCAGCCACGGATCGGTCACGTTGTCCAGGCAGTTGAGCGTGACCCCGATGCCCAGCTTCCCGAACCACTCCTTCACGTACTGCCCGACCGCCTTGTCGTTCGGGTCGGTGGCGTGGCAGAGGATCCGGTAGTTGATCGGCTTGCCGTTCTTCTCGACGCGCTTGCCGTCGGCGTTCTTCTTGTAGCCCGCCTCGTCGAGCAGTTTGGCGGCCCGGGCCGGGTCGTAGGCCAGCTCCTGGTCCGCCGACGGCTTCCACGCGTACGTCGAGAAGCGCGGCGGGATGTAGCCCGCGCCCGCGACGGCGTGCCCCTGGAAGACCTTGTCGATCAGGGTCTGCCGGTCGATCGACAGGAACAGCGCCTGGCGGACCTTCTGGTCGAGCAGCGACCGGGCGCCGTCACCGAAGTGCTTGCCGTTCCTGGCCTGCGCGCCCGGGTTGGTGGCCAGCGCGTAGAAGCGGCGCCCCGGTGCGTCGTTGACCTTGACGTCCGGCTCGGACTTGAGCGCGGTCGACTGCGCGGGCGTCAGGTTGGAGACGAAGGACACCTCGCCCTTCTGGAGCGCCGCGACGGCCGCGTCCCCGTCCTTGTAGTACTTGAAGACCAGCTCGTCGAACTTCGGGGCCCCGCGCCAGAAGGTCTTGTTGGGCTTCAGCCGTACGTAGCTGTCGGCCTTGTAACCCGTGAGGACGAACGGGCCGTTGCCGACGACCGGGAAGCTCTTGTCGTTGTTGAACTTGGAGAGGTCGCCGACCTTCTCCCACACGTGCTTCGGCACGATCGGCACGTCGAGCGCCGCCATCGTGGCCTGCGGCTTCTTCAGCTCGATCACCAGCTTGGTGGGGCTGGGGGCGGTGACCTTCCTGAAGTTGGCGACGAAGCTGCCGTTGGCGGTGCCCGCGGCCTCGTCGGTCATCATCTTGTTGAACGTCCACGCCGCGTCCTGGGCGGTGGCCCGCTGTCCGTCCGACCACTGGGAGTTGGAGCGGATCGTGTACGTCCAGGTCAGCTTGTCCGCCGACGGCGCCCACTTGGTGGCGAGGCCCGGGATCGCGTGGTTGTCCGCCGGGTCGTAGTTGGTCAGGTACTCGTACATCAGCCGGTGGATGCTGGTACTGACCAGGCGCGACGCCAGGAACGGGCTCAGCGAGTCGACGCTCTGCGCGACCGCGACGGTGAGGACCTTCTTGCCCTCCTTCGCCTGAGCCTGCTGCGGGGCCGGGTTGAGCGGGGTCGCGAGACCGGCGGACAGGGTGAGGGCGGCGACCCCCGCGGCGGCGACGAGCCGGGGCCGCACCAGGCCTCTGCGGTGCTGCTCTTGTGTCTTCATGGGTCCATGACCTCGCGTCATCAGTTGCGCACAGAAGGCTGGTCGAACGACTTGATCAAGAGGCGTCGGCGGATTTGATCTGTGTGTCTATCAGCGGTGGTCTGCACGAGTCAACGATGCGCGAACCCCATGTGGCCTGCGGAAACAACGAGTTGGCGGCAATTTTTCGCTCATTGGTTCAGACCGGTGAAGGGCCCCTGGTGACGGCCTGACGGCAGGTGACGCCCCTGGACGCGTGCCCGGGCGTCCCTGGAAAAGCGAGGGGCCCGCACCGTCCGTGGACGGTGCGGGCCCCTCGCGTGAACCGGCTCCTCGATGGGGCCGATCGGGTTACTGCTGAGGCGGCGCCGGAGGCGGCGGCGGGGTCTGACCCGGGTGCTGCGGGTAGGGCTGCCCCGGCTGGAACCGCGCGCCGGGCTGCGGCGGCGGATAGGCCTGCCCCGGCTGGGGGTGGCCCTGACCCGGAGCCTGCGGGTACGGCTGACCCGGTGCCTGCGGCTGTCCTGGCTGCTGCGGGTAGGGCTGACCGGGAGGCGCCGGCTGGGAGTACGGCTGCCCGGGCTGAGGCTGCTGCGGCACCTGTCCCGGCGCGGGCTGCCCGGGGGCGGGCTGTCCGGGGGCCTGCTGCTCGGGCGCGTACTGGCCCGGCATCGGGGGCGCGGCCACCGGCGGGGGGTTGCCGTCGTTCGTCCACAGACCGTGCGACTGCTGGTGCCGCGCGATGTCCTCGGCCACCATCGCGCTGAGGTTGAAGTACGCCTCCCGCACCTTGGGCCGCATCATGTCGAGGTCGACCTCGGCACCCGCGGACAGGTGCTCGTCGAACGGCACGACCACGACACCGCGGCAGCGCGTCTCGAAGTGGCTGACGATGTCGTCCACCTTGATCATCTTGCCGGTCTCGCGGACCCCGGAGATGACGGTGATGGACCGCGAGACGAGGTCCGCGTACCCGTGCGCCGACAGCCAGTCGAGCGTCGTGCTGGCGCTGCTCGCCCCGTCCACCGACGGCGTCGAGATGATGATGAGCTGGTCCGCGAGGTCCAGCACCCCGCGCATGGCGCTGTACAACAGCCCCGTGCCGGAGTCGGTCAGGATGATCGGGTACTGCTTGCCGAGGACGTCGATCGCGCGCCGGTAGTCCTCGTCGTTGAACGCGGTGGACACGGCCGGGTCGACGTCGTTGGCGATGATCTCGAGACCGGAGGGCGCCTGCGAGGTGAACCGGCGGATGTCCATGTACGAGTTGATGTACGGGATCGCCTGCACGAGGTCACGGATGGTGGCCCCGGTCTCGCGGCGCACCCGGCGTCCGAGCGTGCCGGCGTCCGGGTTGGCGTCGATGGCGAGGATCTTGTCCTGCCGCTCGGTGGCCAGCGTGGAGCCGAGCGCGGTCGTCGTGGTCGTCTTGCCGACCCCGCCCTTGAGGCTGATGACGGCGATCCGGTAGCAGGACAGCACCGGGGTGCGGATCAGCTCCAACTTCCGCTGCCGCTCGGCCTCTTCCTTCTTGCCGCCCAGCTTGAACCGTGACTGCGCGGCGGCCGGACGACCGCTCTTGACCTTCTGCCGCTTGTTGTTGAGCAGCCGGTCGGAGGACAGCTCCACGGCCGCGGTGTAACCGAGCGGCGCCGCACCGGGGTTGGTGGGCTGCCGCTGGTCGTGCCGGACGGGCTGCGGCCACGCGGTACCGGCCCGCGGGTCGACCGGCGCGGCCGGCTGCTGCTGCACGGGCTCCGGGCCCGGCTGCTGCGGAGGCTGGACCTGCGACGGCGCCGGGTCGAAACCGGGCTGCGGAGCGGGGGAGTCGGGCGCCTGCTGCGGGAACCCGTAGCCCGGCTGCTGCTGGGGGAAGCCGTAGGCGGGCGCGGGTGCGGCGGCCTGCTGCGGGAACCCGTAGCCCGGCTGGGGGGCCGGCGCCTGCGGCGGTACGGCACCGGGCGCGGCGGGCTGCGGGAAACCGTAGCCGGGGGCCTGCGCGGCGGTCGCCGGGGCGGGTGCCTGCGGGGCCTGGGGCGCGGGCTGCTGCGGGAAGCCGTAGGCCGGGGCGGGGGGAGCCGAGGGAGCCGGCGCGGGCGGCGGGACCTGCGCCCCTGGCTGCGGGAAGCCGTAACTGCCCTGCTGCGGAGGGATCGGCGCGGGCGCGTCGGCGACCGGAGCGGCCGGAGCCGGGGGCTGGGCCGGCGGCGGTGCCGGAACCGAGCTGTCGTAGGCGGGTGGCTGCACCGGTCCGGGCCCCTGCGGCGATCCTGCGGCGACGTGCTCACCGGGGGCGGGCCAGGCCGGAGGCCCCGACTGCGGCGCGGGCTGAGGGGCCGGCGCCGGAGGCTGGAACGGCTGACCCGGCGCGGGCTGCGCGGCAGGGGGCTGGAAGGGCCGGCCCGGCGCGGGCTGCGGCGCGGGTGGCTGGAAGGGAGCGCCCGGCGCGGGAGCGGGCGCCTGCGCGGCGGCGGGAGCCTGCTGCGGATCCGGAACGTACGGCGGAACCGGTGACTGCGGCGGCACCTGAGCCGGCCCGGGGGCCTGAGCCGGCTCCGTGGAGGCGGGCCACTGCGCGGCGGGGGCGGGAGCCGCGGGCTGATAGGCGGGCGGCAACGGCGGAAGTCCGGCCTGCGGGAGCGGCGGCGGCGCCCAGGCCGGGGGCGCGTCCTGAGGCTCACCGGCCGTCGGACCCTCGACCTGCGGCCCGTCGTTCGTGAGCGCGTCCGCCGGTACGGCGTCGTGAACGTCGTCCGCCGGAACCTCGCCCGGCGCGATGTGCTCGTCGGCGGCGGGGTGCGCTGCCACGACGTCGGCGACCTCGGCCGCCTCCGTGGACGCACCGCCCTGCGCGTCGGTGAACTTGGCCTCGGAGGACAGGACTTGAGCGTCGTCGCTGGACGTCCCGTCCGTCGCCGGCGCTTCGGACGTACCGATCCGGTGTACGCCGGCCTCCAGCGACTGGTACGCGAGAACCGGGTCGATGGTGGGCTCGGGCGGGCTCACGGGCTGGGCGGGGAGGGCGGGCTCGACGACGGCCACGGGCTCGACCGGGAGGTCGGCGTCGGCTTCGGCCTCCGCCTCGGGATTGCCAGCGTCCCTCTCCTCGTCTTCGTCCGTGTCCTCGACGTCCTGCGCGTCCTGCACGTCCGCGCCCTCGGCCCGAGTGTCCTGGCCTTCCGCGTCGACGTCCGCGGCCTCGTCGTCCCTGTCGTCCTCGGAGGCGACCACGGCGGGAGCAGGAGCAAGAACGGGCGCGGGCGCGGGAGCGTCCGGAGCGACGTCCTCGCCCTCGGCGGGCTCCGAACCCGTCCGCTCCGCGATCTCACGCTTCACCGCGGCGGCGGAGAACCGCATGGTCGCGCCGCTCTCCAGATCCCCGGTCGTGGAGTCGGGCTCGTCCGCGGGGGTGTCCGACGGGGTGAAGGAAGGGATGTCCGCCGCACCGGAACCGACGACGGGAGCGGCAGAAGCCGGGGGAGAAGCGGGAGTCGGAGCGACCGGCGGAGCGGGCGGTGCCCACTGCGGTTCGAAACCGCCCACGGGAAGGTTCGGTACGGCGCCGGGACCGGCCGCGTCCGGGACGGGCGGCACGGCGGCCGCCGCGTCCTCGGTCCGCGCCGCGTCCTCGGAGCCCGCGGGAGCGTCCGCGTCGACCGGCTCCTCCGCGTCCGCTTCGGTGTCCGCGGCGTCCGAATCCCCGGAGCCGCCCGAGGCGTTCTGCGTGTACCAGGCCGGCGGCGCGTAGTCGATGGTGAACTCGCCCGTCGTCTCGACGGCGGACTCCGCGTCGGACTGGTCGTCGCCGGGCGTGGCCCAGCCCCCGCGGTTCCCGTCCCGATCGCTGTTCACAATTCCTCCTGGTGTGGTCGAGCACCCTCAAGCCGTGCCGGGGCGACCGTCTACTTGTCGTCCGTGGGCGTCCGTGAACGCCCGAGGTCGTCCGAAGTCCGTACGAGGTCGTCCGAATTGACCCGGCTCCCCCTGGAACACGAGCCTCCCGTCCACGGGTTCTGGCGTCGCGCCCTGTCCCAGCCTAATCACCATGACTGTCAGGAGGGCAGGCCCGTCCACCCCACCGCGGACGCCCGCTACGTCACACCCTGCCCAGAAGTGGCGTACACACGCTCACGATTGAGCCCCAAAGCAGACAAACAGCAGCAAGGGCCGGAGCGGAGAACCTCTCCGCTCCGGCCCTTCGACGCTCAGCGTTCACACGGTGCCGGGATGCCGCCCACCGGACGGCCGCCGACCGTGCCCCTGCTCCGCCACTACTCGGCCGGCAGACTCTCGACGTGCGGCGCCGGTTCCAGGTCGAACTCGCCGTCCCGGGCACCCAGCACGAAGGCCCGCCACTCCGCCTCCGTGTACCGCAGCACCGTCCCCGGGTCGAGCGACGAGCGCATGGCCACCGCACCCCCGGACAGATACGCGATCTCGACCCGCTCCTCGTGCTCCTCGGTGCCGGGCGCGCTCTGCCATTCCGCGCCCGAGATGTCCAGGGCGTAGAGCTCGTCCTTCTCCCGCTCCTTGCGCGCCTTGACGTCCTTGTCCGCTTCCTCGGCCATGTTCCGCCGGCCCCTTCCCCACGTACGAATGACCTCTGCGGCGTCACCCTAGTGGCCTGGACCACACCGCCCGGGAACCTTCCGTGACCCTGGCAGACGCGTCCGGCCAGGCTGGTACCCTGTGTAACGGCCGTTTGTGTACGCACCCCCGGAGCGCTGCTCTGGAGGCCGCGCCCATCGGATCCCCGCCTTCCGAGTCACGGAAGCTCCCCTGAGAATTCGACCAGGGGCACTCGGTGGCAGACACGAGACTACAAGGAGTAAGCGTGCCGCTCGACGCCGCTACGAAGAAGCAGCTCATCAGCGAGTTCGGTCAGAAGGAGGGCGACACCGGCTCCCCCGAGGTCCAGGTCGCCATGCTTTCGCGCCGGATCTCGGACCTGACCGAGCACCTCAAGACCCACAAGCACGACCACCACTCCCGCCGTGGTCTTCTGATCCTGGTCGGCCAGCGTCGCCGCCTGCTTCAGTACCTGGCCAAGAAGGACATCCAGCGCTTCCGTGCGCTGGTCGACCGCCTGGGCATCCGCCGCGGTGCGGCCGGCGGCGCCAAGTAAGACGCCGTGGAGGGAGCGGTTCCCGCGTCGGGAGCCGCTCCTTTTGCTGTATGTGCCGCCGCACGGCCTTGTACGTGCGGAGTGTCACCGACGCTTTGTAGTGTGGTAGCACAACGCAATACGCAGGAAACAGCACGTACGAACAGAGCGTGACGAAGCCGTACCCGCCGGGTAGGGCATCGCACGACACCGAACGAGGAGAAGCGCGCCTCGCCGCCGCCGGTCCTCGGTAGTGGCCCCCGGGCGTAAGAGCCCCGGGTGCTTCGATCGAAGACCGGCCCGCACCAGGAGGAGCGCTCTCCGCCACCGTCCCCCTGCCACACGGGCAGGACGGGACGAAGACGAGGAGAAAACACTAGTGGAGAACGAGACCCACTACGCCGAGGCCGTCATCGACAACGGTTCCTTCGGTACCCGCACCATCCGCTTCGAGACGGGCAGGCTGGCCCGTCAGGCCGCCGGCTCCGCCGTCGCGTACCTGGACGACGACACCATGGTGCTGTCGGCCACCACCGCTTCCAAGAAGCCCAAGGACCAGCTCGACTTCTTCCCCCTGACGGTGGACGTCGAGGAGCGGATGTACGCCGCCGGCAAGATCCCCGGCAGCTTCTTCCGCCGTGAGGGCCGTCCCTCCGAGGACGCCATCCTCACCTGTCGCCTGATCGACCGCCCGCTGCGTCCGTCCTTCAAGAAGGGCCTTCGCAACGAGATCCAGGTCGTCGCGACGATCATGGCCCTCAACCCCGACCACCTGTACGACGTCGTGGCGATCAACGCCGCCTCCGCGTCCACGCAGCTGGCCGGTCTGCCCTTCTCCGGCCCGGTCGGCGGCGTCCGCGTCGCGCTGATCAACGGCCAGTGGGTCGCGTTCCCGACGCACACCGAGCTCGAGGACGCCGTCTTCGACATGGTCGTCGCCGGTCGTGTCCTCGAGGACGGCGACGTCGCGATCATGATGGTCGAGGCCGAGGCCACCGACAAGACGATCACGCTCGTCCAGGGTGGCGCCGAGGCGCCGACCGAGGAGGTCGTGGCCGCCGGCCTCGACGCCGCGAAGCCCTTCATCAAGGTCCTCTGCAAGGCGCAGTCGGACCTCGCCGCCAAGGCCGCCAAGCCGACCGGCGAGTTCCCGATCTTCCTGGACTACCAGGACGACGTCTTCGAGGCCCTCACCGCCGCGGTCAAGAGCGAGCTCGCCCAGGCGCTCACCATCGCCGGCAAGCAGGACCGCGAGGCCGAGCTGGACCGCGTCAAGGAGATCGCCGCCGAGAAGCTGCTCCCGCAGTTCGAGGGTCGCGAGAAGGAGATCTCCGCCGCGTACCGCGCGCTGACCAAGAAGCTGGTCCGCGAGCGCGTCATCAAGGACAAGGTCCGCATCGACGGCCGCGGCGTCACGGACATCCGTACGCTGGCCGCCGAGGTCGAGGCCATCCCGCGCGTGCACGGCTCGGCGCTGTTCGAGCGTGGCGAGACCCAGATCCTGGGCGTCACCACCCTGAACATGCTCCGCATGGAGCAGCAGCTGGACACCCTTTCCCCGGTGACCCGCAAGCGCTACATGCACAACTACAACTTCCCGCCGTACTCCGTCGGTGAGACGGGCCGCGTCGGCTCCCCGAAGCGCCGCGAGATCGGCCACGGCGCGCTCGCCGAGCGCGCGATCGTGCCGGTCCTGCCGACCCGCGAGGAGTTCCCCTACGCGATCCGTCAGGTGTCCGAGGCCCTCGGCTCCAACGGCTCGACGTCCATGGGCTCCGTCTGCGCCTCGACCATGTCGCTGCTGAACGCCGGTGTGCCGCTCAAGGCCGCCGTCGCCGGTATCGCCATGGGTCTGATCTCCCAGGAGATCGACGGCCAGACGCACTACGTCGCCCTCACCGACATCCTCGGTGCGGAGGACGCCTTCGGCGACATGGACTTCAAGGTCGCCGGCACCAAGGAGTTCGTGACCGCCCTCCAGCTCGACACCAAGCTGGACGGCATCCCCGCCTCCGTCCTGGCCGCGGCCCTCAAGCAGGCCCGCGACGCCCGCCTCCACATCCTCGACGTGATGATGGAAGCGATCGACACGCCGGACGAGATGTCCCCGAACGCCCCGCGGATCATCACCGTCAAGATCCCCGTGGACAAGATCGGTGAGGTCATCGGCCCCAAGGGCAAGATGATCAACCAGATCCAGGAGGACACCGGCGCCGACATCACGATCGAGGACGACGGCACCATCTACATCGGTGCCCAGCAGGGCTCGCAGGCCGAGGCCGCGCGCGCCACGATCAACTCGATCGCCAACCCGACCATGCCGGAGGTCGGCGAGCGCTACCTGGGCACCGTCGTGAAGACGACGACCTTCGGTGCGTTCGTGTCGCTGCTCCCGGGCAAGGACGGTCTCCTGCACATCTCGCAGATCCGCAAGCTCGCCGGCGGCAAGCGCGTGGAGAACGTCGAGGACGTCCTGGCCGTGGGCTCCAAGGTCCAGGTCGAGATCGCCGAGATCGACTCCCGCGGCAAGCTCTCCCTGATCCCCGTGGTCGAGGGCGAAGGCGACGATGAGAAGAAGGACGACACCGACAAGTGACGTCGAGTAGCTCCACGACGACGGCCCGCACCTCCTCGGAGGCGCGGGCCGTCGCCCGTACCCAAACCCTGATCAAGGGCACGAACGGCATCGGCACGGTCCGCAAGACCACCCTCCCCGGTGGCCTGCGCATCGTCACCGAGACGCTGCCCTCGGTGCGCTCCGCGACGTTCGGCATCTGGGCGAACGTGGGCTCCCGCGACGAGACGCCGGCTCTGAACGGCGCCACGCACTACCTGGAGCACCTGCTCTTCAAGGGCACGAACCGCAGGTCCGCCCTGGACATCTCTTCCGCGATCGACGCGGTCGGTGGCGAGATGAACGCGTTCACGGCCAAGGAGTACACGTGCTACTACGCGCGCGTGCTCGACACCGACCTGCCGCTCGCGATCGACGTGGTCTGCGACATGCTGACCGGCTCCCTCATCTGTGAGGACGACGTCAACGTCGAGCGCGGTGCGATCCTCGAAGAGATCGCGATGACCGAGGACGACCCGGGCGACTGCGTGCACGACCTGTTCGCGCACACGATGTTCGGCGACAACCCCCTCGGCCGCCCGGTCCTCGGCACGGTCGACACGGTCAACGCCCTCACCGCCGACCGCATCCGCCGCTTCTACAAGAAGCACTACGACCCGACCCACCTCGTGGTGGCCGCCGCGGGCAACGTCGACCACGACAAGGTCGTCCGCCAGGTGCGCGCCGCCTTCGAGAAGGCGGGCGCCTTCAAGAACGCGACGGCGGCCCCCATGGCCCCGCGCGACGGCCGGCGCACGATCCGCACGGCCGGCCGAGTCGAACTGCTCGGCCGCAAGACCGAGCAGGCCCACGTCGTCCTCGGCATGCCGGGTCTCGCCCGCACCGACGAGCGCCGCTGGGCCCTCGGCGTCCTGAACACCGCGCTCGGCGGCGGCATGTCCTCGCGCCTCTTCCAGGAGGTCCGCGAGAAGCGCGGCCTGGCCTACAGCGTGTACTCGTACACCTCGGGCTTCGCCGACTGCGGTCTCTTCGGCGTCTACGCGGGCTGCCGACCGAGCCAGGTCCACGACGTCCTGAAGCTCTGCCGCGACGAGCTCGACCAGGTCGCCGCGCACGGACTCTCGGACGACGAGATCGGCCGCGCCGTCGGTCAGCTCCAGGGCTCCACCGTCCTCGGCCTCGAGGACACCGGCGCGTTGATGAACCGCATCGGCAAGAGTGAGCTGTGCTGGGGCGAGCAGATGTCCGTCGACGACATGCTGGCCAAGATCGCCTCGGTCACCCCGGACGAGGTCCGCGAGGTAGCCCGGGACGTCCTGGGACAGCGGCCCTCGCTGTCGGTCATCGGCCCGGTCAAGGACAAGCAGGCGTCCCGACTGCACGACGCGGTCGCCTGATCCCGTCTCGGTAAGGAACGAAGCAATGAGCAAGCTGCGCGTGGCGGTCCTCGGTGCCAAGGGCCGGATCGGAGCCGAGGCGGTACGAGCCGTCGAGGCCGCCGAGGACATGGAACTGGTGGCCGCCCTCGGGCGCGGCGACAAGCTGGAGACGCTGGTCGACGCCGGCGCCCAGGTCGCCGTCGAACTGACCACCCCCGCCTCGGTGATGGGCAACCTCGACTTCTGTGTCCGGCACGGCATCCACGCCGTGGTCGGCACGACCGGCTGGACCGACGAGCGCCTCACGCAGCTCGGCACCTCGCTGGCCGCGTCTCCGGAGACCGGCGTGCTCATCGCGCCGAACTTCTCCATCGGGGCCGTCCTGACCATGAAGTTCGCCGAGGTCGCCGCGCCGTACTTCGAGTCCGTCGAGGTCATCGAGCTGCACCACCCGAACAAGGTGGACGCCCCCAGCGGCACCGCCACGCGCACCGCCCAGCTCATCGCCGCGGCCCGGGACCGCGCGGGCAGTGCCCCGCAGCCCGACGCCACGGCGACCGCCCTGGACGGCGCCCGCGGCGCGGACGTCGACGGCGTGCCGGTGCACGCGGTCCGGCTGCGCGGCCTCCTCGCCCACCAGGAGGTCCTGCTCGGCGGCGAGGGCGAGACCCTCACCATCCGCCACGACTCCCTGCACCACAGCAGCTTCATGCCGGGCATCCTGCTCGGCGTCCGCCGTGTGGTGACCACCCCGGGCCTCACCTTCGGCCTGGAACACTTCCTGGACCTCGGCTGAGCCGGGGCACGTACACGAGGTAACCGGCAGACATGCGCGCGAAAATCACCTATGCCGTCACGGCCGCCGTCCTGGTCGTCTATTTCGTCCTGGTCGGCAGCCGGGGAGTGATGCTCATCCAGGACGGCACCCTGATCACCGTCACCTTCGGTGTCGCCGTGCTCATCCTGCCGGTCATCGGTGTCTGGTTCCTCTGGGCGAACACGCAGTTCGTCCGGAAGGCCAACAGGCTCGCCGCCGTGCTCGACGCCGAGGGCGGACTGCCCGTCGACGAGCTGCGGCGCACCGAGGGCGGCCGCATCGACCGCGACTCGGCCGACGAGGTCTTCGCCCGCCGCAAGGCCGAGACGGAGGACGCGCCGGACGACTGGCGCAACTGGTTCCGCCTCGCGGTGGCCTACCACGACGCCCGGGACACCCCGCGCGCCCGCAAGGCCATGCAGCGGGCCATCGCCCTCCAGGAGGGCCGGACCCTGGAAGCCTGACTGAGGCACCCGACGCCCACGAGGTCGGGTGCACGACGCCCGCCATGGCGGCTGTACGAACGAAGGAGGGGCCGACCCGCACCGTGTGCGGATCGGCCCCTCCTCCGTCGTCGCCCTCGGCGTGATCGCCCGTCAGTGCCGGCGGTACTCGTCCGCCCACACCTCGACGGCGTCCGCCGCGCGGTCGAAGGCCTCCGTACGGGCCAGGAAGTCGGTGTTGTGCGTCGTCATGAGCGGCGGCACCTCACCGGGCGCGCGCTCTGTCCGCACGAGCGTCAGTGCCTGTCCCTGCACCGTGCGCGGCAGCCCAAGCCAGCGCACCGGCTGCTGCACCGTCCGCACGGCGGTGACCTGCTGCCACGGGGTCGTGCTCGTGACGAAGAAACCCACCCTGCGCAGTCCCCGGGCGCTGACCCACACACCGACGCGCAACAGGCGCAGCGCGCACAGTATGGCGATCGCGGCGCCGACCATGCAGGCCGCGGCGGCGGGCACCGTGCCGGCGACGGCGATGATCACGGCCGCCACGAGCACGTACGAGGCGAGCAGCAGGACGAGCGCGGCGGCGCCGACCCGACACGGACCGGGCCGGTAGGGGCGCCGCCAGCGGTCGCGGTCGTCGAAGGGCAGCGCGACATCGTCCGCGGCCTCGTCAAAGGCGCGGTCCGCCGTCAGGAAAGGCAGGGGCACGACTGATCCTCACTCAATCCACGCATGGGCTGTGCCCGGTGAGGCTATCGAGCCGGATGCCGGGCCACCACCCTTGGGGGTCCGGATGAGTCAGCGGCCGTCCGACGCCTCGGAATGCTGCGTCTTCGCAGGTGACTGATCCTGCGACAAGGCGGGCATCCCGACGAGCAGGGACCCCGCTATCCCGGCGACGACGGTGAGGCCGATGAGCCATCGCCCGACCATCTGCCCGGCGGAGGCCCGCTCACGGGGTGGGGGAGTGACATTGCTGCGGAACTGGTCGGCCTCGGCGATGAAGGCGAACGGGACGGGCTCGCGCCGGCGGAACATGGGCGTGCTTCTCCTTCCGGAGACTCGTGCTGGTGTGACGGTCGGTGAGAGCGGCTCGAACGCATCGCCCTCACCCATACAGACGCACGAATGCCCCAAGAGGTGCCCTGAATCACCGAATTCGCAGAAGTTCGGTGCCGAATGTCGCGGCACGGTACCGAACGCCCCGTTGTCGGTGCCGGGCCGTAGAGTGGTCGCCGCCCGAGCCAGTGATGGGAAGGACCCTCCGCACCGTGACCGACACCCCCGCCGACGACCTCAAGCCCAGCTTCCGCAGCGATGTCACCGTCGAGCTGATCAAGCACACGGCCTCCGACGCCGACGTGCTGTTCGCCGCCCGTGTCTCCACGGCCGGGGAGCAGTCGCTGGAAGAGCTGCAGAAGGACCCGGAGCGTTCCAAGGGCCTGATCAACTACCTGATGCGGGACCGGCACGGCAGCCCCTTCGAGCACAATTCGATGACCTTCTTCATCAGCGCCCCGATCTTCGTCTTCCGCGAGTTCATGCGGCACCGCGTCGGCTGGTCGTACAACGAGGAATCGGGTCGCTACAGGGAGCTGGAGCCGGTCTTCTACGTCCCGGGCGCCTCCCGCAAGCTGGTCCAGGAGGGCCGCCCCGGCAAGTACGTCTTCGTGGAGGGCACGCAGGCCCAGCTGGAGCTCACGGGCCGCGCGATGGAGGACTCCTACCGCCAGGCGTACGAGGCGTACCAGGAGATGCTCGCCGCCGGCGTGGCCCGCGAGGTCGCCCGCGCCGTCCTCCCGGTCGGCCTCTTCTCCTCGATGTACGCCACGTGCAACGCGCGGTCCCTGATGCACTTCCTCGGCCTGCGCACCCAGCACGAGCTCGCCAAGGTCCGCTCCTTCCCGCAGCGGGAGATCGAGATGGTCGGCGAGAAGATGGAGGCGGAGTGGGCCAGGCTCATGCCGCTCACACACGCGGCCTACAACGCGAACGGACGTGTGGCGCCGTAAAGCGCCTGCGCGCACCGGTCCGGCACAGATGTACGGATCAGCCGAGCGAGGTGTCCGTATTGCGGCATTTCGCGAAGTTCATCTAGCCTGATCAAACGGACCCGGCACTGCTTGAACCCCCGAGCAGGCAGTGCCGGGCTCCACCTTTGTCATGCTTTGTCGTGTCCCCCGAGGGCAGACCCCGGGTTGAGCAGCGAGTAGCGTGTTACCCATGGCTCCGACCTCCACTCCGCAGACCCCCTTCGGGCGGGTCCTCACCGCCATGGTCACGCCCTTCACGGCGGACGGCGCACTCGACCTCGACGGCGCTCAGCGGCTCGCCACCCACCTGGTGGACGCAGGCAACGACGGCCTGATCATCAACGGCACCACCGGTGAGTCCCCGACCACCAGCAACGCGGAGAAATCGGATCTCGTACGTGCCGTGGTGGAGGCGGTCGGCGACCGCGCCCACGTCGTCGCGGGCGTCGGCACGAACGACACCCACCACAGCATCGAGCTGGCCCGCGCCGCCGAGCAGGTCGGCGCGCACGGCCTTCTCACCGTGACGCCGTACTACAACAAGCCGCCGCAGGAGGGCCTCTACCGGCACTTCACGGCCATCGCCGACGCGACCGGCCTGCCGGTCATGCTCTACGACATCCCCGGCCGCAGCGGCGTCCCGATCAACACCGAAACCCTGGTGCGGCTCGCCGAGCACCCCCGTATCGTCGCGAACAAGGACGCCAAGGGAGACCTCGGCCGGGCCAGCTGGGCCATCGCCCGCTCCGGCCTCGCCTGGTACTCCGGCGACGACATGCTGAACCTCCCGCTGCTCTCCGTGGGCGCGGTCGGGTTCGTCTCCGTCGTCGGCCACGTCGTCACCCCGGAACTCCGCGCCATGCTCGACGCCCACCTCTCGGGCGACGTCCAGAAGGCCACCGAGATCCACCAGAAGCTGCTCCCCGTCTTCACCGGCATGTTCCGCACCCAGGGCGTCATGACGACCAAGGCCGCACTCGCCCTCCAGGGGCTGCCGGCCGGTCCGCTGCGCGCCCCGATGGTCGAGCTGTCGCCCGAGGAGACCGTCCAGCTCAAGATCGATCTTGGCGCCGGCGGGGTAGAGCTCTGATCACAGACTTCACAACTGAATAAGCACCACCGCAGGCCATCGGCCCGCACCCCACACAGACAACTGCTACTGCACGAACGTCACGCGCGCCACGTGCCTTGCCAGGTACGTGGCGTCCGTGGTGAGGAGAGTCTTTTGAGTCATCCGCATCCTGAACTCGGCGCACCGCCGGTCCTTCCGAAGGGCGGCCTGCGGGTCACCCCGCTCGGCGGCCTCGGCGAGATCGGCCGGAACATGACGGTCTTCGAGTACGGAGGCCGCCTCCTGATCGTCGACTGCGGAGTGCTCTTCCCCGAGGAGGAGCAGCCCGGAATCGACCTGATCCTGCCGGACTTCACGTCCATCCGGGACCGCCTCGACGACATCGAGGGCATCGTGCTCACGCACGGCCACGAGGATCACATCGGCGCCGTCCCGTTCCTCCTGCGCGAGAAGCCGGACATCCCGCTGATCGGCTCCAAGCTGACCCTCGCTCTCATCGAGGCGAAGCTCCAGGAGCACCGCATCCGGCCGTACACGCTGGAGGTGGCCGAGGGCCACCGCGAGCGCATCGGTCCCTTCGACTGCGAGTTCGTCGCGGTCAACCACTCCATCCCGGACGCCCTCGCGGTCGCCATCCGCACCCCCGCGGGCATGGTCGTCCACACCGGCGACTTCAAGATGGACCAGCTCCCGCTGGACGGCCGCCTCACGGACCTGCACGCGTTCGCGCGTCTGAGCGAGGAAGGCATCGACCTTCTCCTCTCGGACTCCACGAACGCCGAGGTCCCCGGCTTCGTCCCGCCCGAGCGCGACATCTCGAACGTGCTGCGCCAGGTCTTCGCGAACGCCAGCAAGCGGATCATCGTGGCGAGCTTCGCCAGCCACGTGCACCGCATCCAGCAGATCCTCGACACCGCGCACGAGTACGGCCGCAGGGTCGCCTTCGTCGGCCGCTCGATGGTCCGCAACATGGGCATCGCCCGGGACCTCGGCTACCTGAAGGTCCCGCCGGGCCTGGTGGTCGACGTCAAGACGCTCGACGACCTCCCGGACCACGAGGTCGTGCTGGTCTGCACCGGCTCGCAGGGTGAGCCGATGGCCGCTCTCTCCCGGATGGCGAACCGCGACCACCAGATCCGGATCGTCCAGGGCGACACCGTGATCCTGGCGTCGTCGCTGATCCCCGGCAACGAGAACGCGGTCTACCGCGTCATCAACGGCCTGACCCGCTGGGGTGCGAACGTCATCCACAAGGGCAACGCCAAGGTGCACGTCTCGGGTCACGCCTCGGCGGGCGAGCTGCTGTACTTCTATAACATCTGCAAGCCGCGCAACCTGATGCCGGTCCACGGCGAATGGCGCCACCTGCGCGCCAACGCCGAGCTGGGCGCCCTCACCGGCGTCCCGCACGACCGCATCGTGATCGCCGAGGACGGCGTGGTCGTCGACCTGATCAACGGCAAGGCGAAGATCTCCGGCAAGGTCCAGGCCGGGTACGTGTACGTCGACGGCCTCTCGGTCGGTGACGTCGGCGAGCCCGCGCTCAAGGACCGCAGGATCCTCGGAGACGAGGGCATCATCTCGGTCTTCGTGGTGATGGACTCCAGCACGGGCAAGCTCACGGGCGGTCCGCACGTGCAGGCCCGTGGCTCCGGTATCGACGACGCCGCGTTCGCCGACGTCATTCCGAAGGTCACCGAAGTCCTGGAGCGGTCCGCTCAGGACGGCGTGGTCGAGCCCCACCAGATGCAGCAGCTCATCCGCCGCACGCTGGGCAAGTGGGTCTCCGACAACTACCGCCGGCGCCCGATGATCCTCCCGGTCGTGGTCGAGGTCTGACCCCCGGAGCACGTCAACCAGGAGCGGGCCGCCTCGATTTGCATCGAGGCTCGGCTGAGGCGGCGCGAGGACTTCGCGACCGCGGTACGTCGAGGACGCCGGGCCGGACGCCCGCTCCTCGTCGTCCACCTTCGTAGCGGTGCAC